>NZ_JBFUJW010000002.1:0-482559 GCF_056555145.1 Mycolicibacterium sp. P4_G11
CACGATTCCCTGGCCCGCCGGGCCCACCCATCCGGGCAACCTCAGCCCGAAATGCCGAAAACACCACCTACTCAAAACCTTCTACAGCGGGCCTGACGGATGGCGGGACCGTCAACAGCCCGACGGCACCATCGTGTGGACCGCACCCACCGGCCACACCTACACCAGCGTGCCCGAAAGTCGAATCCTGTTCCCCCACAAGCAGGTCGACACCCCACTACCGGACGGGCCACCGTCGAACGTCACCGATCTCGACACCCCACCAGCACCGGGCCGCGGCATCATGATGCCCATCCGACGCCGGACCCGCGCCCACAACCAGGCCCAGCGCATCGCTTACGAACGCGCCCTCAACGACGCCGACCTCCAAGCGATAGCGGCCGGCCAAGAAGCCGCCGACCGACGCCACGCCGCCCGCGAAGCAGCGCGCCAGGCCGCAGAACAACAGGAATCCACCGGACAACGCCCACCCACCGACAGCGACATCCCACCACCATCCGCGTCAGGCACCGAAGACTGATCGGACGACGGCCTCATCGCCGTCGACTTCGACGAGTCCGAGTGCACGGGCATCGCTGAGGGCAAGAGCACCCGCGGCGAGACCGAGGATGCAGGCGGGGCCCGCGCTGATCGAGGCATCAAGCTTGCGGCCGTCGGGCGGACCGATCTCGAAGCCGGAACGGGTCGCGCGCAGCTGCAGGGTCTCATCGCCGAGCACGAGGCCGATCGTCACCGCAGAGCGGACCTTGACCCGGCCGTCGAGCAGGGCCGGGACAGCGAGGGTGAGCCACTCCGGCCGGAACGAGTCACTGCCCGCGGGACCGCTGATCATCAACGGTGTCGACCAGCGGAGCAGGCCTTCGATCGGCTGGCGCAACTCCGCACCCCATGGCGTCAGGGTGTATTCGACCACGCTGCCCTCGCCGGCCAGCCGGCGCTCGACCACCCCCGCGGCCTCGAGATCGCGGAGCCGGTCGGCGAGCAGGTTTGTCGCGATGCCGGGGAGGCGCTCGATCAGATCGCGATAGCGGGCGGGTGCGATGAGGAGTTCCCGCACGATGAGCAGGTTCCATCGGTCGCCCACGATTTCGAGGGAGCGGGCGAGCCCACAGTACTGGTCGTAGCTGCGCATCGCTCCGCCCTTCTACTTGAATTTCTCAAGTGACTATGAGATGTTCAAGCATACCGGAGGCTGATTCGACGAGGGGTTGCCATGACCAACACCGCTCAGACCACCCGGCCCGCCTGGGTCGACGACGATCTGTTCCCGTTCGAGAGCCACTTCATCGAGATCGACGGCCACACCGTGCACTACGTGGACGAAGGGTCCGGCCCCACACTGTTGATGCTGCACGGCAATCCGACGTGGTCATTCCTGTTTCGCGAGGTAATCAGCTTGCTGCGCAAGGACTTCCGGTGTATAGCCCTCGACTACCCCGGCTTCGGGTTGTCCACACCGAGACCCGCTTACCGCTACCTACCCGAGGAGCACGCCGACGTCGTCACCGCGTTTGTCGACGAGCTGGACCTCAGGGACGTCACGTTGGTCGGGCAGGACTGGGGCGGCATGATCGGCCTTGCGGTGGCGCAGCGGCGGCCGGGCGTCTTCCATCGGCTGGTGCTCGCCAATACCTGGGCCTGGCCAGTCAACGGGACATTCCACTTCGAGTGGTTCGGTCGCATCGTCGGCGGACTCCCGATGCGTTTCCTGGTCCGGCAATTCAATCTGCTCGTCAACGCCTTCATCCCGACCGGCCACCAGAGGCGCAAGCCGACCGAAACCGAGATGGATCACTACCGCCGGGCGCTGGGCACCGCCGAACGGCGTCAGGCGTCTGCGGTACTCCCAGGCCGGGTCCTTGCGAGTCGGGATTTCTTCGCCGAGGTGGAGGCCGCGCTGCCGGACGTCGCCCATCTGCCGACGCTGATCGTCTGGGGCGACGCCGACATTGCCTTCCGTCCCCAGGAGCGTGAGCGGCTGGAAGCGACGTTCCCCAACCACACCACGGTGATCGTCGAGGGCGCCGGAACCTATGTCGAGTCCGACGCCCCCGAGGAATTCGCCGCGGCGATCCGCACGTTCAGCGACGGCGCGCGACAGCCTTCCGAGTAGCGGCGTTCAGCCGGTTCCACGAGTTGATGACGGTGGCCATGCCGACGACGTGCGCGAGCTCGCGCTCGGTGAACACCGCGGCGGCTTGGGCGTACACGTCGTCCGGAACCGGACCGTGGCTCAGATCGGTGATGGCCTCGGTGATGGCCAGCGCTGCCCGCTCACGGTCGGTGAACAGATCGCCGGCCTCCTCCCACGCGGCAACCAGGGCCAGACGCTGCTCGGTCTCGCCGAAGCGGCGCGCGTCGTGGACATGCATGTCGAGGCAGAAGGCGCAGTGGTTGAGCTGCGAGGCGCGAATCTTGATCAGCTCGCCGATGGTCGAATCGAGCTCCTTGGACGCGGCATTGCTGAAGGCCATCATCCCGGCGTAGAGCTCGGGAGCGGCGTCGTAGATATCGATGCGCTTGGTGTGGGCGGTGGTGGTCGGTGCGTTCAGTGTCTCGGTCATGGCATCCACGTTAGCCATGAAAAACCCGCGAACATGGTTCAATTTGTACGTGGTTTCATGGGCCAATTCTGAGGCGAACAGCGCTGGGCTGGACCTGCATCTGGACCTCGGCCACACCGTGCACCCGGGCCGACGCGGCACCCGTGACCAGCTGATCAGGGCACTGAGAGACGCGGTCCGGTCAGGTCGATTGACGGCCGGCACCATGCTGCCGCCATCCCGATCGCTGGCCACCGACCTCGGATTGGCCCGCAACACCGTCGCCGAGGCCTACGCCGAATTGGTCGCCGAGGGCTGGCTTGGCTCGCGTCAGGGCGCGGGCACGTGGGTTGTCGGCTCGCACACCGAATCTGCGCCGGTCACCCAGCGCGCCCAACCGGGCACCCCCACGCACAACCTCATGCCGGGTTCCGGAAACGTCGCGGCTTTTCCTCGGCAGGCCTGGCTGGCGTCGGCGCGCCGGGCCCTGACCAACGCCCCGACCGAAGCGCTCCGCACCGGCGACGCCCGCGGGCGACCGGAACTGCGCGCCGCATTGGCCACCTACCTGGCCCGGGCCCGCGGCGTCCGCACCACGGCCGAATCGATCGTCATCTGCGCCGGGACTCGCCATGCCGTCGAGCTGCTGTCGAAAGTGTTCGCGCCGGGCACCATTGCCGTCGAGGACTACGGGCTGTTCCTGTTCCGGGACGCCATAGACGAGAACGGAGCCGGCACGGTGCCGATCCGGATCGATGACCACGGCGCCGTCATCGATGATCTCGAAACCACCGGCGCGGCAGCGGTTCTACTCACCCCGGCGCACCACTTCCCGCACGGCGTACCCCTGCATCCCGCGCGGCGCACCTATGCCATCGACTGGGCAGTCCGCACGAAAAGCTATGTCCTGGAAGACGACTACGACGGCGAGTTCCGCTACGACCGACAACCGATCGGCTCCATGCAAGGACTCGATCCCGACCGAGTGGCCTATCTCGGCTCGGCCAGCAAGAGCCTGTCGCCCGTGCTGCGGTTGGGCTGGATGGTGTTGCCCGACAACCTGATCGACCCGGTGCTGGCCGCGGCGGGCGGGCAGCAGTTCTACGTCAACGCCATCGACCAACTGACCATGGCCGACTTCATCGAATCCGGCCAGTACGACAAGCACATTCGCCGGATGCGCAACAGCTACCGCCGGCGGCGAGATGCGCTGGCGGCCAAGCTGTCCGGGCTGGATGTCGAAATCAGTGGGCTGTCTGCCGGACTGCACGCCTTGATCCGGCTGCCGGACCGGACCGAACACGAGGTCATGCGCCGCGCAGCCGACGCCGGAATCGCGCTGTCCGGGCTGGCGCTGCTGCGGCACCCCGAAGCCGCGCCGGACACCCCGCACCAGGACGGCGTGGTGGTGAGCTTCGGCACGCCGGCCGACCACGAGTTCAACGCCGCGCTCGACGCACTGCATGCCGTGCTGGCAGCCGTCAGCCGGTGAGCGACGCCAACTCCGCCTCGAGATTGGCCCGGGCGGCGTCCTCCCACAGCCGCTGCCCCTCGACCGTGCGGTACAGCGACGGCCCGGCCAGCATGGCCGCGATCATCCGGCCCCGCCACATTCCAAAGTCCGCGTCGCTGACGTGGCGGTACTCGGCCCGCACCCGCGCGGTGTTGTGCTGATAGTCCGCGGGCGGCACCGCCAGCACCGCCAGGTCGGCGTCGGACAGCACCTGGCCGTTGTGGTCGTCGGCCGCCGGGTCGTGCGTGATGGTCACCCGCACCAGCCGCCCCACTTCCGCCACGAACGCCGGGTCCACGCCCAGATCGGCCAGGTCCGACTCGGCGAGCAGAGCGCTGTTCTCCTCGTCGTCAGACTGCCCGGCGTACACCGCGTCGTGGTACCAGGCAGCCAGGCGCACGGCGTCAGGATCATCCGCGAAGCCCTCCAGGGCGTCCACTCCGGACAGGATGCCGCGCAGGTGACTCAGGTCGTGGTAACTGCGGTGTGGCTCGGCCCAACGACCCAGCAGCGACGCCCCGACGTCGTCGACGCGCGGCGACACAGAATGCCGCGCCAGCAGTGTGTGCCATGCCTGGAGCAAATCGGTCACGAGTCCATGGTGCACGTAAGCTGCCCGGGTGGCCGAGCCAGTCGACATCCCCGCCGAACACAGTGCCGAGAAAGCCGTCGAGGCGTCCTTGGGTCTGGTGACGCAGGCGTGGCGGTTCGTCGTCACCGGCGGCTTGTCCGCGGTGGTCGATTACGGCCTGTATGCGCTGCTCAGCGCCGTCTTCGTGGCGAACGGCATGCCGGACGCACGGGCCACGCTCATCGCGAAGACACTCAGCTTCGTCGCCGGCACGACGACGGCCTACCTGATCAACAGGCGCTGGACCTTCCAGGCCGAACCCAGCCGGGCGCGATTCATCGCGGTTGTGACCTTGTACGCAGTCACCTTCGGCCTGCAGGTCGGCATCAATCAGCTGTTCTATCTGCAATTCGAGGGCGAGTCCTGGCGACGGCCTGTGGCCTTTGTCATCGCCCAGGGCACGGCGACGGTGATCAACTTCGTGGTGCAGCGAGCCGTGATTTTCCGGTTGAAGTGACGTTGCCCGGTACCCTTTGACCGTTATGTCTACCCAGCCTGACGCCACGCTGCCCTTGACGCGCCGCGCCCTCACCGGGTTCGGCCGCACGGCACCGTCCGTGGCAAACGTGCTGTCCACACCCGATGTCTCAGTGATCGCCGAGGCGGTCAAGCGGGTTGCGGACGCAAACTCTTCCAGCCCCGCCCACCTGCGCCGCGGCATCCTCGGCCGCGGTCTCGGCCGGTCCTACGGCGACCAGGCCTGCAACGGCGGCGGCATCGTCGTCGATATGACGGCGCTGAACCGGATCCATTCGATCAGCTCCGAGACGGCCATCGCCGACGTCGACGCCGGCGTCAGCCTCGATCAGCTGATGAAGGCCGCGCTGCCGTTCGGGCTGTGGGTCCCGGTGCTGCCGGGCACCCGGCAGGTCACCGTCGGCGGCGCGATCGCCTCGGACATCCACGGCAAGAACCACCACAGCGCGGGCAGCTTCGGCAACCACGTACTGTCGCTGGATCTGTTGATGGCCGACGGCGAAGTGCACACCCTGACCCCCGACGGACCGGACAGCGAACTGTTCTGGGCGACCGTCGCCGGAAACGGGCTGACGGGCATCGTGATCCGAGCGCGCATCAAGATGACCCGCACGGAGAGCGCGTACTTCATCGCCGACGGCATCGCCACCGCGGATCTGGAAGAAACCGTCGCGGTGCACCAGGACGGCAGCGAGGACAACTACACGTACTCCAGCGCCTGGTTCGACCTGATCAGCCCGGAGCCCAAGCTCGGCCGCGCCGCGGTGAGCCGGGGCAGCCTGGCCAAGGTGGATCAGCTGCCCGCCAAGCTGGCGAAAGACCCGCTGAAGTTCACCGCGCCGCAGTTGCCGTCGATCCCGAACCTGTTCCCGGTCAGCTTCATGAACAAGCTCTCGCTGTCGGCGATCGGCGAGGCGTTCTACCGGATGAGCGGTAACTACCAGGGCAAGATCGTCAACCTGACGCAGTTCTACCACATGCTCGACATCACCTCGGGTTGGCAATATGCCTATGGCCCAGCGGGTTTCGCGCAGCACCAGTTCCTGGTTCCGCCCGACGCGCTCGAAGAGTTCAAGGGCATCATCCGCTGGATGCACACCCAGAAGCAGTACTCGGCGCTGAACGTCTTCAAGCTGTTCGGCCCGGGCAACAAGGCGCCGCTGAGCTTCCCGATGCAGGGTTGGAACGTCGCCCTGGACTTCCCGAACCGGCCGGGTGTCAACGAGTTCCTCAACGAACTCGACAAGCGCGCAATGGAATTCGGCGGCCGCGTGTACACGGCCAAGGACTCCCGCGTCAGCGCCGAGAGCTTCCACCGGATGTACCCGCGGATCGACGAGTGGATCGCCACCCGCCGCAAGGCTGACCCCAACGGCGTGTTCGCCTCCGACATGGCCCGCCGCCTCGAACTTCTCTAGGAGACCCATGATTGACGCAACCGGCAACCCGCAGACCATCCTGCTGTTCGGCGGTACCTCGGAGATCGGCCTGGCCATCGTCGAGCGCTACCTCAAGAACGCCAAGGCGCGGGTGATCCTCGCCGACCTGCCGAACGCCCCGAAGCGCGACGCCGCCATCGCACAGATCGAGGCGGCCGGCGCCAAGGAGGTCGTGTACCTCGACTTCGACGCGCTGGACACCAAGTCCCATCCGGCGATCATCGAATCCGCCTGGGCGCAGGGCGATGTCGACGTCGCGATCGTCGCGTTCGGCATCCTCGGCGATGCCGAGGAGCTGTGGCAGAACCAGTCCAAGGCCGTGCTGACCGCCCAGATCAACTACACCGCAGCGGTTTCCGTCGGCGTGCTGGTCGCCGACTTGATGAAGGCGCAGGGCTTCGGGCAGATCATCGCGATGTCGTCGGTCGCCGGTGAACGGGTCCGGCGCTCCAACTTCGTCTACGGCTCGACCAAAGCCGGCCTCGACGGCTTCTACCTGGGTCTCGGAGAAGCGTTGCGGGAGTTCGGGGTTCGCGTCCTGGTCATCCGCCCCGGCCAGGTCCGCACCACCACCACGCTGGACCACTGGAAGGCCACCGGCGCCAAGGAAGCACCGTTCACGGTCGACAAGGAAGACGTCGCCAACCAGGCCGTCGCTGCCGCCGCCAAGGGCAAGGAGCTCATCTGGGCGCCCAACCCGGTGCGCTACCTGATGGCCGTCATCCGGCACATCCCGCGGTCGATCTTCCGCAAACTCCCGCTCTGATGCGCAGCGCACTGGCCGCGGGAGCCAGGGTGAGCGGCCAGATGCTGGCCGCCATGGCACTGGCGGTGCTCATCACGGTCATTGCGCTGCAAGCGATTGCCCGCGTCCAGTGGCCGGCGTTCAACTCGTCGAACCAGCTGCACGCCCTGACCACCGCGGGCCAGTGCGCCGTGCTGATCGGCCTGCTGCTGACGGGGTGGGCCTGGCGCCGCGGCTGGCACAAGAGCGCCAAACTGGCGGCCACGTCGCTGCTGGCCGCGTTCTCGGTCGTCACCCTCGGCATGCCGTTGGGCGCCACCAAGCTGTACCTGTTCGGCGTCTCGGTGGACCAGCAGTTCCGCACCGAGTATCTGACCCGCCTGGCGGATACCGCTGTGCCGCACGACATGACGTATCTGGGCCTGCCGCCGTACTACCCGTCGGGCTGGTTCTGGCTGGGCGGCCGGGTGGCCGCGCTGACCGGAACCCCCGCATGGGAGATGTTCAAGCCGTGGGCGGTCGTGTCGATCACCGCGGCGATCGTGGCCGCATTCGTGTTGTGGGCGGCCATGATTCGCTTCGAGTACGCCCTGGCCGTCACCACGGCGACCGCCGCGGTGACGCTGGCCTACTCGTCGACCGAGCCGTACTCGGCGGTCATCGTGGTGCTGCTGCCGCCGGTGTTCGTGCTGGCCTGGTCGGGACTGAAAGCCACCTCGCCGGAGGCGAGCAATGGCGCACGCCGGGGCTACGCGGCAGTTCTCGGCACCGGGATTTTCCTCGGCATCGCCGCGCTGTTCTACACCCTGCTGTTCGGCTACGTGGCCTTCACCCTCGCGCTGATGGCGCTGCTGCTGGCCGCAACCCGGCGCCAACTGCAGCCGCTGATCCGGGTGGCCGTCATCGCCGTCATCTCCGGCGCCATCGCGGCCATTCACTGGGCGCCGTACTACCTGGCGGTGCTCAAGGGCCACCCCGCCGACAAGGGCACCGCGCAGCACTACCTGCCGATGTCCGGCGCGCAGCTGACCTTCCCGATGCTCGACGCCACCCTGCTGGGCGTCATGTGCCTCATCGGCACGCTGTGGCTGGTGGTCAAGGCCCGCAGCTCGACCCGCGCCGCGGCGTTGGCGATGGCCGTCGGGTCGGTGTACGCGTGGTCGCTGCTGTCGATGCTGGCCACCCTCGCGCGCACCACGCTGCTGTCGTTCCGGTTGCAACCCACCCTGCTGGTGCTGCTGGTCGCGGCCGGCACCTTCGGCTTCCTGGAAGCCGCCCGCGGGCTGGCGCACCACTACGCGCAGCCGACCACCAACCGCGTCATCGCGGTGGCTGCCACCATCGGCGCGATCGGCGCGGTGTCGTTCAGCCAGGCGATCCCCGACATCCTGCGGCCCGACATCGCCGTCGCCTATACCGACACCGACGGCTCCGGCCAGCGCGCCGACCGTCGTCCCCCCGGCTCCGAGCGCTTCTATCAGGAGATCGACCGGAAGATCACCGCGGCGACGGGCCGGCCCCGCAACGAGACCGTCGTGATGACCGCCGACTACAGCTTCCTGTCCTACTACCCCTATTACGGGTTCCAGGGCCTGACGTCGCACTACGCCAACCCGTTGGCGCAGTTCAAGGAACGCTCCGGCGCGATCGAGAGCTGGGCGACCATGACCAGCCCCGACGAGTTCGTCAAGGCCCTCGACACGATGCCCTGGCAGGCGCCGACGGTGTTCCTGATGCGCCACGGCGGCACCGGCACCTACACGCTGCGGCTGGCCGAGGACGTCTACCCCAACCAGCCCAACGTGCGCCGCTACCAGGTGGCACTCGACGAGCGGCTGTTCCACAGCAAGCACTGGCAGGTCACCGATATCGGCCCGTTTGTGCTGGCCATCCGTAGCGGCCACTAACATCTAGGCCCGTGGCCGGGGAACCTGAGGTAGAGCGCAATCACCGTACGGCTCGGTGGATCGCGATCGTCGCCGGACTGCTCGGCGCGTTCCTGGCGATGGCGACGCCGCTGCTGCCGGTCACCCAGACCACGGCACAGCTGAACTGGCCGCAGGCAGGCGTGCTGAAGAGCGTCGACGCGCCGCTGATCGGCTATGTCGCCACCGACCTCACCATCACGATCCCGTGCTCGGCGGCCGCCGGCCTCACCGGCCCCGCCACCACGCTGCTGTCCACGGTGCCCAAACAGGCGCCCAAGGCCGTCGACCGCGGCCTGCTGATCGAGCGCGTCGGCGGCGACCTGCTGGTCATCGTGCGCAACACCCCGGTGGTCAGCGCGCCGTTGACGCAGGTGCTCAGCCCGGCCTGTAAGGAACTGAAGTTCACCGCGCACGACGACAAGGTCACCGGCGAGCTGGTCGGTCTGGTGCAGGGCCCGAAGGACAAGAACCCCGGCAAACCACTGCGCGGCGAGCTCAGCGGCTACGACTTCCGCCCACAGATCGTCGGCGTGTACACCGACCTGTCCGGCGCGGCCCCGGCCGGGCTGACGTTCTCGGCCACCATCGACTCGCGCTACAGCACCTCCCCGACGCTGCTGAAGATGCTCGCGATGATCTTCGGCGTGGCGCTCACCGTCGTCGCACTGGGCGCCCTGCACGTACTGGACCGCGCTGACGGCGTCCCGCACAAACGGTTCCTGCCACCGCGCTGGTGGTCGGTGAAGCCGCTCGACGGCGTCGTGGCAGCGACCCTGGTGTGGTGGCACTTCGTCGGCGCCAACACGTCCGACGACGGCTACATCCTGACCATGGCCCGCGTCTCCGAGCACGCCGGCTACATGGCCAACTACTACCGCTGGTTCGGCACCCCGGAGGCGCCCTTCGGCTGGTACTACGACCTGCTGGCGCTGTGGGCGCACGTGTCCACGTCGAGCATCTGGATGCGCCTCCCCACTCTCCTGATGGCGCTGGCGTGCTGGTGGGTGATCAGCCGCGAGGTGCTCCCCCGCCTCGGCCACGCCGTCAAGAACAGCCGCGCCGCCGCCTGGACCGCCGCCGGGATGTTCCTGGCGTTCTGGCTGCCGCTGAACAACGGCATCCGACCGGAGCCGATCATCGCGCTCGGCATCCTGCTGACCTGGTGCTCCGTCGAGCGCGGCGTCGCCACCAGCCGGCTGCTACCGGTGGCCATCGCCATCATCATCGGCGCGCTGACGCTGTTCTCCGGCCCGACCGGCATCGCCGCGATCGGCGCGCTGCTGGTCGCCGTCGGCCCGCTGAAAACGATTGTGGCGCGGCATACTTCGCGGTTCGGCTACCTGGCGCTGCTGGCGCCGATCCTGGCCGCCGGCACGGTGACGGCGATCCTGATCTTCCGCGATCAGACCCTGGCCGCCGAGATCGACGCCAGCTCCTTCAAGACCACCGTCGGCCCCGCGCTGAGCTGGTTCGACGAGCACATCCGCTACGAGCGACTGTTCACCACCAGCCCCGACGGCTCGGTGGCCCGCCGGTTCGCGGTGCTGACCCTGCTGCTCGCGCTGGCCGTCTCGCTCGCAATGTCGTTGCGCAAGGGGCGAATTCCGGGCACCGCCGCCGGTCCGGCCCGCCGCATCGTCGGCATCACCATCATCTCGTTCCTGGCCATGATGTTCACGCCCACCAAATGGACGCACCACTTCGGCGTGTTCGCCGGGCTGGCCGGATCATTGGGTGCGCTGGCCGCCATCGCGGTCGGCACCGCCGCCATGCGGTCGCGCCGCAACCGGGCGATGTTCGCCGCGACGGTGCTGTTCGTCCTGGCACTGTCGTTCGCCACCGTGAACGGCTGGTGGTACGTCTCCAACTTCGGGGTGCCGTGGTCGAATCAATTCCCCGAGTGGCACTTCGGCTTCACCACCTTCCTGTTCGGCCTGTCGTTCCTGACTCTGCTGTGGGCGGCGTGGCTGCACTTCTACGACCACACCCCCGACCGGCCGGTGAGTCGCTGGGTTCCCCAGGCGCCCTTGGCAATTGCGTCGTGGATCGTGGTGTTCTTCGAAGTACTGTCCCTCACCCTCGGCATGACGCAGCAGTGGCCGGCCTGGTCCGTGGGCCGCTCCAACCTGCAGGCACTGACCGGTAAGACCTGCGGCCTGGCCGACGACGTCATGGTCGAGCAGGACCCCAACGCCGGGATGCTCGTTCCGCAGTCGACGACGCTCGCCGACGCGCTGGGCGCCGGCGGTGCAGAAGGCTTCACCCCCAACGGAATTCCCTCGGACGTCTCCGCAGACCCCGTGATGGAACAGCCGGGCGGCACCAACTTCGCCGACAACGACGGCGGCCCCACCAGCGGCGCGGAGCCGGGCACCGAGGGCGGCACCACCGCCGGAATGGGTGTCAACGGCTCGCGTGCCAAACTGCCGTACAACTTGAACCCGGCCACCACCCCAGTGCTGGGCAGCTGGCGCGGCGGCGTCCAGATCCCGGCACGCATGCGCTCGGGCTGGTACAAACTGCCGCCGCGCGATCAGACCGGACCGCTGCTGGTCGTCGCCGCCGCGGGCCGCTTCAGCCAGGGCGAGGTTCGGGTCGAGTACGCCACCGATAGCCAGGCCGCGGCCGGCAAGATCGCCGGGGCCGTCGGCTTCGCCGACGTCGGCGCGGCACCGGCCTGGCGCAACCTGCGCGCCCCGATGGCCGCCATCCCGCCCGATGCCACCCTGATCCGCATCGTCGCCACCGACGACGATCTCGCGCCTCAGCACTGGATCGCCCTGACGCCGCCGCGCATCCCGAAGCTGCGCAGCCTGCAGGACGTCGTCGGCTCCAAGGACCCGGTGATGCTGGACTGGCTCGTCGGTCTGGCGTTCCCGTGCCAGCGCCCGTTCGGCCACGACAACGGCGTCACCGAGGTGCCCAAGTGGCGCATCCTGCCGGACCGCTTCGGCGCGGAGGCCAACTCGCCGGTCATGGACTACCTCGGCGGCGGCCCGCTGGGCATCACCGAGCTGATGTTCAAGGCCACGCCGGTGCCGACGTATCTGAAGGACGACTGGTTCCGCGACTGGGGCTCGCTGCAGCAGTTCACCCAGTACTACCCGGACGCCCAGCCCGCCCAGATCGACCTCGGGACCGCCACCCGCAGCGGGCTGTGGAGCCCGGCGCCGCTACGCCATTCCTGATCGGCGGCCAATCACATTGGCGCTCAAGGTGTCCGGATGGTCAGACCTGTCGCGAGCAACGCCGTCGCCGACAGTCCGAAGGTCGACTTGAACCGATCGGACAGGTGCGACGGGCTGGTGAACCCGGCCTCGACCGCCGCCACGGTCAGGCTCTGGCCGGCAGCGATCTCGGCGCCGGCGCGGGTCAGCCGACTCCACAACCGGTAGCGGCGCAGGCTCGATCCAGTCTCCTGGCGAAACAGGTGCAAGAACCGGGATTCGGACAAACCGACCGCGGCGGCCAGGTCGCCGGCCGACTCGACGTGCGTGGGGTCGTCGCGAATCTGCTTGGCCACCAGTTCAATCCGCGGATCCATCCGCTGCACCTGGCTAGGTGCGGCGGTATCCAGCCAACGCAAGGCGGCTACATCGTCGGCCGGCACGTTCAGCAGCGCGCGTTCGGCGCGGTGCCGCACATCGATACCGTCGGTGTCGGTGAACAACTCCCGGCATGACGCGGTGCGCGCCGAGGCCGGATCCAGGTAGCAGGACACCAGCCGACCCTGGACCGTCAGCTGGTGACGTATCCGCGGCGGGATCAAGACCGTGCGGGCCACCGTCGTCGCCTGATCCGTCTGCACCGACAGTGGTTCATCGACCCCGACGGCCAAGCAGAACACCGATCCCGAATGGGGTTGCAGGCCCAGGCCAGGTCCGGCGTACAGGGCCTGCCCCGGCCACAGCCACACCGTCGGGCAGCAGGTTTGTGGAAGCGGGGCAGGTGTACCGGACGACATGCTGGACTCCATGCTCAATCTCGACAGGAGGCTACCGTGCAGATCGCCATCATCGCCGTCGTAGGCGTGTTCTTCCTGGGCATGGGTGCGTACGCGCTGGCTGCCCCCGCCGCGATCCTGCGGCCGTTCGGGTTCACGCTCGGCGGTGCCGCGGCGCGCGCCGAAGTGCGCGCCGTGTACGGCGGTTTCGGCCTGGCGATCGCCGGCATCCTCGGGTACGCCGCGGCCACCCCGGGGGCTGTCCGCACCGGCGTCCTGTTCACCGTGGCCGCGGCCCTGGCCGGCATGGCGTTGGGCCGCATGGTGTCGGCGGTGATCGACGACTCGACATCGTTCTACCCCAACTGGTTCTACTGCCTGGTGGAACTGGCCGCCGCAGGGGTGCTGTTCTGGGCCGCCCGCTGACCAAATCGTTCGCGAGCCTGACTGGACGGCGGCGGCGAGCCGAGTTCCGCTCATCGGTCCACAAGGTCGTCGACGGCAAGCATGGCGACCGGCGTTTTCAGCTGGACGTTCTACGCGACGGGCCTGATCTGATCAGGTCAGCCGGAAGATCACTTTCCGGCTACTACCTCGACATTCCCAGTCAGTGCGCCAGGCCACATATAACTGTCGCCTAGTCTTGAGCCTCGTGCCTGCCAGGACTGCCCGTCTCGTCGCGATCATCGCGGGCCTAGCGGGTCTGCTGCTTTGCGCGCTGACCCCACTGCTGCCCGTCAAACAGACCACCGCGACCATCCTGTGGCCTCAGGCCCCGGGTGCCAGCGGAAATGTCTCTGACCTCACCGCCCCGCTGGTGTCGGGTGCGCCGCTGGCGCTGGATGTCTCCATCCCGTGCTCGGCCATCGCCACGCTGCCGGCTGCCGGTGGTCTGGTGTTCTCGACGATCCCGCCCGACGGTATCGACGCCAGCCGCAACGGGCTGTTCGTCCGGGCCAACGCCACCGACGTCGTCGTCGCCTTCCGCGATACCGTCGCTGCCGTCGCCAAGCGCGCCGACATCGGGAAATGCAGCAACCTGCACCTCTGGGCCACCAACAGCGGTGTCGGCGCCGACTTCATCGGCCTGCCCGGAGCCGCGGGCACCGGCAGCGTGGAGAAGAAGCCCCAGGTGGCCGGCATCTTCACCGGTCTCAAGGTCCCCGCACAGCCCGGCCTGTCGGCACGCGTCGACATCGATACCCGGTTCATCGTCGTGCCGACGTTCGTGAAGTCGGCCGCGATGGCACTCGGTGTGCTGCTGACGCTGGTCTCGATCCTCGCCCTGGCTCTGCTGGACCGGCTGGACGGCCGCCGCGTGCACGACGCGTGGCAGCGGTTCTGGAAGGTCAGCCGCTGGCACTGGCTCGCCGACATCGCGGTGTTCACCGGCCTGGCCGGGTGGCACCTGATCGGCGCGATCTCCTCCGACGACGGCTACAACCTCACCATCGCCCGGGTCTCCAGCCAGGCCGGCTACGTCGCCAACTACTTCCGCTATTTCGGCACCTCCGAGGCGCCGTTCGACTGGTACCAGTCGGTGCTCGCGCACCTGGCCACCGTCAGCACCGCCGGCGTGTGGATGCGACTGCCCGCACTGCTGGCCGGCATGGCCACCTGGACATTGCTGTCCCGCTGGGTGCTGCCGCGGCTCGGCCCCGGCGCTCGCGGGGTGTCCTCGAACGCCATCGCCATCTGGACCGCGGCCGCTGTCTTCCTGGCCGCCTGGTACCCGTTCAACAACGGCCTGCGGCCCGAACCGCTGATCGCCTTCGGTGTGATCGCGACCTGGGTCCTCCTCGAATACTCCATCGCCACCCGGCGCCTGGCCCCCGCGGCCGTCGCGATCATCGTGGCGGCCTTCACCGCGACCACCGCACCACAGGGGCTGATCGCGCTCGCACCGCTGCTCATCGGCGCCCGCGCCCTGGTCCGCACGATCCGCAGCCGCCGGGCCGGAACCGGCCTGCTGGCCCCGATCGCGACGTTGGCCGCGTCGGCGTCGCTGATCCTGACGGTGATCTTCCGCAACCAGACACTGGCCACGGTCGCCGAGTCGGCGCGCATCAAGTACACCGTCGGCCCGACCATCTCCTGGTACCAGGAATTCCTGCGCTACTACTTCCTCACCGTCGAAGACAGCGTCGACAGCTCCATGACCCGCCGCTTCTCGGTGCTGATCCTGCTGCTGTGCCTGTTCGGCACGCTGACCCTGCTGCTGCGGAAGGGCCGGGTGCCCGGCCTGGCCAGCGGCCCGGTGTGGCGCCTGCTCGGCAGCACCATCCTCGGCCTGCTGCTCCTGCATTTCACCCCGACCAAGTGGGCGGTGCAGTTCGGTGCGTTCGCCGGGCTGTCGGGTGCGTTCGGCGCGATCATCGCCTTCGCGTTCGCGACCGTCGGGCTGCACAGCCGACGGAACCTGGCGCTGTATGTGACGGCCCTGCTGTTCGTGCTGGCCTGGGCGACGTCCGGCATCAACGGCTGGTTCTACGTCGGCAACTACGGCGTGCCGTGGTTCGACCGGCAGCCCGTGCTGGCCGGCCACCCCGTCACCTCGATGTTCCTGGTGCTGGCGATCATCACCGCGCTACTCGCCGGCTGGCTGCACTTCCGCATCGACTACGCCGGCCACACCGAGGTCGCCGAGACCCGCCGCAACCGGGCGCTGGCGTCGACGCCGCTGCTCATCGTCGCGGTGATCATGGTCCTGCTCGAGGTCGGCTCGATGGCCAAGGGCTTCGTGCAGCGCTACCCGCAGTACACGACGGCCCGCGCGAATCTGAACGCAGTGACGTCCGGGCTGTCCGACAAGAGCTGCGCCATGGCCGACGACGTGCTGGTCGAGGCTGATATCAACGCCGGCACCCTGCAGCCCGTCCCCGGCCAGACCTGGGGCAAGTACGGGCCGCTGGGCGGCGAGAACCCCGTCGGCTTCACCCCCAACGGCGTCAGCGACTCGCTGGCCCCGCCGCACCCGGTGGTCGCCAACCCCGGCACCGTCAACTCCGACGGCTCGCCCAACAAGCCCAACGTCGGCGTCGCGTTCGCGGCCGGTACCGGCGGCGGCTACGGCCCGACGGGCGTCAACGGCTCCAACGTCTTCCTCCCGTTCGGTCTGGACCCGGCCCGCACCCCGGTGATGGGCAGCTTCAAGGAGAACGGTGTCGCCGCCAAGGCGACGTCGGCCTGGTACGAACTCCCGCCGCGCTCCGCGGACCGGCCGCTCGTCACCGTCGCAGCCGCCGGCGCCATCTGGTACTACGACGAAGAGCACGAATTCCACTACGGCCAGTCGCTCAAGCTGCAGTGGGGTGTGCACCGGCCGGACGGCAGCTACCAGGCCCTCGGCGAGGTGCAGCCCATCGATACCTTCGCCCAATACGCCTGGCGCAACCTGCGTTTCCCACTGGCGTGGGCACCGCCGGAGGCCAACGTGGCCCGCATCGTCGCCGACGATCCGAACCTGTCCGAGGACCAGTGGTTCGGCTTCACCCCGCCGCGGGTGCCGACGCTGCAATCCGCGCAGCAGTTCCTGGGGTCGCAGACGCCGATCCTGATGGACATCGCCACCGCCGCGAATTTCCCGTGCCAGCGCCCGTTCTCCGAGCATCTCGGCGTCGCGGAGCTGCCGCAGTACCGCATCCTGCCCAACACCAAGCAGGTCGTGGTGTCGTCGAACATGTGGCAGTCCGCGCAGAAGGGTGGCCCCTTCCTGTTCATCCAGGCGCTGCTGCGGACGTCCACCATCCCGACCTACCTGCGCAACGACTGGTACCGGGACTGGGGCTCGATCGAGCGGTACGACCCGGTGGTGCCGCCGTCGATGGCACCGCCCGCAGCGATTGACCAAGGCACCATGACCGTCAACGGCTGGAGCCGCCGCGGCCCGATCCGGGCCCTGCCATGACCGGGACGGGAATGAACGCACAGCAAGTGAAGGTCACCCGTTGGGTGGCGATCATCGCGGGCCTGATCGGCTTCGTGCTGTCGGCGCTGACGCCACTGCTGCCGGTGGTACAGACGACCGCGCAGTTGAATTGGCCGCAGCAGGGCCAGTTCGGCAATGTGACCGCGCCGCTGATCTCGCAGACGCCCGTGACGATGAAGGCGACGATTCCGTGCGACGTGCTGCGGACGCTGCCGCCCTCGGGCGGGCTGGTGTTCGGCACGGTACCCAAGGACGGCAAGCAGGCCGCGCTGAACGGCCTGCTGGTCAACGTGTCCAGCAGCCGCGTCGACATCACCGACCGCAACGTGGTGATCGCCAGCGTGCCGCGCCTGAAAGCCATTGGTAATCCAGGTTGTTCGCGCATCGAGATCATCTCCGACAAGAACGGGACGTTCGCGACGTTCGTGGGCCTGACCGGGACCGACGGCAAGGAACTGCGTACCGGGTTCGCCGACCCGAACCTGCGGCCCACCGTCGTCGGCATCTTCACCGACCTGAAGGGCGCCGCACCGCAGGGCCTTTCGGTGTCCGCGACGATCGACACCCGGTTCATCAACCGTCCGACGATCATCAAGTACACCGCCATGTTCGGCGGCATCGCGGCGACCATCGTTGCGCTGCTGGCCCTTTGGCGCCTGGACCGGATGGACGGGCGCCGCATGCAGCGCCTCATCCCCAGCCGCTGGCGGACCTTCAGCCTGGTCGACAGTGTCGTGGTCGGCGGGTTCCTGCTCTGGCATGTGTTGGGCGCCGGGTCATCTGACGACGGCTACATCCTGGGCATGGCGCGCGTCGCACCGCACGCGCAGTACATGATCAACTACTTCCGCTGGTTCGGTAGCCCCGAGGATCCGTTCGGCTGGTACTACAACGTGCTGGCCCTGATGACTCACGTCAGCGATGCCAGCATCTGGATCCGCTTGCCGGACTTGCTCTGTGCGCTGATCTGCTGGCTGCTGCTGTCGCGTGAAGTGCTGCCCCGGCTCGGGCCGGCGGTGGCGGGCAGTAAGGCCGCCATGTGGGCAGCGGGCCTGGTCCTGATGGCCGCCTGGATGCCGTTCGACAACGGCCTGCGCCCCGAGGGCCAGATCGCCACCGGCGCCCTGATCACCTACGTCCTGATCGAACGCGCCATCGGCACCAGCCGGCTGACCCCGGCCGCCCTGGCCATCATCAGCGCGGCGTTCACCCTGGGCATTCAGCCGACCGGCCTGATCGCCGTCGCGGCCCTGCTGGCCGGTGGCCGCCCGATCCTGCGCATCCTGGTCCGCCGGCGCCGCGAGGTCGGCACCTGGCCGCTGGTGATGCCGCTGCTGGCCGCCGGCTTCGTGATCCTGACCGTGGTGTTCGTCAACCAGACTGCGGCAGGAGTGTTGGAAGCCACCAGGATTCGTACCGCGATCGGCCCGAGCCAGGCCTGGTACACCGAGAATCTGCGGTACTACTACCTGTTCCTGCCGACGGTCGACGGCTCGATGACCCGCCGCTTCGGCTTCTTGCTGACGGCGCTGAGCCTGTTCACGTCGATGTTCATGATTCTGCGGCGCAAACGGGTGCCCGGCATCGCCCGCGGCCCCGTGTGGCGCCTGATGGGCATCATCTTCGCCACCATGTTCTGCCTGATGTTCACCCCGACCAAGTGGGTGCACCACTTCGGGCTGTTCGCGGCCGTTGGCGCGGCGATGGCCGCGGTGGCCACCGTGCTGGTGTCCCGGTCGGTGCTGAAGTCGGCACGTAACCGCATGGCCGTCACCTCAGCGGTGCTGTTCCTGCTGGCGCTGGTTTCGGCCACCACCAACGGCTGGTGGTACGTGTCGAGCTACGGCGTGCCGTTCAACAACGACATGGTGGCGGTCGGCGGAATCAAGCTCAGCACAATCTTTTTGGCGCTGTTCGTGATCACCGCGCTGTGGGCGTTCTGGCTGCACTTCAACAGCGACCGCCCCGAAGGCCGGCTCACCCGGCTGGTCACCGCGGCACCCATCCCGCTGGCCGCCGCGTTCATGGTCGTGGTCTGTGTGGCGTCGATGGCCATCGGCGCGGTGCGCGAATACCCGACGTACTCGAACCTGGCCAGCAACCTGCGGGCGCTCAAGGGCGGCTGCGGGTTGGCCGACAACGTG
Source organism: Mycolicibacterium sp. P4_G11 (assembly GCF_056555145.1). Taxonomy (NCBI): domain Bacteria; kingdom Bacillati; phylum Actinomycetota; class Actinomycetes; order Mycobacteriales; family Mycobacteriaceae; genus Mycobacterium; species Mycolicibacterium sp. P4_G11. Next base: position 19,292 of record NZ_JBFUJW010000002.1, read on the forward strand.
CTCGTCGAGCCCGATTCGAACGCCGGATTCCTGACCCCGCAGGCCGGCGACTACGGGCCGCTGGGCGCGCTGGGCGGCGTGGGCGCAGCAGGTTTCACGCCCAACGGTGTACCGGATCACATTGTCGCCGAAGCGATTCGGCTCGACTTCCCGATGCCAGGTACCGACTCGGACTGGGACGCCGCGGTGAAGCTCAAGACGCCGGGCATCAACGGCTCCACGGTGCCGCTGCCCTACGGCCTTGACCCCGCGCGGGTGCCGGTCGCCGGCACCTACACCACCGGTCCGCACTCGCAGGCCAAGCTGACGTCGGCCTGGTACGGGCTGCCCGCCGCCGATGCCGCACAGCCGCTGGTGGTCGTCACCGCGGCCGGCACCATCACCGGCAACAGCTCGCTCAAGGGCCGCACCGAAGGCCAGACCGTCGAGCTGGAGTACGGCCGCACCGGCCCGGACGGTCAGCCCGTCGCGGGCGGGCGCGTCGTGCCCTACGACATCGGTCCGACGCCGTCGTGGCGCAACCTGCGGTTCGACCGTCGCCAGATTCCGGCCGATGCCACCTTCGTTCGCGTTGTGGCAGTGAACCTTTCGCTCAACGAGGGTGACTGGATCGCGGTCACCCCGCCGCGGGTACCCGAGCTCAAGACCCTCGAGCAGTTCATCGGCAAGACGCAGCCGGTGTTGATGGACTGGGCCGTCGGCCTGGCGTTCCCGTGCCAGCAGCCGATGCTGGTGCGCAACGGCGTGACCGAGGTGCCGAAGTTCCGCATCACCCCGGACTACACCGCCAAGAAGCAGGACACCGATACCTGGCAGGACGGCATCAACGGCGGCCTGCTGGGCATCACCGACGTGCTGCTGAAGGCGCACGTGCTGTCGACGTACCTGTCCGACGACTGGGGCCGGGACTGGGGCTCGCTGCGGGCGTTCACGACCGTCGTGGATGCGACGACGGCCGAGCTGGACCTGGGCACCGCCGTCCACAGCGGGCTGTATTCGCCAGGAAAGATGCGGATCAAGCCCTAACCCGTTCCGCCGAGTGGCCAGCTATGACACGCGTTCTGCGAAAAGTTGTGTCGTAGCTGGCCACTCTGCGTTTAGGGCACATCGCCCGATGCCCAGCCAGCTCTCAGGTCGCCCGACCACCCTTGACAGATTCCCAATCAAACACAATGATTAGCAATCAAATCCAAGTGGTACGGGTCACAGAACATGGGAGGTGTGATGGCATCCACAGGGTCCGCTCAGCGTGATTCGACGGGCGCCCTCTACGCCGACCAGCGCAAACAACACCTGCTCGAGGTACTGCGCCGGGACGGCCGCATCGATGCCGCCGGCACCGCCGCCGAACTGGGTGTCACGGGTGAAACCATCCGCAAGGACCTCATCCTCTTGGAGCGCCAGGGCCTGTTGCGACGGGTGCACGGCGGAGCCGTGCCGGTCGACTACCTCTCCTACGAACCGGCCGTCGAGACACGGACCGAGTTCCTCGCCGAGAAGACCCGCATCGCCAAAGCTGCGCTGGCACATCTTCCGGAACGCGGATCTGTTCTGATCGACGCCGGGTCCACCACCGCGCAGCTCGTCGACATGTTTCCCGGTGACCGCGAGCTCACGGTGTACACGAATTCACTGACACAGGCGCTGACCCTACTCAGCCGGCCGCAGCTGACGGTGTACACCTTGGGTGGGCGGGTACGCCCGAAAACCTTTGCCGAAGTCGATGATTGGGCTGCCCGCGCGCTTGCCGAGATCAACGTCGACGTCGCATTCTTGGGAGCCAACGGAATCAGCGCACACCGCGGACTCACCACACCCGCACCATCCGAAGCCGCGGTGAAACGACGGATGCTCGCCTGCGCCCACCGACGGATCCTGCTTGCCGACCACAGCAAGTTCGGGACCGTCACCGGAGCCCAATACGGGCAGTTGACAGACATCCACCTCTTGATCACCGATACCGGCCTGGACGATCATCAGCTCGCCGAACTGTCCGCACCCGGCTTGATCGTGGAGCGCGCGTGATATCCCACTACGTTTCAACAACTTTCGCAGATTTCTGAATTCACCGTCAGCCGTCGGTGATCCCATCACGTGTCGTCGCGTGCTGCCCGAAGGAGAACCCTGCATGGCCGACCCGAGAGTCCTCGGCATCGTCCTGGCCGGTGGTGAGGGCAAGCGTCTGTCCCCACTGACACTCGACCGGGCCAAGCCGGCGGTGCCATTCGCCGGACTGTATCGATTGATCGACTTCGCCTTGTCGAACCTGGTCAACGCCGGAGTCCTGCGGATTGCCGTACTCACGCAGTACAAGAGCCACAGCCTCGATCGCCACATCACCACCACCTGGCGGATGAGCAGCCTCCTCGGCAACTACGTCACCCCGGTGCCCGCCCAACAGCGCCTCGGCCCGCAATGGTATTCCGGCTCCGCGAACGCGATCCACCAGTCGCTGAACCTGATTCACGACGAAAAGCCCGATCTGGTTATCGTTTTCGGCGCCGATCACGTCTACCGCATGGACCCCCGGCAGATCATCGCCCAGCACCTCGACAGCGGTGCAGGCGCCACTGTCGCTGGCATCCGTGTGCCACGACACGAAGCCGGCGCCTTCGGTGTCATCAAGACAGCAGCTGACGGTCGACAGGTGGAAGCGTTCCTGGAGAAGCCGTCTGATCCGCCCGGCCTGCCCGACTCCCCCGACGAATCGTTCGTCTCGATGGGCAACTACGTGTTCTCGACCGAAGCACTCATCGACGCGCTGCACGCCGACGCAGCCGACGAGTTCAGCAAGCACGACATGGGCGGCGACATCATGCCGATGATGGTCGAACAGGGCCTCGCTCAGGTTTATGACTTTCAGAGCAACCAGGTGCCGGGTGCTCGTGCCGGAAATAACGGCTACTGGCGCGACGTCGGAACCTTGGACTCCTACTACGACGCCCACATGGACCTGTGCGCCGTAGTACCCGCTTTCGACTTGTACAACAGCGACTGGCCGATCCTCACGCACATACCACCGCACCCGCCGGCGAAGTTCGTCCACGAAGACGGTGAACGAGTCGGCCGCGCCGTCAACAGCGTGATCTCCAACGGGGTGATCATCTCCGGCGCGCTGGTGCGGGAATCGGTCCTGTCACCCGGCGTCCGAGTGGAGGAACACGCCACAGTGGAGCGATCAGTGATCATGGACAGCACCATCGTCGGCGCGAATGCATTGGTACGCAACGCCATTATCGACAAGAACGTCGTGATTCCTCCCGGCGCGCAGGTCGGGGTCGACAAAGAGCATGACCTGGCGCGCGGCTTCGCCGTATCCGACGGCGGAGTGACCGCTGTCGGCAAGGGCCAGCAGGTCACCCTGTAATCAACAACCAGGAGGTGAGAGTCATACCATGAGCGGTAAGCGAACGGCATTGCCGCTACCCGCGTCGTCCATCCGACCGGTGGCCGAAGAATGGGAGTGGCAGCATTCAGCGCGTTGTCGCACAATGGATTCGAGCATCTTCTTCCATCCAGACAACGAGCGCGGTCGGGCTCGCAGGCAACGCGAACAACAGGCCAAACAGGTCTGCCAGCAATGCCCGGTGAAGGCCCCGTGCGCCGCCTTCGCCCTGCTGTCCCCTGAGGCGTACGGCACCTGGGGCGGAGTTTCCGAATCCGAACGTGTTTCTGCACTTGGCATTTCAGGCCGGACCAAACTGGCCGCCGCCAGTGGCGAATAGCATCAGCCGGACACCGCGCAGTCGTGGTCGATGACCGCCGCGCGCACACATTCTCGCAACCACTGGTGCCGGCGATCGGCGTCGAACGCAGGATGCCAGATCATCCGATAGGGCATCGTCGCGATCTCGGTCGGCGCGGGCAGCACACGCAGTTCAGAGGTAGCTACCCAAGTGTCAATGAATCGACCGGGAAGTGTTGCGACCAAATCGGTTCCAGGAAGCAGCGGGGCCGCCGCCGTGTGATACGGCACGGTGACCGCTGCCCGCCGGGGCATGCCCAATGCCGCGAGGCGGTAGTCGATATCGGGCTGCTTCCCGTCCGCCACATCCACCACCACGTGCCCGAAATGAAGGTAATCGTCGAGGGTGACAATGTCTCGGGTGGCCAGTGGATGACCTTCGGAGACAACACACTTGAAGTGCTCGGTGACGAGTCGGGTGGCGTTGAGGTCATCGGGCGCGTGCCCGCCATATAGTCCCAAGTCCACCGAGCCGCGGCGAATCTGTTCGTCGATCCCGTCGTGACGCCAGCTGTGAAAGCGCACCGCAGTGTCGGGTGATTGAGACCGAATCCGATCGACGATACCGGCGCCGTAGGTGTGGACAGCGTAATCACTGCCGGCCACATTGATCTGCTGCGTTGACGCGCGTGGATCGAACTCTTCTGGCGCCAGCAGAGTTTCGAGTAGCGGGACCAGCGTGGTGAGCTGGCGGTGAACATCCTCGGCGCGCGCCGAAAGCCGGAATCCGTCGGGGTCGCGGACCAATAGCGGATCATCGAGCAGTCTGCGCAAACGCTGCAACGCGCGACTCATGGCCGGCTGGCTCAGCCCGACTCGGGCTGCCGCTCGCGATACATGCCGTTCCTCCAGCAGGGCGACCAGTGGAGTGAGCAAGTTCAGATCAACTCGATCGATATGCGTCGTGAGCATACTGATCATAATAAGTATGCATGTGACAAATGTGTGGTCGGTGAGCAGGCTCGAAGTCATGACCACCGACACTGTTCTGATCACCGGCGCCTCCAGTGGCTTCGGCCGGCTGATTGCGGAGCACCTGGCACGCGCCGGGTACACCGTGTACGCGTCCATGCGGGATGTATCCGGGCGCAACGCAGCCCGCGCGCGCGAGTACGCCGAACTGTCAGCCCGCGAGGGCATCGATCTGCGAGCCGTCGAGATGGACGTGCAGGCACAGGAGTCTGTCGACGCCGCGGTGCGTGCCGTGCTGGCCACCAGCGGGCACATCGACGTACTGATTCACAATGCCGGTCACATGGTCTACGGGCCGGCCGAGGCATTCACCGCAGAGCAGCTCAGCGAGCTCTATGACGTCAATGTAGTTGGTACCCAACGAGTCAACCGTGCGGTGCTGCCCCACATGCGGTCGCGGCGCACGGGCCTGCTGCTGTGGGTATCCAGCAGCAGTTGCGGGGGTGGCACCCCGCCGTACCTGGCTCCATATTTCGCCGCCAAGAACGGCATGGACGCCCTGGCCGTCGGGTACGCCCGTGAACTCAGCCGGTGGGGTATCGAGACCTCGATCATCGTCCCCGGCGCGTTCACCACTGGAACCAACCACTTCGCGCATGCCGGCGCGCCCGCCGATCAGGCGGTGGTCGACGCATACGAGGCAGGCCCCTACCAGGGTTTCGGCCCCCGCGTAGCGGAGGCATTCAACTCCATCATTCCAGCCGATGCCGATCCCGCTGCTGTAGCCACCGCCGTCGTGGACGTGGTCGCGGCGCCGTTCGGGACCCGACCGTTCCGGGTGCACATCGATCCCAGTGGGGATGGGGCCGATGTCGGGTTCGCCGTCCTCGACCGATTGAAGGCCGAGATGCTGCACCGAGTGGGCCTGGCCGATCTCCTCAGGCCCACTTCGCCGGGTACCAACTGATCCCGCATCACTTCGATCCGCCACAGCCAAACCCGCCATCACGTTCCCCTAGATACCCCCGCTAACCGACCGCACTACAGACAGATGCGCAACAACCGAGGAGACATTGTGAAGATTTCCGGCAACACCATTTTCATCCCTGGCGCCACCAGCGGCATCGGCCTCGCACTGGCAATCGCACTGCAGGACAAGGGAAACAAGGTCATCGTCGGCGGTCGTCGCGAACAGCTGCTCGACCGGATCGCCACCGAACATCCCGGCATCGAAGCGGTCCGGATCGATACCGCGGACGCCGACAGTATCCAGGCCGTCGCCGCGCAGGTACTTGCCGAACACCCCGACCTGAACGTGGTCATCACCATGGCCGGTGTGATGAAGATCGAAGACTGGCACACCCCGCAGGGCTTCCTGGCCGCAGCAGAATCCACCATCACCACCAACGTGCTCGGCACGATCCGGCTCATCGCCGCTTTCATCGAACATCTGCAGGCTCAACCCGCTGCCACCATCATCACTGTGTCATCAGGTCTGGGTTTCACCCCGCTCAAGGTGACCCCGAGCTACAACGCCTCCAAGGCTGCCATCCATCTGTTGACCGAGACGCTGCGATTGCAGTTCGCCGGCTCCACCGTGGAATTCAAGGAACTCGAGCCGCCCGCGGTACGGACTGATTTGGTACCCGGGCAGCGCAACAGCCAGTGGGCCATGCCGCTGGAACAGTTCGTCAGTGAAGTGATCGACATTCTCGAAAACCAGCCGGACGCCAACGAAATTCAGGTCGAGAACGTCAAGTTTCTACGGTATTCGGAAGTGCGCGGCGAGTACGAGCACGCGGTGGCCGTGCTGAACTCCGCTGACCCGCACAGCAGCTAGCCAACAGGTCCGACTCGAGACCGTCGAGTGGCCTACTTCCAACGCCACCAGTTGGTATCAGGCTCACCGGGCTTGTCGACCGACTTGAGGTGGAATTCAGTCGGCGTCACCGACACGGGTTGCAGCACCCATTCCGATGGCGGCTGAATAGGTTTGTCCGGCTGGCCCGCCACGAAGCCCACTGTCCAACGCATCCGCAGCACACATGGACCGTTGGGCCCGAGCGGCTGGTAGCTCCAGGATCCCCGATTGCCCACGGCCCGCTCCTGGACGGCGGCAGAGCCGTCCATCCCGAAGTAGATAGCGCCGCTGCTGCCCGTCATCCATTGTCCGGCGAACTGGTCTACCGTCACCGGCGCGTGCGCGCAGGCCGGACTGACATCGAGGTGTGCGGGCGGTGGCACGAACTCTGCGGTGACCGGAGTTCCCTCGATGGTCCCGACACCACAGCCGGCCAGTACAGCCGCCGCGCAGATCGCTGTGACGCCCCCACGTTTGTTCACAGCACCAACGCTAGGCCCATCAGTTACGCGACGCTGACGGCCTCCGCGTGCCGGACGGCAGGGACCGTCGCAAGCGGGGTGCGGATGTAGCGCATCCACGTCAGGGTCAGCGCGGCGACGTAGAAGGTGACGAAGACCCAGAACGCGGCGGTGGCCGAGCCACTGGACAGGTAGGACTGCCGCAGCGCCAGGTTGATGCCCACTCCCCCGAGCGCGCCGATGGCGCCCGCGAAACCGATGAGGGCACCGGACATCCCGCGAGACCAGTTCTGGCGGTCGGTCTCGCTGCCCACCACCGAACGGCTACGGGCCTCGAAGATGGACGGGATCATCTTGTACACCGAGCCGTTGCCGACGCCCGACAGCACGAACAGCGCGACGAAGCCGATGATGAAGCACGTCAGGGTAGCCGCGTCGACAGCGCCGCCGGTGCGGTCGTGGTAGGTAGACGCCGAAATCAGCAGCGCACCAAAGAGAATCATGCCGATGAAGGCCGCCATGGTGACCCGGGCGCCGCCGATACGGTCGGCGAGCTTGCCGCCGTAGACCCGCGCGACCGAGCCGAGAAGTGGTCCCACGAAGGCGATCTGGGCCGCATGCAGTGCCGCCTGCGCCGCACTCTGACCACCGGCGACGAAGTTGATCTGCAGGATCTGACTGAAGGCGAACGAGAAGCCGATGAAGGAACCGAAGGTGCCGATGTACAGGAACGCGACGGCCCAGGTGTCTGCCACGGTGAGAATGGAACGCATTGCGGTGGCATCGATTCGGTGCTGCGCGAGGTTATTCATGAACAGCGCCGCGCCGACCGCCGCGACGGCCAGCAGCACCAGGTAGATCGCGCACACCCAGTAGGGCGCGCGGTTACCCGCGACCGCGATCACCAGCAGGCCCACGACCTGGATGGCCGGCACGCCGAGATTGCCTCCGCCAGCGTTGATTCCGAGCGCCCAGCCCTTGAGCCGCTGCGGGTAGAACGCGTTGATGTTGGTCATCGACGACGCGAAGTTGCCGCCACCGAGGCCGGCGAGGGCCGCGCACAACAGGTACGGCCACAACGGCAGTCCGGGGTGCGCCAGCAGCCACATGCTGCCCAGCGTCGGAATCAGGAGTACGAGCGCGGAGAAGACGGTCCAGTTGCGGCCGCCGAATGTCGCGGTCGCCATCGTGTACGGGATACGCAGGCAACCGCCGACGAGCGTCGCGGTGGCCGCCAGCAGGAACTTGTCACCGGCCGTGAAGCCGTACACCGACTGCGGCATGAACAACACCATGACCGACCACATGGTCCAGATCGACAGGCCGACATGCTCTGCGATCACCGACCACAGCAGGTTCCGCCGTGCGACGTTCTTGTTGCCGGCTGCCCAGGCAACGATGTCTTCCGGATCCCAGTCGGTGATGGTTCGCGATCGAAACATGCTGCAAATCTAGAAATTACATGTTTCCCACAGGCGCTCGGTGATGTCCCGATCGTGAAGATTCACTCACCTATCACGCAGCTGGGCTGTGAAGAGATACAGCTCACACCCAGCGGTTACGGGGTGGCGGCGCCTGCGGCGTCACCCAGGCCTTCGCGTACCGACTGTTGCTGCCGCGCTGCGGATCCCGGCTCCGGTACACCACATACGGCCGCACCAAGTAGCCGATCGGGGCGCTGAACATGTGCACCAGCCGCGTGTAGGGCCAGATGGCGACGAGCGTCAGGACGATGATGACGTGCACCTGGAAGGACAAGGGCGCCGTCGCCATCAGTTCGGGCGTCGGGTGCAGCGTGAAAAGGCTACGCAGCCAAGGGGACACCGTCTCCCGGTAGTTGTAGGCCGACACCACGTTGCCCAGGGTGTTGACCATGCCGGTCACCAGGGCGCCGACCAGCAGCAGATACATGAGCTTGTCACTGATGGTGGTGGCACCACGCACCGCGGGCACAGTGACCCGGCGGTACAGCAGGATGGCGGCCCCCGCGATCACCGCGAACCCCGCCGGGGCGCCCATGCCGATCGCCATCAGGTGGTAGGTGTGTTCGGAAATCCCGATCGCCGAGGTCCACGACTCCGGAATCAGCAGGCCGACAACGTGTCCGCCCAGCACACCGAGGATCCCGAAGTGGAACAGCGGGCTGCCCAGCCGAAGCAACCGGCTTTCGTAGATCTGCGACGACCTTGTGGTCCAACCGAATTGGTCGGTCCGGTACCGCCAGATGTGGCCCAGCACGAACGACGTGAAGGCGATGTACGGCAGCGTCATCCACAAGAGGTTCGTCATCGTCGGCCTCCGGTCATGGCCGGATCCATCATCATCGGATCCATACCGAACGGGTCCAGGCCGACGTCTTCGTCGGGCGGGCCGTCGGCGGCGAGTTCGGTGATCCGCCGGCGGTCGGCGGTATTGATCGGCGGCAAGGTAGCGAGGACCGCCGCCAGCAACCCGGAATACGGAGAATTGCTCTCCTGCAGGGAAAGTCGCAGCAGCTCGAGCACCGGTACGTGCTCGGCCAGCAGTCGCTCACCACGCGCCTGGTCGACTGTGGCGGCAAATTCGAGCACCAGCGGCAGGTAGTCGGGCAGCTCTTCGTCGCCGATGGTGATGTCCGCCTGCCGGTAGGCGTGCTTGAACCGCAGCAGCGCCATCCCCCGCTTCCGGGTGTCACCGTATGCGTAGTACGTCAGGTGCAGGCTGGCCCGCCGGCGCATGTCGAACGTCTCGACGTACCGGCAGGCACGTTCGGTTGCGTCGGTCTCGCAGAAGTACCGGAGGAAGTCGGCCACCTGCGTACGGATCGGCTCGGGCAAGGTCTCTGCTGCCGCCCCCAATTCGTCGGTGAGCGCACAGGTTTCAGCGGTCGGGTAGTCCAGCAACAGCGCCGTCACGCGCCACACCAGGCGCTGCTGGTGGTCGGAGAGGTCGGGACCGGTCGCCGTCCGGCGCCCGATGGACAGGAGCTTCATCGGGTCGGCACCAGCCCGTCGGGGCTGCGGCCGTCCCAGTTCAGCAGGTTGACCCGCTTCGGATCATCCTTGGGCACAGCGCTGTTGGTGTCGACCAGGTGGAACTTGTCGGCCATCGTGTCGAAGGCCGTCATACCCGGACCACCGTCACCGTCGAGGCTGCAGCCGGTCGCGATCGCGTCCAGCCGGTGGGCGTCGGAGCCCGCACCGCTCGGAATGACGTAGCGGTCCTGGTATTTGGCGATGGCCAGCAGTCGGTACATCGACTCGATCTCCTCGCCGGTGAGGCGCACCGACTCGGGGATGGTCTCGTCGAACTCCTCGCCGAGGTTGGCCGACCGCATGTAGGCGCGCATCGCCGCCAACCGCTGCAGCGACGCCCGGACCGGCCCGACCTCACCCGCGGTGAACAGCTCGGCCAGGTACTCGATGGGGATGCGCAGGGTGTCGATGGCACCGAACAGGTTGTTCTTGTTCTCGCCGTCGTGGCCGGTCTCCTTGAGGATGTCGACCACCGGAGACAGTGGCGGGACGTACCAGACCATCGGCATGGTGCGGTACTCCGGGTGCAGCGGCAGCGCTACCTGGTAGTCGACGATCAGCTTGTAGACCGGCGAATTCTGCGCGGCCTCAATCCATTCCGGCGAGATGCCGGCGCGCTCGGCCTCGGCGATCACCCGCGGGTCATGCGGGTTGAGGAACACGCCGAGCTGCGACGGGTACAGGTCCTGGTCGTTGGTGACCGAGGCAGCTTCCAGCACCTTGTCGGCGTCGTAGAGCATGACGCCGATGTACCGCAGCCGGCCAACGCAGGTCTCGGAACACACGGTGGGGATGCCCACCTCGACACGGGGATAGCAGAAGGTGCACTTCTCGGCCTTGCCGGTCTTGTGATTGAAGTAGATCTTCTTGTAGGGGCAGCCGGTGACGCACTGGCGCCAGCCGCGGCACTTGTCCTGATCGACCAGCACGATGCCGTCCTCGGCGCGCTTGTAGATGGCGCCGGACGGGCATGCCGCGGCACATGCCGGGTTGAGGCAGTGCTCACAAATCCGTGGCAGGTAGAACATGAAGGTCTGCTCGAATTCGAGCTTGACCTTCTGGCTGACCTCTTCGACCTTGGCCAGCAACGGGTCCCGGCCCACCTGCTCGGGTCCACCACCGAGGTCGTCGTCCCAGTTGGCGCCCCAGGTGACCTTGGTGTCCTCCCCGGTGATCAGCGACTTCGGCCGCGCCACGGGCGTGGTGTCCATCAGCGGGGACGACAGCAGGTTCTCGTAGTCGTAGGTCCACGGGTCGTAGTAGTCGCTGACCGTGGGCAGGTCCGGGTTGGCGAAGATGTTCAGCAGCCGCTTGAACCGCGAACCCGACTTCAGCGTGAGCTTGCCGCGCTTGTTGAGCGTCCAGCCCCCCTTCCAGCGTTCCTGATCCTGGTACTGACGTGGATACCCCTGTCCGGGACGGGTTTCCACGTTGTTGAACCAGACGTACTCGACACCGCTGCGGTTGGTCCACGCCTGCTTGCAAGTGACACTGCAGGTGTGACAGCCGATGCACTTGTCGAGGTTCATCACCATCGCAAGTTGTGCCATGACTCTCATGTCAGTACTCCACTTCTTGCGAACGGCGACGGATCGTCGTCACCTCGTCGCGCTGATTTCCCGTGGGGCCGTGGTAGTTCAGCGCAAAGGACTGCTGGGCGTAGCCGCCGATCAAGTGGGTGGGCTTGATCATGATGCGGGTCAGAGCGTTGTGGATACCGCCGCGCTTGCCGGTCTTCTCGGTACGCGGCACGTCCACCGCCTTGTCCTGGGCGTGGTACATGAAGACCAGCCCCTCGGGCATCCGGTGGCTGACGATCGCGCGGGCATTCACCACACCGTTGCGGTTGGTGCACTCGATCCAGTCGTTGTCCTTGACCCCGATCTTGGCGGCGTCCACATCCGACATCCAGATCGCCTGCCCACCACGGGAAAGCGTCAGCATGTACAGGTTGTCCTGGTACGCCGAGTGGATCGACCACTTGGAGTGCGGGGTCAGGTAGCGCACCGTGATGGAACGACTGGTCGCGTCACCCGCTGTCGCACCGACGACGGGTTCGTCGAACAGTGCCGTCATGTCCAGCGGCGGACGGAACGTCGGCAGCTGCTCGCCCATCTCGTCCATCCAGTCGTGGTCGAGATAGAAGTGCTGACGTCCGGTGAGGGTGTGCCACGGCTTGAGCCGTTCGGTGTTGATCGTGAACGGCGAGTACCGGCGGCCGCCGGTCTCCGACCCCGACCACTCCGGCGAAGTGTTGACCGGCATGGGCCGGGACTGCGTGTCCGCGAAGGTGATTCGCTTTCCTTCGTTCTCCGCTGCCAGGTCCACGAGTTCGGTTCCGGTGCGGCGCTGCAGGGCCTCGAAGCCCTCCACCGCCAGGCGTCCGTTGGTCGTACCCGACAGCGCCAGGATGGCTTCGGCCGCATGGGTGTCCTTGGCCAGCGACGGCCGGCCCGCGGCCACGCCACGATCGGATACCCCGTTCATGCCGCGCAGGTACTCGACCTCCTCGTCGGGATGGGTGGTGACGCCCTTGACCGTCAGGCCGAGGGTCTCCACCAGCGGGCCGAGGGCGGCCATCTTGTCGGCCAGTGCCGGGTAGTCACGTTCGACCGTCACCAGGCGCGGCATGGTCTTGCCCGGAATCGGTTCGCATTCACCGGCTTTCCAGTCCAGCACCTTTCCGCCGGGCTGGGCAGTGGCATCGGAGCTGTCGTGCTGCAGCGGCATCGCGACGATGTCTTTGCGCTTGCCGAGGTGCTTCTCGGCGAGCCAGGAGAAGCCGCGGGCGATCCGGTGGAAGGCGTCGAAGTCGGTCTTGGTCTCCCACGGCGGCGAGATCGCCGGGGAGAACGCGTGCACGAACGGGTGCATGTCGGTGCTCGAGAGGTCGTGCTTCTCGTACCACGTCGCAGCCGGCAGCACGATGTCCGAGTACAGCGTCGTGCTGGTGTTGCGGAAGTCCAAGGACAGCAACAGATCCAGCTTGCCCGCCGGGGCCTCGTCGCGCCAGCGCACCTCCTGAGGGTGCACCCCGTCCTCGTCGCTGGCCGCGACGTTGTTGTCCGCACCCAGCAGGTGCTTGAGGAAGTACTCGTTGCCCTTCGCCGACGAGCCCAGCAGATTGGACCGCCACACCGTCAGGCAACGCGGGAAGTTCTCCGGGGCGTCGGGGTCCTCGCAGGCGAATTGCAGATGCCCGGACTTCAGGCCGTCCAAGACATGCTGCGCCGCATCCTTGCCGAGCCGCTCGGCCTCGTCGGCCAGATCCAGCGGATTGCGGTTGAACGTCGGGTAACTCGGCATCCAGCCCAATCGGCTGGCGAGGGCGATGTTGTCGGCCGCGGTCCGGCGCGCCAGCGTTCCCGTCGCGAGCGGCGACGTCATCGGCTCGGTGGTGAACCGGTCGTAGCGCCACTGGTCGGTGGCCAGGTACCAGAACACGGTGCCCTGCATCTGGCGCGGCGACCGCTGCCAGTCCAGCCCGAATGCCAATGTGCCCCAGCCTGTTACCGGCCGGCACTTCTCCTGGCCGACGTAATGGGCCCAACCGCCACCGTTGACGCCCTGGCAGCCGGTCAGAATCACCAGGGACAGGAACGTCCGGTAGATCTGGTCGGAGTGGAACCAGTGGTTGGTACCAGCACCCATCAGGATCATCGAGCGCCCCTTGGAACGCTCTGCGTTGTCGGCGAATTCGCGGGCGATGCGCTCCGCTGCCTGCGCCGGCACGCCGGTGATGGCCTCCTGCCACGCCGGCGTGTACGGCTCGGTGGCATCGTCGTAGCCGGTCGGCCAGGTGCCCGGCAGGCCGTCACGGGCCACACCGTACTGCGCCAGCATGAGGTCGAAGACCGTGGTGACACGATGTCCCGCAACGATTCTGGTCGGCACACCGCGCTCCAGGACACCGGGTTGATCGGTGTCGAATCGCGGTAGTGCAACGGTAGCGGCATCGTTGGCGCCACCGTGCAGCGTGAGGAGGGGGTCCACCCCCTGCAGGTCCAGGTTCCATTTCCCTTCACCGGAGGCGGTGAAGCGATGACCCAGGGACCCATTGGGCACCACCGGGGTGCCGTCGGCGTCGAGCAGGACCGGCTTGGACACCGCGGCTTCGGTGTCCGCGTACTCGCCACCGAGATCCGCTGCGGTGAGGAACTTTCCGGGTACCAACCGGCCGTCGCGCTCGGTCAGCGAAACCAGGAACGGCAGGTCGGTGTACTTCTTCACGTAGTCGGTGAAGTACGGGGTGTTCTTCTCCAGGAAGAACTCCTTGAGGATGACGTGGCCCATCGACATGGCCAGGGCGGCGTCGGTGCCCGGGTTGGCCGGCAGCCATTCGTCGGCGAACTTGGTGTTGTCCGCGTAATCCGGCGACACCACAACGACTTTCTGGCCGCGGTACCGCGCCTCGGTCATGTAGTGGGCGTCGGGCGTGCGCGTCACGGGGACGTTGGAACCCCACATGATGAGGTAGCCGGCGTCGAACCAGTCGGCGGACTCGGGTACGTCGGTCTGGTCACCGAAGACCTGAGGTGATGCCACCGGCAGGTCGGCGTACCAGTCGTAGAACGACAGCATCGACCCACCCATGAGCGAAATGAACCGTGCCCCAACGGCATGGCTCACCATCGACATGGCGGGAATCGGCGAGAAGCCGGCGACGCGGTCCGGGCCGTAGGTCTTGACGGTGTAGACATGCGCTGCCGCGGCGATCTCGGCGGCCTCCCACCATTCGGCGCGCACGAAACCACCGCGACCGCGGGCAGACTTGTAGGCCTTGGCCTTCACGGGATCCTCGACGACGTCCGCCCACGCCAGCACCGGGTCCTGCAGCCGCTCCTTGGCTTCGCGGTAGTAGTCGAGCAACAGGCCACGGACGTACGGATACCGCACGCGCGCAGGCGAATACGTGTACCAGGAGAACGACGCGCCGCGGGGGCAACCGCGCGGCTCGTATTCGGGCTTGTCGGCACCGATCGACGGATAGTCGGTTTGTTGTGACTCCCAGGTGATCACGCCGTCTTTGACGTAGATCTTCCACGAGCACGAGCCGGTGCAGTTGACGCCGTGGGTGGAGCGCACCACCTTGTCGTGCGCCCAACGGTCGCGATAGAAATCATCCGCAGACCGTCCGCCGACCTTGTGAATGGAGCGTTGGTCACCGGAGATTTCCCCACGGTGAAAGTACTTGGACAATCGCAGCAGCGCGTCGCCGGCCATCGCCGGAGGCGATGATTTGGCGGTGGCTTGACTTCCAGCCGACTCGGCCACAAAGCCCTCCTTTCGAGCCGTCGGAAGATGAGGCTAGGACTGGTCAGACAACAGTCAAAAGAACGCACGGGGCCGTTCCGGAGCCTGTGCGACCGCGTTAACAGGGCTGTCATGTCCTGAAATTAACGGGGTTTCGGCACTGCGGGTCCTACCTGCAGCGATCCGCTGATCAGTGCAAACGAGTGGCAATGCGTGTGCGCTGCCCGTCACATTGCCGAGGCCGTCCGACCCGGATTTCTTATCAGCGCGGTAACAATGCACGTCGGGTCCGGGGCACTGTGGCGAAGGCTCCCATTCGGCAGATCCCACAGGGTCCAGCGGGTCCCCGCCTCGGCATAATCGAGGCCATGAGCAACAACCGGCGGCCATCCTGGTACGACGACGAGGTGCAGGCGGTCTCCGACCTGGCCCGCGACTTCTTCGAACGGGAGGTCGTCGCCCACGCCGACCGCTGGGACACCGACCGCCGCGTCGACCGCGACGTCTGGCGCACCGCGGGCCGGCTCGGCCTCCTGCTGTGCTCGGTCCCCGAGGAGTACGGCGGCGGGGGCGGCAACTTCGCCCACGACCTCGCGGTGTTCGAAGCCCAGGGCCGCTCCGGTGACTTCGCGCTCGGCATCTCGGTGCACAGCGGCATCGTCGCGCACTACATCCTCGAATACGGCAACGAGGAACAGAAGCGAACCTGGTTGCCCGGCATGGCCACCGGCGACATTCTCGGCGCCATCGGCATGACCGAGCCCGGTGCCGGGTCCGATCTCAAGGCCATCGCGACCACCGCGCTGCGCGACGGCGACCACTACGTCGTCAACGGATCCAAGACCTTCATCACCAACGGCTCGTCCGCCGACATGATCGTCCTCGCGGTCAAGACCGACCCCAAAGCCGGCGCCAAAGGCGTGTCCCTGCTCATCGTCGACCTGCGCGACTGCCCCGGCTTCACCGTCGGCCGTGTCCTGGACAAGGTCGGCCAGCACGGGGCCGACACCTCCGAACTGTCCTTCACCGACGTGCGGGTCCCCGTCACCAACCTGTTGGGCAGCACCGAGGGCCAAGGGTTCGCGCAGCTGATGACCCAACTCGCCCAGGAGCGCCTCATCATCGGCGCGCAGGCCAGTGGCGCCATGGAGCGTGCGGTCGAGGAGACGGTCGCGTACACCAAGGCCCGACAAGCCTTCGGCCACAGCCTTTTCGAGTTCCAGAACACCGCCTTCGAACTCGCCGAATGCCAGACCATCTCGCGGACCTGCCAGGTTTTCCTGGACCGTTGCGTCGAGGACCATCTACGCGGTGAGCTCGACCCCGTCGACGCCGCGATGATCAAGTACTGGCTGACCGACAAGCAGTGCGAGGTCATCGACCGTTGCGTGCAGCTGCACGGCGGTTACGGCTACATGCGCGAATACCTGATCGCCCGCATGTACGAGGATGCCCGCGTGCAGCGCATCTACGCCGGCGCCAACGAGGTCATGAAGTCGATCATCGCGCGCTCGCTGTAACCGCTACGGCGCTCCGATGAAGTCGACGCCGGAGACGATCGCCGGGCGGTGCCGCAGAATCCGGTAGTGCGCCAGCCGGCCCAGACCCTTCGTGGTCTCGAGCCGCGCGTCGGGCCAGACCTGCGCGATGTCCATGCTGGAGGAGTAGGGGCTGTCCGGATCGTCGGGGTCGTGGATGAGCAGCAGCGGCCGGTCCCCGGCATGCTCGGCCGACGCGGTGATGTCGGTGTCCAGCAATGGCATTCCGATCCTGCGGTCCAGCCGCCGGTGCAGGCGGTCCCGGATCCGCCGACCGAAGTTGTGCCGTTCGGCGAAAACATCCAGATACCAAGTGAAATCGCCCATCGGCGCCAGGAATACCAACCGATCGGCCGCGGCGCCCCGCGCGGCTGCCAACGCCGCCGCCTTCGCCCCCAGCGAATGACCGATGACGGCGTGCGCCGGACCGTGCTTCGCGATGACGGCCCGCACCGCTTCCGCGCACTCGACGATGGTGGTACGCCCCGGAGCCAGCGCCCCCGGCTCCGACTCGTGGTGGCTGGGGAGGTCGAATGCGATGACCCGATACCCCGCCGTGACAAGGGGTTTGACGAACACCGCCATGTGCGCACGGCACCCACCCCACCCGTGCACCAGGTAGACCAGCGGACCCGAGCCCCACGATTGTCCGGCGATGCGGTGCCCGTCCCACGACGCTTCCAGCGGCGTGCTGTCCGGCAGACCGGGCGGCATCTTGGTGCTCAGGTCGACATCCGGCACCGTGCACCACAATTCGGTCGCCCAGCGCGCACCGATCGCCGGCGCGAAGCGCTCCAGCCACCAGAAGGCCCGGCGCACCCGCGGCGAAACCGGCGGCAGCACACTGTCTTCGGGACTCGATTCCGTCACTGCCATGCGTAAACCACCTTGGTACGAAAAATTATGTCCTGCAACGACCTTCGGCGCCGGTCCACCACCACCCACAGCAGTCCCACCGGGAACAGCACACAGGCCACGGCGCGCAGCAAGGCCCGAAGCGGAGCCAGCCGTTCCCGGCGCAGACCGGTGACCCGCAGACCCATCACCACCGCGCCCACCGTACTACCCGACACCACCCAGCACCCGGTGAGATACAGCACCGAAACGACGCACGTCGCCGCCGTCGAATAGACGAAGGACAGCGTCGGCACGTGGAACATGACGGGGCGAAACATGAACTCGCACAGGCGTAGTCCGCCGTAGATCAGGCCGAGCAGCGCGCCGACCACCATCAGGTCGATGACGGCAGCCACACCTCGGCTGACGATCCCCGCGGTGCGGTCACTCATGGGCGGTCCCGGCCCAGCAACCGGTCGACGAATCCCGAGATCGCGTCGTCCGCCCGCTCCCCCTGAGTACGGACGTCCGACATGACCTCGTTCGTCATCGTGTCGGTGGACTCCCGGATGACGGACTGCAGGTCGATGCCGTCGATCACTTCACCTGCCAGCCCGACCAGATCGACACGCTGACGCACCAATTCGTTGAGGTCAAGCTCATCGAGGACGAGCTCGACGACCTGGGCGGCGACGTCGGCGATCAGCGCCTTGATGGGCCCCAAGGACCGCTCACCGCGCGCCACCAGGTCGGATTGCGTGCGCCGCAACAGATCTCCGACGACCGGCAGCCGCTCCGCGCCGCGGTACACCGCGGCCGCGCCACCGGCTACCGTCGCCGCCACCCCGGCGACGAGCAGCACCGCAGAATTCTGGGGGCTGCCCGCCGGCTCGGTCACAGGGTGTCCGACGAAATTACAGTGGGGTCAGGCCGTGCTTGCGGGCAATGCGGTCGTGCTTCTGCTTGTCGCGCAACAACTTCAGCGACTTGCGCAGCAGCAGCCGGGATTCGTGCGGCTGGATGACCGCGTCGATGTAACCGCGCTCTGCCGCCGTCCACGGGATCGCCAAGTTGGCGTTGTAACCCTCGATGAAGTCTGCCTTGATCTTCAGCACCTCAGGCGCCGTCGGATCGGGGAAGCGCTTCACCAGCAGCTGCGCCGCGCCCTGCGCGCCGATCACCGCGATACGGGCAGTGGGCCAGGCGAAGTTCAGGTCGGCCGTCAGCTGCTTGGAACCCATGACCGCGTAACCGCCGCCGTAGGCCTTGCGGATCACGAACGTCACCTTCGGCACGTCGGCCTCGACGATGGCGTTGAAGAAGCGGCCACCGCGCTTGATGATGCCGCCGGTCTCCTCGGCGACACCGGGCAGCGCGCCCGGGGTGTCGACGACGAAAACCAAAGGCAGGTTGAAGGAGTCGCAGAACCGGATGAACCCGGCCGCCTTGTCGGAGGCCTCGTTACCGATCGCACCCGCCATGAACAGCGGCTGGTTGGCGATGACGCCGACCGGCCGGCCGTCGACCCGCGCGAACGCGGTGATCATCTCCGGAGCGCGCTGGTCGGCGATCTCGAAGATGTCGCCGTCGTCGAACATGCGCAGCAGGATGTCGTGCATGTCGTAGCCGGCGTTGTCGGCGTCCGGCACGATCTTGTCCAGCTCGAAGTCGCTCGGGGTGAGCTCGGGCTCCAGACCCGGGTTGACGATCGGCGGAGAGTCCCAGGTGTTGGCCGGCAGGAAGCTCAGGTAGTCACGGACGTACTGGAAGGCGGCAGCTTCGTCCTCGACCACCTTGTGGATGTTGCCGCGCTGCGCCTGGACGTCCGCGCCACCGAGCTCGTCGAAGGACACGTCCTCGCCGGTGACGTCCTTGATGACGTCCGGCCCGGTGATGAACATGTAGCCCTGGTCGCGCACCGCCACCAGCAGGTCGGTCTGGATCGGCGAGTACACCGCACCACCGGCGCACTTGCCCAAGATGATCGAGATCTCCGGCACGGTGCCGCGGAGCATCTCGTGCCGGCGGCCCAGCTCGGCGTACCACGCCAGCGACGTCACAGCGTCCTGGATGCGGGCGCCGGCGGAGTCGTTGATACCGATGATCGGGCAGCCGACCATGGCCACCCACTCCATGAGCTTGGCGACCTTGCGGCCGAACATCTCGCCGACCGAGCCCTGGAACACCGTCTGGTCGTGACTGAAGACCGCGACCGGGCGGCCGTCGATGGTGGCATGGCCGGTCACCACACCGTCGCCGTACAACGCGTTCGGGTCACCGGGCGTCTTGGCCAGCGCGCCGATCTCGAAGAAGCTGCCCGGGTCGACGAGCGCGTGGATGCGGGCGCGAGCCGAAGGGATGCCCTTCTTGTCGCGGCGCGCCTTGGCCTTCTCGTCGCCGGGATCGGCTGCCCGCTCCAGCTTTTCGCGAAGCTCGGCGAGCTTCTCAGCCGTCGTGGAAGGGCTGCGCGTTTCGGTAACTTCGGTCACGGTTCTCCTACTACTTCCCGGCCTGGATCTCGTTGATGGCTTGGCTCATGTGCGCCCCCACCTTGGCAATGTACGGCTCGTCGATCGCCTGGATGTGCTCGCCGCCGATATTCACTACCTCCAAATCGGAGGCGAACTCGCCCCAGCCGCCGTCAGGCTGGCGGGTGGCGTATGCGGGTTCGAACACGATCGCGTCGTCGTGGTAGCGGTCCGCCATGTAGAGCACGACATGGCCGTCGTACGGCTGGATGTCGATGGTGTCCAGCGCGCGGTTGTCGAGATACGACGTGCGCTGGTGCTCGATGATTCCGCCAGGAATCTGCACTCCGCTCTGCGCGACGATGTCCAGCACGAACTTCACCTGGCCCTCGTCGTCGAGCTTCTCCAGTTCCTCGTACGGAATCTCCGGAACCTCGACGTTGAAGGTGCGCTCGGCGAAGCGGGCGTACCGATCCCAGCGTGCCCGCATGCCGGCCTGGGTCTTATCGATCGGCACACCGGGCCGGACACAGTCGATCAGCCCGACGTACCGGACGTCGGCGCCTGCCTGCTTGAGGCCGATCGCGCACGCGTAGGCCAGCGCCCCACCCAGCGACCAGCCGGCCAGGACGAACGGGCCCTTGTGCATCGCCAGCAGCTTGGGCACGTACTCGGCAGCGCGCTCCTCGATGGAACCCTCGACGCGCTCGATGCCGTAGACCGGGATGTCCTCCGGCAGGCGCTTTAACAGCGGCTCGTAGACCACCGTCGATCCACCGGCAGGGTGGAAGACGAACAGTGGCACCGCAGGGCCACCTTCCTTCGCCGGCCGCAGCGTCCGGACGAACCCGTCGACCACGCCGTCCTCCAGCTGATCACGCACGATCGTGGACAGCTGCTCGATCGTCTTGGCCGAGCGCACCTGCTCGACCGTCACGATGCCCTCGGCGCGCTCGGAGAGCCGCTCGGACAGCTTGGTGGCGATCGCATCGTCGACGGCGGGCAGCTCGTTGAAGATGCCGCCGGGCGACTTGCCGGTGACGATCGCCCACGTCGCGAAGGTGACCCGCTCAGCCGCGTCGCGCGGTGGCACGTCTGCGCCCAGCGCCTCGGTGACCGCCTCCTGCGTGAGCACCTTGGCCGCAGCCGCAGCCGCGG
This sequence comes from Mycolicibacterium sp. P4_G11, assembly GCF_056555145.1. Classification (NCBI taxonomy): domain Bacteria; kingdom Bacillati; phylum Actinomycetota; class Actinomycetes; order Mycobacteriales; family Mycobacteriaceae; genus Mycobacterium; species Mycolicibacterium sp. P4_G11. Next base: position 40,539 of record NZ_JBFUJW010000002.1, read on the forward strand.
TCGCCTGGCTCGCGCCGGCGGGTCCCGACGGGTTGGTCGGCGGCGGCGGGACGGCCGGGCCGGCCGGGTTCGTGGGCGGCGCCGGAATCTCCAGCGCGGCAGCGGCATCCGTGGCGATCTCGACTGCCGGCTTCGCCTCGTCCTTGGCAGCCAAGGGATGGCCTGCCTCGGCCAGCTTGGCCTCCAGCTCGGCGACGGTCGTTGCGCCACCCAGCATTTCGGCCTGTGCGGCGGCGATCTCCTCGGAGCTCTGCCCCTTCTGCGCCTCGGCGAGCTGGTCGACCTCGTCGCGGTGCTCGATCGCGTACTCGATCAGCTTCTGCACCGCGTACAGGTTGGCGTCGCGGACCGCGGTCAACTGGATCGGCGGCAGGTCGAAGTCGTACTCGACGCGGTTCTTGATCCGGACCGCCATCAGCGAGTCCAGACCCAGCTCGATCAGCGGCACCTCCCACGGCAGGTCCTCGGGCTCGTAGCCCATGGCGCCACCGACGATGGCACCCAACCGGTCCGCGATGGTCTCGCCGGAATCCGGCGACCACTTCTTGAAGCCGGCGGCCAGGCCCGCGCCCGCAGTCAGATCGTCCTGCAGGATGGCGGCGTCATCTTCGACGGGTTCCGGTGCGGCAACGGCAGTTTCGGCCGCCGCAGCACCGACGGCCGCGGGCAGCGCCGTACCGCCGAGCGCGACCGGCAGGGCCGCGCCGTCACCGCCGCGGCTGACGACCGCGTCGTAGACGAGGGTGAAGGACTCGCCCATGCGGGCGTGCACCTGCACCGTGCCGCCACCGGGGTGGCGGGTCAGCGTGGTGACCAGGCGGGCACCCTCACCCGGAATGGCGCGCTGCTCGAAGGCGGCCACTCGGGCGTCCGGAAGCACCTGTGCGGCAGCGGCTTTCACCAGATCAGACAGTGCGGCAGCGTCGACCTCGCCGCGCGGGCCGTACTCCCACACGTGGCGGCCGTCCGGCGTCGCGACATGGCTACCCGGCGCGATGGCCGAGCTGTCGGCGGTGAAGTGTGCGTCCAGCCAGTGCGGCTTGCGCTTGAAGCGCGTCGGCGGGATCGGCGCGTAGTCGGTCGCCGGATCCTCGGCGGGCGAGAACAGCGTCCGGAAGTCCAGGTCATGGCCGTGCACGAACAGCTGAGCCATGGCGTTGGTCATGGAGTCGACCTCGTCCTGCTTGCGGGCGAGGGTCGGGATCAGCTGACCGTCGTGCAGACCGGCCGACATGGTGGTGAGCCCAACCTGCATGAGCGCCACCGGATTCGGGGCCAGCTCCAGGAACGTGGTGTGCCCGTTGTCGACGGCGTTGCGGATGCCGTGGGTGAAGTAGACGCTGTGGCGCAGCCCCTTCTTCCAGTACTCGACATCGTGGATCGGGTCGCTGCCGGCGCGCAGGAAGCTGCCCTCGTGGACCGTCGAGTAGTAGCCGGTGGCCAGTGGCTGCGGCTCGATGCCCTGGATTTCCGCCAACAGTTCGCCGAGCAGCGGGTCCATCTGCTGCGTGTGGCTGGCGCCCTTGGTCTGCATCTTGCGGGCGAACTTGCCCTCGGCTTCGGCGCGGGCGATGATCGCGTCGACCTGCTCCGGCGGGCCGCCGATGACGGTCTGGGTCGGGGCGGCGTAGACGCACACCTCGAGGCCCGGGAAGTCGGCGAAGACCGTCTTGATCTCCTCGGCCGAGTACTCGACCAGAGCCATCAGGCGGATGTACTCGCCGAACAGCATGGCCTCGCCCTCACCCATGAGGTGGGCGCGCGAGCAGATGGTACGGGTGGCGTCGGCCAGCGAGAGGCCACCGGAGAAGTACGCCGCGGCCGCTTCACCGAGCGACTGGCCAACCACCGCACCAGGTTTCGCACCGTGCGCCTTCAGCAGCTCACCGAGCGCGATCTGCAGGGCGAAGATCACCGTCTGGACGACCTCGATGGGGTATTCGCAGGTCTCGTTGGTGTAGTCGATGGCGTCATCGAGGATCAGCTCGACCACCGAGTAACCGCGCTCATCCTGGATCTGGGCGTCGACCTTGTTGATCCACTCCGCGAAGATCGGATCGTTCAGGTACAGGCTCTTGCCCATCTTGCGGTGCTGCGCACCGAATCCGGCCAGCACCCACACCGGGCCGTTGGTGACGGGGCCATCGGCGGCCAGCACCAGCGGGTTCTGCTTGCCCTCGGACAGGGCGCGCAGACCCTTGACCGCTTCGTCGTGGTCGTGCGCCAGAATCACTGCGCGCGAACGGCCGTGGTTCCGCCGCGACAGCGAGCGACCGATGGACTCCAGCGAATAGGACCGGCCCGCCTCGCTGTCGATCCAGTCCGCCAGCTCAGCAGCGGCGGACTTCTTGCGCGAGGTCAGGAAGCCCGAAACCGCCAGCGGCACAATGCGCTTGACAGGCTCGGCCGCCTCGAGTTCGGCGCGCGCCAGCTCGATGAGCTCCAGCGCCCGCTCGGTCAGACCGGGGAGCTCGGGCTCGTCGTCGGTCTCGTAGCCGTAGAAATCCGCGTCGCCACGCTTGTCGTCTTCATCGTCGATGAACTCGCCGTACTCGTCCATCTTGACGCCGCCGACGTACACGGCATTGGCGTCATCCGACGGCTTCTCTTCAACCACAACCTCTTTGGGCTCCGGCTCGACGAGGTCGCTGGGCAGCACCTGGCGCATGACCAGGTGGGCGTTGGCGCCACCGAAACCGAAACCGGACACCCCGGCGACGGCGTGACCGCTGTAGCGCGGCCAGTCCGACAGCTCGGCGTTGACCTTGAGGTGCTCCTTGTCGAAGTCGATGTAGGGGTTGGGGCCCGCGTAGTTGATCGAAGCGGGCAGCTTGTCGTGGTACAGCGCCAGCGTCATCTTCGCGACGCTCGCCGCACCCGCGGCCGACTCCAGGTGTCCCACATTGGATTTCACGGCACCCAGCAGCGCCGGCTTGTCGGCGGCGCGGCCACGGCCCACGACGCGGCCGAGCGCATCGGCCTCGATCGGGTCACCCAGGATGGTGCCGGTGCCGTGCGCCTCGATGTAGTCGACGGTCTTGGGATCGATGCCGGCGTCCTTGTAGGCCTTGCGCAGCACCGCTTCCTGAGCGTCAGGGTTGGGGGCCAGCATGCCGTTGGAGCGGCCATCGTGGTTGATGGCCGAACCGGCGATGATGGCGAGAATCTCGTCACCGTCGCGGCGGGCGTCGGCGACGCGCTTGAGCACGACCATGCCGCCGCCCTCGGAACGGGCGTAGCCGTCGGCATCCGAGCTGAACGACTTGATGCGGCCGTCCGGCGCCAGGACGCCGCCGACCATGTCGAAGCCGACCGTCACCATCGGGGTCACCAGGGCGTTGACGCCACCGGCCACGACGACGTCGGCCTCGCCGGAGCGCAGCGCCTTCACGCCCTCGTGCATCGCGACGAGCGACGAGGAACACGCGGTGTCGATGGTCATCGACGGCCCGCGGAAGTCGAAGAAGTACGAAACCCGGTTGGCGATGATGGAGCTCGCGGTGCCGGTGATGGCGTACGGGTGCGTGATCGACGGGTCGGAGACCGACAGGAAGCTGTAGTCGTTGGTCGAGCTGCCGACGAAGACGCCGACCGCCTCACCGCGCAGCGCCGACGCCGGGATGCGGGCGAATTCCAGTGCTTCCCAGGTCAATTCGAGCGCCATCCGCTGCTGCGGATCGATGTTGTCGGCTTCCATCTTGGCCAGCGCGAAGAACTCGGCGTCGAAGCCCTTGATGTCCGACAGGTACCCACCGCGGGTGCGGGCCTGGGCCACGCGTTCGGCGATCCGCGGCTCGGCCAGGAACTCTTCCCAGCGGCCCTCGGGCAGATCGGTGATGGCGTCGCGGCCTTCCAGCAGCGCCTGCCACATCTCGTCGGGGGTGTTCATGTCACCCGGGAAGCGGGTGGCCAGACCGACGACCGCGATGTTCATCGCGTCGTCGTCGGCGTCGCGGGACCAGTCCTCGGCGTTCGCGGCGGCGGTGTCCACCTCCGGCTCGCCCTCGACGATCACCTGCGCCAGCGTCTCGATGGTCGGGTGCCGGAACAACACCGTGGCATTCAACGTGACCCCGGTGAGGTCCTCGAGATCACTGGCCATGGCCACCCCGTCGCGCGAGGAGAGGCCGAGTTCCACCAGCGGTGTGCTCTCGTCGATCGAGTCCGGCGACTGACCGGTGGCCTTCGCGACCGCGTTGCGCAGCCAGTCACGCACCTCCGGCACGGACATGCCGTTGGCGCGCGACACAGGCGCGCTGTCACCCTCCTGCGGCGAAGTGTCGAGTTCGTTCGAATTGTCTTCGGTGTCAGTCATTTTCACTGTTCACTTTCGCCGCCGGACGGGATGGTTCGGGCCCGGGATAGAGGAGTTCAGTTCAGATCGTCGGGGAACGCGTTGGCCACCTTGCCGCTGCGCAGCGTGCCGTCCAGGTAGGCCGAACGGGTGGCGCGGCGGCCGATCTTGCCGCTGGAGGTACGCGGGATGGCGCCGGCCGCGGTCAGCACCACGTCGCGCACGGTGACGCCGTGGCGCACCGCGATGGCCGCGCGGATGTCGTCGATGATCGGCTGGATCTCCAACTTGTGGGCACCGGCGGCACGCTCGCCGACGATGACCAGCTGTTCGGAGGTGTCATCCTTGTCGCGCTTGAGGCCGGAGTGCGCGTCGGCGAAGACCTCGTCGGGCAGCTGGTTGGCCGGCACCGAGAACGCCGCCACGTAGCCGACGCGCAGTGCCTTGCTGGCCTCCTGCGCCGAGTACTCGAGGTCCTGCGGGTAGTGGTTACGGCCGTCGACGATGACCAGGTCCTTGACGCGGCCGGTGATGTACAGCTCGCCGTCGTGGTAGGCGCCGTAGTCGCCGGTGCGCACCCAGGTGGCGCTGTCTTCCGCGCCCTCGGCGTGCGACGGGCTGGTGCGCGACTTGAGGGTGTTCTGGAAGGTCTCGATGGTCTCTTCGGGCTTGCCCCAGTAGCCGGTGCCCATGTTGGCGCCGCTGATCCAGATCTCACCGATCTGGCCGTCGGGCAGCTCGGTGGCAGTCTCGGCGTCCACGATGACGGCCCACTCGTCCACGCCGATCTTGCCGGCACCGGCCTGGGCGACCGCCTTCGGCGAGTCGTCCGGGACCACCACGAAGGTGCCGGTGTTGAGGCAGTCGCGGTCCACCGACACGATGGTCGGCTCCGCGGCGGACGGGGTCGTCGACACCATCAGCGTGGCCTCGGCCAGACCGTACGACGGCTTGATGGCCTTGGACGGGAAGCCGAACGGGCCGAAGGCCTCGTTGAACCGGCGCACGGTCGCGGCCGAGATCGGCTCGCTGCCGTTCAGCACGGCCTTGACGTTGGACAAATCGATGGAGCCGGGGCCTTCCTTCGGCACACCGCGGGCCGCGGCGTGATCGAAGGCGAAGTTCGGGGCCACCGAGATGACGCCGCCGGTGTCGGTGTCCTTGCGGGCCATCTCGCGAATCCAGCGCTCCGGCCGGCGCACGAAGGCCGCGGGCGTCATGAAGGTGAAGCTGTGGCCGATCATCGGCGCGATCAGCGCGGTGATCAGACCCATGTCGTGGAAGAACGGCAGCCAGGACAGGCCACGGTCGCCCTCTTCGCCCTCCAGCGCGTCGACGACCTGGACCACGTTGGTGGCCAGGTTCATGTGGGTGATCTGCACGCCGGTCGGGATGCGGGTCGAGCCCGAGGTGTACTGCAGGTAGGCGACGGTGTTCTCGTCGATGTCCTCGAACGGGATCCAGGTGGCGGCGACCTCTTCGGGCACCGCGTCGACCGCGATGACGCGCGGGCGCTCGTTGGCCGGGCGGCTACGGAAGAACTTGCGCACGCCTTCGGCAGCGGCGGTGGTGGTCAGGATGGCCGACGGCTTGCAGTCGTCCAGGACGGCATGCAGGCGGCCGACGTGGCCCGGCTCGGACGGGTCGAACAGCGGCACGGCGATGCGGCCGGCGTACATGGCGCCGTACATCGCGACGAGGTAGTCCAGGTTCTGCGGGCACAGGATCGCGACGCGGTCGCCGACCTCGGTGACCTGCTGCAGGCGTGCGGCCACCGCCTTGTTGCGGGCGCTGAACTGGGCCCAGTTCAGATCGCGGGCGACGCCGTCGCGCTCGGTGGAGTAGTCCAGGAACCGGAACGCCAGTCGGCCACCACGGACCTTCGCCCAGCGCTCGACGTGTCCGACGATGCTCGCGTTGTCCGGGAAGCTGATCTTCCCGTTCTTGATGAACGGGTTGTGGAACGCCATCAAAATCTCCTGTCACAGCCTGCCGCGCTGGCTACTTCGTGTGCGGCCAGTCACGCCAAATCCCGGCAAATGGTACCGGGCAGTAGCGATATGCCACCCCAAGATGCACCGGTCAATGATAAGGCCGTGCTCTTAGCTATCTCTTAATGTTAGGTGACGCGTATTCGCAGGCCAAATCACCCCACCGATTTTGTACTCGCCAGTAGCCAACCTGTGATGTCAGCCGTGTTTGGGATGCGGCGCGTTGTCCACCAACTGCTTGGCCCAGTCCAGCGTCCACTGGGTCGAGGTCTGACCGTCGAGGGTCCAGAACTGCGGGGTGTTGTACAGCGCGTGCACCGGTCCCGCGGCGCTGCCGGACAGGGTGGCGAGCGTGCTGGGCAGGTTGACGACGTTGAACGCCTCGGTCGGCGCGGCGCAGATCAGGTCGCCCTTTCCGCAGATCTCGTTGACCCGGTCGTTGAGCTCACCGAAGCCACCGACGCGCGGTCCCGTCATGTTCAGGCCGAGCATCCCGAGCGGCAGTTCGTGCAGCGTGATCTCGGCGCCCTGCCCCGGCGGGTTCGGGCCGACGTCCTTGCCCACGTTGGGCTGGCGCCGGCCGTCGGCGATCAGCGTCACACCGAGCACCAGGTCCTGGTCGATGGGACCGCGCCCGTTGCCGATGTCACTGGCGATGTCGCCGGCGATGACCGCGCCCTGCGAGAAGCCGATGATCACGAAGCTGGTCAGCGGGCACCGGTTGTTGATGTCGGTGATCGCTTCTACGGCCTTCTTCTTGCCCTCTTCGCGGCTGTCGTTGTACGACATCTGGTTGTCCGCGGCAAGCGGGTTATGGAACTGCGCGGTGTAGGGCACCGTGTACTGGGCCAGCCGGTCGGCACCGAAATCCTGGCCGAGCGGATTGCTCACGTTCAGCAGCAGCGCGATCGGGAACGACGGCGTCGGGTTCAGCGGATCGAGCACCCGCGACGACTCCCAGGTACCCGGGATCGAGATCAGCTGCACATCGGGGCAGTCGGCCGACTGGTAGGCCGGCCGCGGCTTGGACGGCTTCGTGGTGGGCCCTGAGGTCGGCGGCTGCGCCGAGGGCGGCGTCGGCCCGGGAATCTCGCCCGGCTGACGCAGCCACACCACGATCGCGAAGGCGACCACGATGACCAGCAGTGCTACAGCGCCCGCCGCGGCGATGGCAAGGATGCGGTGGCGGCGACGCCGATTGTTGGTGGCCATGTGGTGTGAGGTTCTCCTGCTTGCAGAGTCGATCCGGTTGCGATCCGAATGTACTCAGCGCTCGTCACGTCGAGGTCACGCCGACGGGTTCCGTCGGCAAGATCACTCCGGTGAGAGCTAGCGGATGACGCTCACCAATTCGCCCGACATGGCGCCGAGCTGACCGCTCCAGCTACCCCAATCGTGCTGCGGGCCGTCCGGGAAATCGAAGTGCCCGTTGTGGCCGCCGACGCTGCGGTAATGCGCGTAGAACGCCCGGTTGCTGCCCTGCGCCTGGTCGCAGTAGCCGATCATGGCCGCCGGGTCACTGCAGGTCACCGTCGACGGGCTGAACACCCAGATCCGGGTGTTGTTCTGGTTCAGCAGGCTGACGTGCACATCGGGGTCGTGCCACTTCCAGCGGCCCAGCTGCGGGGCGCCCCACATGCCGTAGGTGTCCACGCCACCGAACTCCCGCATCCCGGCGGTGATCGCGCCGTTGAACGTCGTCGACGACGGGGTCAGGAAGCCCGAGAGCGAGCCGGCGAAGCGGAACCGGTCGGGGTGGAACTCGGCCAGCGACAACGCGGCGGTGCCGCCCTGGGCCGCACCGACCACACCGTGACCGTTCGGGGCCAGACCCTTGGTGGCGGCCAGATAGTCCGGGAGCTCCTGGCTCAGGAAGGTCTCCCACTGCTTGGAACCGTCCTGCTCCCAGTTGGTGTAGAAGCTGAACGCGCCACCGGCCGGGGCAACCACGGAGATGCCCTTACCGGCCAGCGTGCCCATGGCATTGCCGGCGGTGACCCAGTTGCTGACATCCGGGCCGGCATTGAAGGCATCGAGCAGGAAGACCGCGTGCGGACCGCCGGCCTGGAACGACACCGGGATATCCCGGCCCATCGCGGCAGAGGGCACCATCAACGTCTCCACACCCGCAGCGTGGGCGGTCCCGGCGCCCGTCAGCATGCCGCCGGCGAGCACCACAGCAGCCGCGGTGGCGGCCATCGTCCGGAACATCCCCCGCATTGCCTGCAGCCCCATAACCAACCTCACCTGTCGTGTGTCGTCCGAGCGTCTGAACCCGCGTTGTAGTGAACCACATCACCTCGACAGATGGTGACCGAACAATGGGAGGGAACGTTGCCAGCGGCTGGGGTGATGTGCGTCTACCTCGACACAAACGACTGGCGGCGACGACCTGTGAAGGTCGCCGCCGCCAGTGCGAGTTGTTGCCGGAGGATTTACCTCAGGTCAGGGCTTACGCCTGGCCCGAAGCACCCAGCACACGCTGCAGGTCAGGCTTCATGGCCTGCAGCTGCTGGCCCCAGTAGCCCCAGTCGTGGGTACCGCTGTTGGGGAAGTTGAACACACCGTTGGTGCCACCGGCAGCCAGGTAGGTCTCCTGGAAGGTCCGGTTGGTGCGGATGGTCAGGCCCTCGAGGAACTTGGCCGGCACGTTGTTGCCGCCGAGGTCGCTCGGGTTGCCATCGCCGCAGTAGACCCACAGGCGGGTGTTGTTGGCAACCAGCGTCGCGATGTTCACGAACGGGTCGTTGCGCTTCCAGGCGTTGTCCGGGGAGCCCGTCGAGCCCCACATGTCGTCGGCCTTGTAGCCACCGGCGTCACCCATCGAGATGTTGACCAGGAACGGCCACCAGCCCTCGGACAGGTTCAGGAAGCCCGACATCGAGCCCGCGTAGATGAACTGCTGCGGGTGGTAGATCGCGAGGGTCATCGCGGCCGAACCGGCCATCGACAGACCGATCGCAGCGCCACCGGTCGGCTTGACCGACTTGTTGGCCTGCAGGTAAGCGGGCAGCTCCTGGGTCAGGAAGGTCTCCCACTTGTAGGTGGAGCAACCAGCCTTGCCGCAAGCCGGCTTGTACCAGTCGCTGTAGAAGCTGGACTGGCCGCCGACCGGCATGACCATCGACAGGCCCGAGCCGTTGTACCACTCGAACGCGGCGGTGTTGATGTCCCAGCCGTTGTAGTCGTCCTGCGCACGCAGACCGTCAAGCATGTAGACGGCGGGCGAGTTGGCGCCACCGCTCTGGAACTGGATCTTGATGTCGCGACCCATGGCCGCCGACGGAACCTGCAGGTACTCAACCGGCAGACCGGGACGCGAGAAAGCCCCTGCAGTCGCCGTTTCACCGACAACACCGACGAGACCGGGCAGCGCTGCCGCGGCAACCGCCGCAACCGCCATCCGGCGCGGCATGGCCTTGGCCATGGACCGCATCTTCCCAACGAAACTCATACCGCTCCCTAATATTTCCAATGACGGCGTACGGACAACCCTCACCACCGCCTCTGCCGTTGAGGTGACGATCAGGCCGGGCGCACTCGCCCGAGTGGTTATCGCCGCATGGTTCCCCGGCGTTACCTACGCTTCAGACCGTGCCAGCGCTCATGCGCCGAAACTACGGCCCGGTAGCCGGTAAGCCAGTGTAAGGGGTCGACAGCCTCGGAGGCACATCGAGCTTGCAGCGATACAGCTCGTATAACGGCACGCGATCAATCCGGTAACGCGTAAATGTGAACGCGTGTACCAGATTTGACATGAACCGGTGTACGCCCATCGGAGCCCGTACCGAACTCAGCATCGTCTCGGTCTCCGGGCACGTCAGGGCGACCGCCGCCTGCGCCACCCAGTCCTGGTCGAGATACGTCGGAATCCACGGCGGCTTACGCAGGAACGGGCCCTCGGCCACCGCCCAGTCCGGGAACAGCTCCTTGTCGTGACCGATGCGCGCATCGTCCAGCCGCGCCGTGTGGGCGGCCAGCGGATTGGCCAGCCCGATCTGGTCGATCACCCGGACCTCGAGCGGCAGGTTCATACCCATCATGCCCAGGTTGGTGAAAAAGACTGTGTGCGGCCCTTTTTCGAACCAGTTGGGCGGCGCCGGAAACGTCGGGTCCGGCACCGGGGGCGGCATCGCCGGCACCACGTCCCACTGGTCGTAATTGCCCGACGGCAGCAGCAGCGCGCCGACCGGGGTGTTGTCGATGGCCGCGAGCACCGCCCGCATCCGCGGGTAGTCCAGATAGTCCGCGGCCGTCAGCGGGTGCGCGTGGCCGGTGGCCTGCGAGTAGAAGCGCCGCTCGTCGACGATGCCGGAGTAGGTCACCCGCGTGGCGTCGGATCCGAGGCCAGGTGAGTTGGCCGCCCACAGCGACCAGCCGACGACCGCCAGCCACAGGGCCGTCGTCGTACCGGCCAGCGCGTAGCCGACCTCGCGGGCGATGTTCTTGCCGTCAGGAAGCACGATCGGAATCACCGCAACAGGCGTGACCAGGCAGAACAGCGGTACCAACAGCACCCGGCCATGCATGAAGTCGCCGCCCTGGCGGATCCAGTACAGCCCCTGCACCAGACCACTGCCCACCATGAAAATCACTACCGCAGTGGGACTTTGGACCCGACGGGCCAAGGTGCTGTAGCCGCGCGGCGCCGCCTGGCCCCACCACGGCCGGCTGTGAGTGACGAACAACACAATCGCGAGCGCCGCGGTCAGCACAGCCGGGACCCACAACAAGTACGGCCCGTTGAAGTTGCTGAGGTAGACGAAACCCTGCTGCCACTTGGATCCGGTGGCGTCCTTGGCCAGGGCGGTGATCGGCACCAGCAGGCCGTAATAGCCCATGCGGAAGATCTCGTAGCCGATCGGCAGCAGACCACCGGCCACCACGATGATGAGCCGCCGGCGCCGGCCGCGGGCGGCGACCAACTGCATGACCAGCGCCACCCCGCCGATCAGCGCCAACTCGGGGCGTACCAGGACCGACAGCCCGGCCAGGCAGGCCAGCGCGCCGTCGAACCGGGCGCTGGTGACGTTGGCGTCGGCTTCGCGGTCTTCGGCACCGGGCGCGCGCACGGCACCGCGGACGCGAGGAGCAATCGGGCCCTGACCCCAGCACACCAGCATCCACCAGAGCAGTCCGAGGTAGGCCATGATCAGGCCGTTTTCCAGGCCCGACGTGGCGAAGTCACGCGCCGGCGGCACCGCCATGTAGACCAGGGCGCCGGCCGGGACCAGCAGTGCACGACGGCCCCGCAGCCCGGGGGCGTACAGCCGGCCGGTGCCGAGCATCGCGAAGACCAGGCCCGCCACACTCAACGTCAGGGCCAGGGCCAGAGCGACGTACTCGAGCTGCACCGAGCCGCCGATCCAGGCGCCGAGGGTGACCAGATAGGTCCACAGCGTCGAGGTGTTGGACTCGACGCGCTCACCGGCGTTGAAGACGGGGCCGTTGCCGACCAACAGGTTTCGCACCGTGCGCAGCACGATCAGGCCGTCGTCCGCGATCCACCGGCGCTGCCAGGCGCCCCAACCGAACAGGGCGGCAGACACCGCGACGCTCAGCCACAGGCTGATCCGCGCGGCCCGGCCATACGGAAAGACCGGCCCGCGCAGCAATTGCTGGGCGGGCGAGTCACTCACCGGATCAGTCCGGGCAGAATCGCGGCGACGAGCGTTGCGACCAGGGCCACGCCCAGCAGCTGCAACACCCGGTCGTTCAGCACGATCTCCTCGGGTTCACCCGCCGCGCCGCTGTCGACGTCGACGGCGTAGCGCAGGATCGCGATGGTGAACGGCACCATCGACACCGCGAACCACGGGCCCTTGTTGCCCTCGAAGGCCCACAGGCCGTAGCAGAGCACCACGGCGGTCGCGGACAACGTCCAGACGAACCGCAGGTAGCTGCTGGTGTACGACTCCAGCGCCTTGCGGATCTTGGCCCCGGTGCGTTCAGCGAGTTGCAGTTCGGCGTAACGCTTTCCGGCCGACATGAACAGCGAGCCGAACGCGAACACCAGCAGGAACCACTTGGACAGCGGGATCCCGGCGGCGACACCACCGGCGATGCCACGGAGCGGGAACCCGGAGGCGTTGATGCAGATGTCCAGCACCGCTTGATGTTTCAGGCCGAAGCAGTAGGCCAGCTGGGACGCGATATAAACGGCCATGACGATCGCCAGGCTGGGCGTGAGCCACCACGAGATGGCCAGCGAGCCGACACCCAGTGCCGCAGCCAGTCCATAGGCCATGGTCACCGGAACCACGCCGGCCGCGATCGGCCGATACTGCTTGGTCGGGTGCAGGCGGTCCGCTTCCACATCGCGGGCATCGTTGATCAGGTAGATGCACGACGCGGCCATGCAGAACACCACGAACGCCACGCCGACGTGCTTGAGCACATCGGCGTAGCTGTAGTGCGCCCCGCCACCAAGGGCCGCCAGCGGTGCGACCAACACCAGGACGTTCTTCACCCACTGGCGCGGCCGCAGCGCCTTGACCAGGCCGGCGGCCAGGTTCTTCGGCGGCCCCAGCTCCTGCGTCACTTCGGTCATGCCCCAGCCTTTGGTTCGCGCTTTGCAGTTCGCTCGGAAATCGCGCCAACTGATTCGGCGACCGCGGTTCCCACCACGACACCGGTCAGCACGTCAGTGGGATAGTGCACGCCCAGAACCAGCCGCGACAACGCCATCGGCGGCACCAGGAACCACGGCAGCGGCAGGCCCGTGGCCCGGCCGATGAGGATCGCGGCCGCAGCGGTCGACGTCGCATGCGCCGACGGGAAGCTCAGCCGGCTCGGGGTGCCGACGTTGACGGCGATGGCCGGGTGCTGCGGGCGCTCCCGCTTGACCACGCGCTTGATCAGCACGGCGGCCGCATGGGCCAGGAAGGTGCCGACACCGGCCGTCACCCAGGCCCGGCGGCGCTGCGGCTGCAGCACCGCACCCAGGCCACAAACGGCGAACCAGCCGAGGCTGTGCTCACCGAAGTACGACAGCACGCGGGCGCCGGCGAGCACCCCGGGACGTCCGGTCAGCGCGGACTGCACGCCGACCAGGATGGCGTCCTCACCGTGCGGAGCACCAGGGGCGGCATCATCACCCTCGATACCTTCGAGGCTCATCTGGCACCGGCCGATTCGGTTTGGGAGGCCAGCAGCACGGCTTCCCACCGCTCCTTGCTCGTCAGCTCCGGCAGTGCGTTGCGGTACACCCGACGCATGCGGTTGAACTTGCGGGCCAACAGCGCCTGACGCTTGAGCGACTCACGCAGCAACTCGAACATCTTCTCGCGGTCGCGCTGCCGGTAGACCACGCCGCGGCCGTCGGCGGTGGTGACGGTGACACCGTCGACCATGCACAGCGAGAACCAGCGCGCATCCTGCGTCGCAACGTTGATCTGCGGCCGCACATGGTGTTCCGGATCGTGCGGCTTGAGCTGGTTCACCACACCGCGGGTCAGCCGGACCGCGATGGCGGGCAAGCTGGTGGGAATCTTGACCTTCCGGCGCCACTTCTTGTCCGACGGCGCGGGCAGCGTGGTCGCGCTTTCCAGCACCACCGCGTCCGGGTACTCGGCACGCATGGCGCGCACCTCGGGCAGCGCGGACTCGAGGATGGTGAACAGGTTGTCCGGCCCGGCGAGGAAGTCGTCCATGGCCCGGTTCTGGATCGCCACCGTCGAATACTCAAGGCACAGAAGGTGTTTGACAGTCGCCTTGAAGTGGCTCGCCACCAGGCCACGGATATTGCCGTCCCAGTGCAGCGCCGCCACCACGAGGCGGTTACGCAGGTGGAAGTACGCCTGCCAGTCGATGGCGTCGTCCTTGTCGCTCCACGCCATGTGCCAGATCGCCGCGCCGGGCAGCGTCACCGTCGGGTAGCCGTGCTCGCCCGCGCGCAGCCCGTAGTCCGCGTCGTCCCACTTGATGAAGAGCGGCAGCGGCTGACCGAGTTCCTCGGCCACCGCGCGCGGGATCATGCACATCCACCAGCCGTTGTAGTCGACGTCGATGCGGCGGTGCAGGATCTTGCTGCGGTACTCCTCCTCGTCGGCGAGAGGGTACTTCGCGAAGTTGTGGTCGTACTCGGCATTGACGGCGTGCGTCCACATGAAGTTCGCCGCATCGACCATCTCACCCATGACGTGCAGGTGCGAGGGCTCCTGCAGGTTGAGCATCTGGCCGCCGACCAGGGTCGGCGTCTTGGCGAACCGGTTGAACGCCAGCGCCCGCAGGATCGAGTCGGGCTCGACGCGGATGTCGTCGTCCATGAACAGGATCTGTTCGCAGTCAGTGTGTTTCAGCGCCTCGTACATCACCCGGCTGTAGCCGCCGGAGCCACCGAGGTTCGGCTGGTTGTGGATGGACAACCGGTCGGCCAGCGGGGCTGCCGCGGCCGCGAAGTCGGGGTGGTCCTTGACCTTGTTGGCGCCCTGATCGGACACGATGACCGCACCGATCACCTGGTCCACCAACGGATCCGAGGTCAGCGCCGCGAGCGCGTTGACGGCGTCCGCCGGGCGGTTGAAGGTCGGGATGCCGATCGTGATGTTCGCCCGGCCGGGCGCTTCCACCGGTGCGTACCACCCGGCGTTGTGCACCGTCACCGCGCTGTCGGTGGTGATGTCGAACCAGATCCAGCCGCCGTCCTCGAACGGCTCCAAGCCGATCTCGAACTCGACCACTGCCGGGAGGCCGTCCTCGCCGCTGGCAATTTCGCTGCCGCCCACGGTGATTCGCGCGCCGGTCGCCTTCGACCGGTAGACGTCGACACGGGCGCTGCCGGTCAGCTCGACGCGCAGCACCACCGAGGTCAGGATCGACCAGCGGCGCCAGTAGCTAGCCGGGAACGCGTTGAAGTAGGTGGCGAACGAAACCTCGGACTCCCCACCGATTTCCAGTGTGGTGCGGGTCGGGGCGTGCGCGCGCCGGGCGTTGGTGGACGACTCCTCGATGTACAGCTTGCGAACGTCGAGGGGCTCACCCGGCCGAGGCAGGATGACCCGAGACAGCAGGCTCACGGCGCGGGACTGTCCCGACGCCAGCGCGCCGGACGGAATGTCGCTCATGGTTTTTCAGCTACTTTCTGCAACGGCGTCGCCGAGGGCCGCGCCGTCACGCAGGTGCGGCATCAGGACGTTGTCGTACATGTTCAGCGCACTGGCGATGGCCATGTGCATGTCGAGGTACTGGTAGGTGCCGAGGCGGCCGCCGAACAGCACGCGGTTCTCATCGGTCTCGGCCTTGGCCCTGGCGCGGTAGGCGGCCAGGATCGCGCGATCCGAATCGGTGTTGATCGGGTAGTACGGCTCGTCGTCGTCGCCCGCGAAGCGCGAGAACTCCCGCATGATGACGGTCTTGTCGGTCGGGTACTCCCGCTCGGGGTGGAAGTGCCGGAACTCGTGGATCCGGGTGAACGGCACGTCGGGGTCGTTGTAGTTCATCACCGGGGTGCCCTGGAAGTCACCGATGGGCAGGACTTCCATCTCGAAGTCCAAGGTGCGCCAGCCCAGCCGGCCCTCGGAGTAGTCGAAGTAGCGGTCGAGCGGACCGGTGTACAGCACCGGGGCGTCCGGGCTCTCGGCGCGCAGCGAGTCCCGCACGTCGAACCAGTCGGTGTTCAGCACCACGTCGATGCGCTCGTCGGCGGCCATGTTCTGCAGCCAGGCGGTGTAGCCGTCGACCGGCAGACCCTCGTAGGTGTCGTTGAAGTAGCGGTTGTCGAAGTTGTAGCGCACCGGCAGGCGGCTGATGATCGACGCGGGCAGGTCCTTCGGATCGGTCTGCCACTGCTTGGCGGTGTAGCCCTTGACGAAGGCCTCGTAGAGCGGCCGGCCGATGAGCGAGATGGCCTTCTCTTCGAGGTTCTGCGCATCGTCGGTGTTGATCTCGGCGGACTGCTCGGCAATCAGGGCGCGGGCCTGCTCCGGGCTGAAATAGCGCCCGAAGAACTGCGACACCAGACCCAGTCCCATCGGGAACTGGTAGGCCTGGCCGTCGTACATGGCAAAGACGCGATGCTGGTAGCCGGTGAAGTCGGTGAACTGCCGCACGTAGTCCCACACCCGCTGATTGGAGTTGTGGAACAGGTGGGCACCGTACTTGTGCACCTCGATGCCGGTTTCCGGCTCGGCTTCGGAGTAGGCGTTGCCGCCGAGGTGGTGCCGGCGCTCGACGACCAGCACCCGCTTGTCGAGTTGGGTTGCCGCGCGCTCGGCAATCGTCAGGCCGAAGAATCCGGAGCCGACGACGATGAGGTCATATGGGCCGGAGGACTGGGTCACAGCGCCCCGGGAATCAGCGGAGGTCATCGGCGTTCAGGGTATCCGACAGAGGCCGTTCGGCCCGAAAACACCCTGTCGGCCCAGCCAGTGCGCGGGCCGGTCGCAATTCGCTCACGATTCCGCATCGTCACTCTAATCCCACCAATCACAGCTTTAACATCGAATCCGTCAGTACCGACGACTCGGCAAGCCAGCTCGAGCCGTGCCCCACACGACCCGAGGAGACTTCCGTGCCTAACCGACGTCGACGCAAGCTCTCGACAGCCATGAGCGCAGTCGCCGCCGTGGCCGTCGCAAGTCCGATCGCACTCGTGGCGGTCGCCCAGATGACCCCGGCAAACCCGACTCCGCAGCACCGCGAATTCGTCCAGGCCGCGCTGGTCACCGACCTCCCCAACGAGGTCATGTCCGCGCTATCGCAGGGCCTGTCCCAGTTCGGCGTCAACCTGCCGAACCTCATGGGCGGCGCCGGCGGCTCCACCAGCCCCCTGACCGGACTGTCGCCGCAGACCAGCCTGACCCCGGGACTGAGCTCTCCGGGCCTGACCCCCGGCCTGAGCACCCCAGGTCTGACGCCGCCGACCGGCCTGACGCCCGCTGGTGGTCTCACTCCGCCGGCCGGCCTGACCCCTGGCCTGGGCACCACCCCGTCGACCGGACTGACCGCACCTGGTCTGACCCCGCCGACCGGGGCGACCGCACCTGGCCTCACCCCGCCGACCGGCCTGGGCACCACCAGCCCGTCAGCGCTGACCCCGGGACTGGGCGGCCTGCCCAGCGCCGGCCTGACGACCCAGGGCGCCACCCTCCCGAGCGTGAGCACGCCTGGGCTGACGGCTCCCGGTCTCAACGCCACGGGCCTGACGACGCCGTCGATCAGCGCGAACCCGGCAGGGCTCGGCACGGCAGGGATGCCGATGACCGATCCCAACGCCAGCCTGGGCCTCGGCCCGGGCCAGGGACTGGGCGGCAGCTACCCGATCCTGGGTGACCCGTCGGTCGGACTGGGTGGCGGCGACGGCCTCGGCCTCGGCGCAGCTCCGAGCAGCGGCGGCGGCGGGCTGATCAGCGATCTGACCAGCGCGGCCAACCAGCTGGGCGCGACCCAGGCGATCGACCTGCTCAAGGGCATGGTCATGCCGGCCATCACGTCCGCGGTGAAGTCCGCTCAGGCCGCCCCCGCGGCAGCCGCAGCGGCCGCACCGGCCTTGCCGGCACCCGCGGTCTGACATCCCGTCACACAACTGAAGACCTGTAACCAAGACGGCACCGCAGAAGCCCCACGGCTCTGCGGTGCCGTTGCGGCGTCTCGCAGAGAATTGACAGCCCAGTAACCCGTGTCGAAACACTGGTAACACCCGGCACATACGTAACATTCGCGCTGTGCCGCGCCGTCGACCCGCACCGTCAATACTGTTGTCCGCCCTGGCGGCGACCGTCGTGATGGTGCCGTTGGCCGTCAGCGGTATCCCCGGCATCCCCGGCCTGACGGACGACAAGCCGTCGGCACCAGAGCTGCGCACGCAGCCACTGGCCGGCGTCGGAGGCGGACAGACCGTCCGGGAAATCCACCAGGACACCCCCTTCTCCCTGGTCGCGCTCACCGCATCGGACTTCACCGGCACCTCGGCCCGCGTGCGCGCCCAGAAAGCCGACGGGTCCTGGGGACCCTGGTACGAAGTCGAGGCACCCGACGGCGTCGGCGAGGCCCGCGCCACCACTCGCGGCACCGAGCCCGTGTTCATCGGCCGCACCACGACCGTCCAGATCGCGGTGACCCGGCCCGCCGAAGCGGCCGCCACACCGCCGGACGCCAACCGACCGCAGGGTCCCGGACTGGGGTACCGCCCCGTCGACGTCGAAAAGCCGTTGGGCCCCAGCATGAAAGCGGTGCTCATCAGCCCGCCGGAGGCGCCGGCCGACGTCCAGTTCCAGCCGACCGCGGTCTCGGCACCGAACCAGCCGCCGAACATCATCAGCCGCGCTCAGTGGGGCGCCAACGAGGGCGTCCGCTGCGGCCAGCCGGTGTACGACCCGGGCGTGCGTGCCGCGATCGTGCACCACACCGCCGGCAGCAACGATTACGCACCGGAGGATTCCGCGGGCATCGTCCGCTCGATCTACGAGTACCACACCCGCGAATTGGGTTGGTGCGACATCGCTTACAACGCGCTCGTCGACAAGTACGGTCAGGTTTTCGAAGGCCGGTTCGGCGGGATGACGAGGCCCGTCGAGGGGTCGCACACCGGCGGATTCAACGTCGACACCTGGGGCGTGGCCATGCTCGGTGACTTCGACGTCGTGCCCCCGACCCCGCTACAGCTGAAGATGACCGGCCGGCTGATCGGCTGGCGGCTGAGTCTGGACCACGTCAATCCCCTGGGCAGCGTGGTGCTGACCTCGGGCGGCGGCACCTTCACCCACTTCCCCGCCGGCGCGACGCCGACCCTGCCGACCATCTTCACCCACCGCGACGTCGGCAACACCGACTGCCCGGGCAACGCCGCCTACGCCGCGATGGGCGAATTGCGGGACATCGCAGCATCTGTCACCGCCCCACCGGGTGCCCTGAGCGCCATGGAAATGCTCCGCGGCGGCGCCATCTTCGACAAGTGGCAGGCCATGGGCGGGGCGGCCAGCCCGCTCGGCGTCGCCACCTCACCGGAGGCCGCGGCCGACGGCCACACCCGCTATGCGACCTTCGACCACGGCGCCATGTACTGGTCGCCCGCCACCGGCGCCCAGCCGCTGACCGGATCCCTCTACGACGCCTGGGGCGCACTGGGTTTCGAACGCGGCGCCCTCGGGCTGCCGACCAGCGGGGAGATTCCGGAACCGCAGTGGATCGTGCAGAACTTCCAGCACGGCACCCTCAACTTCGACCGCGAGCACGGGACCGTCACCCGCGTCATCGACGGTGTGCCGCAAGAACTTCCGCCGCTACCGCAGCAGGAGCCGGTGCAGCTCGAGCGGTTCAGCCGGATCGAGATGCAGAGCTAGAGCTACAGCCACCAGCGTTCGAGCACCCGCGCGACGCCGTCGTCGCTGTTGGTCATGGTGACCTCGTCGGCCGCCGCCTTGGCCTCCGGATGCGCATTACCCATCGCCACCCCGAGCCCGGCCCAGGTCAGCATCGGGACGTCATTGGGCATGTCGCCGAAGGTCACGACGTCCTCGGCGCTGATCCCCAGCGGGCGGATGACCTCGGCGACGCCGGTGGCCTTGCTGATACCCAGCGGCACCACTTCGATGAGCCCGTTGTTGGTCGAGTAGGTCAGGTCGCCGGCGAGGCCGACGTGCGGCGCCAGCGCCGCCGCCAGATCGGCGCTGTGCGCGCCGGCCTTGCGGATCAACAGCTTCACCGCGGGCACGCTGAGCATGTCCTCGATCGAGACCTCGGTGTTGTCGGGGTTGTGCCAGGCGTGTTCGTAGCCAGGCGAACTCGCGAACTGGGGTATCGACTCGTCGAACGCGGTACGGCCCACGCGCTCGACGGCCAGCCCGACGCCCGGGATCACCCGGGCGGCGATTTCGGCCAGCTCACCCAGCGCGTCCGGCGACAGGGTGTGCGCCGACACGACGCGATCGGTCGCGGCGTCGTAGACCACGGCACCGTTGGCGCACACCGCCATCGGGGCAAACCCGAGGCCCTCCACCACCGGCGGAATCCAGCGCGGCGGCCGGCCGGTGGCGAGCACGAATCGGGCCCCGTTAGCGACCGCGGCCTGTACGGCGGCGCGGGTCCGCGCCGTCACCCGCTCATGGGTGTCGAGCAGGGTGCCGTCGACGTCGGTGGCGATCAGGGCGGGCAGCATCACCGGCCCTCGGCTTCCCGACGGGCCCGTTCGGCCTTCTCCAGCAATTCGGCCTCCTCAGGCGTCGGGGCGCTGCCGCCCAGTCGGCGCGGCACCCAATACGCACCTTCGGGGTGCGGATATTCCTCCTGCGCCGTGTGCAGCTGATCGGTCATGGTCTGCTGCAGTCTCGCCATCACCTCGGCGACCGGACCGGTCGCCAGGACCGGCGCGCCCACCCGAACGATGACCGGAATCTTCTTGCGTCCCAACCGCTTCGGGTGGTCCTTGGTCCACACCCGGTGCACGCCCCAGACGATCACGGGGATGATCGGCACCTGCGCGTCGAGCGCCATCCGCGCCACCCCGGTCTTGAACTCCTTGAGCTCGAAACTGCGGCTGATCGTGGCTTCCGGATACACCCCGACCAGTTCCCCGGCGCGCAGCCGCTCCACGGCGACCGGATACGCGTCACCGCCGGAACTGCGGTCGACCGGGATGAGCCCTGCCCGTTTGACCAGGAAATTGCCCATCGGCACCTGCTGCACCTCGGCCTTGAGCATGAAGCGAACCCGGCGCTTCCGATGCGTGGCGGCCAGCCCTACCGGCAGGAAGTCGACGTAACCGGTGTGGTTGATCGCGATCACCGCGCCACCGGTATCCGGAATGTGTTCCAGCCCTTGGTAAGTGATCCGAGTCCCGGTGGCGGCAACCGCCGCCTTGGCGGCAATCTCGATGCCGCGGAAGACTGGCTCCATGGCGCTACTCCGGCGCCCCTTCCGCCTGCCGCGCCGCCCGGCGGGCCGCTTTTTCGCGGGCTTCGTCGAGATCCATCTGGTCGGCCTCGGCCAGCGTCGGCGCCCCGCCACCCAACCGGTGCGGCACCCAGAATTCGCCGGCCGGGTGCTCTCCGTACGCGTCCTGAACTTCCGACAGCAGGTGCTGCATGCGGGCGTGCAGCAGCGCGGTCAACTCGGCCGCGGGCAGC
Source organism: Mycolicibacterium sp. P4_G11 (assembly GCF_056555145.1). Classification (NCBI taxonomy): domain Bacteria; kingdom Bacillati; phylum Actinomycetota; class Actinomycetes; order Mycobacteriales; family Mycobacteriaceae; genus Mycobacterium; species Mycolicibacterium sp. P4_G11. Next base: position 61,886 of record NZ_JBFUJW010000002.1, read on the forward strand.
GTCGGGTAGATGGGCTCACCGACATGGATGTGGATGGGCACCTTGGGGCGGCGCATGTTGCGCGGATGGCCCTTGGTCCAGATCCGCTGGGCACCCCAGATGATGTGCGGCACGATCGGCACGTCGGCCTCGATGGCCATCCGCGCCGCGCCCGATTTGAATGCCTTGATCTCGAAGCTGCGGCTGATCGTGGCTTCCGGATAGACGCCGACGAGCTCGCCGAGTTTGAGTTGCTTGACCGCCTCGGAGTACGAGTCGGCGCCGCTGCCGCGGTCGACGGGGATGTGGCGCATCTTGCGCATCAGCCAGCCGCCGTACTTGTTGTCGAAGACTTCCTTCTTCGCCATGAACCGCACCTTGCGGCCCCGCTTCTGCAGGACGGCGGGCAACCCGGCGAAGGTGAAGTCGAAGTAGCTGGTGTGGTTGATGGCGACCACCGCACCGCCACTGACCGGCAGGTTCTCTGTGCCCGTGACGGTGAACTTCAAGCCCTGTACGCGCCACACCGTGCGCGCCAGCTTGATTGCCGTGCCATATACCGGTTCCACGAGCATCAGCCTAGTGCGGACCGTCGGTACCGTGCCTACAAAGGTAGGCCAGGCTGTAGGGGTGACCTTCCCGAGCGGCCCCGTACCGATTCCCGACGTCGTCGACACGCTGGCCGTCGGCCGTCCCGTGACCGCGGTGTGGGAGAACGAACTCGGTGGCGTGACGTTCGCCATCGGCGCCGGCGACGAGTATGTGAAGACCTACCCGGCCGAGCACGCGCCGCTGCTCACCGACGAAGCGGTCCGGCTGCGCTGGGCCGGGGAGTACATCGCCGTGCCGATCGTGCTCGGCGAGGGCCCAGGCTGGCTGCACACCGCGGGCCTGCCCGGTCGCTCCGCCGTCGACCCGCGGTGGTCCGACGATCCCGAGACCGCGGCCCGCGCGATCGGCGCGGGCCTGCGCGCCATGCACGACGCGCTGCCGGTCGAGGACTGCCCATTCGGACGTCCGTCCTGGGTTGTGGACGTCCCCGATCCGGACCGGCTCGTGGTCTGCCACGGTGACGCCTGCTCACCGAACACCCTGATCAGCGACGACGGCGCATTCGTCGGACACGTCGACATCGGGGACCTCGGGGTGGCCGACCGGTGGGCCGACCTGGCCATCGCCACCATGTCCCTGGACTGGAACTACCCCGGCAACTACGAGGCCGCCCTGCTGGACGCCTACGGGGTGACGCGGGACGACGCACGCATCGACTACTACCGCGCGCTCTGGGACGCGCCGGAATCCAGTTAGACTCGCTGGCGAACTCTCCACCGCCAAAAGGGGCATTTGTGCAGGTCACAAGCGTTGGACACGCCGGATTCCGGATCGATACCGCTGCGGGCAGCATTCTGTGCGACCCGTGGGTGAACCCTGCCTACTTCGCGTCGTGGTTCCCGTTCCCGGACAACAGCCGGCTGGACTGGGACGCACTCGGCGACTGCGACTACCTGTACGTCAGCCACCTGCACAAGGACCATTTCGATCCCGAGCACCTGCGCGCCCACGTCAACAAGGACGCGACGGTGCTGCTGCCGGACTACCCGGTGCCGGACCTGCGCCGTGAGCTCGAGGCCCTCGGCTTCCACACGTTCTTCGAGACCACCGATTCGGTGAAGCACCGCGTCAGCGGCCCGAAGGGCGACCTGGACGTGATGATCATCGCCCTGCGCGCCCCGGCAGACGGCCCGATCGGCGACTCGGGCCTGGTGGTCTCCGACGGCGAGACCGTCGCGTTCAACATGAACGACGCCCGCCCGATCGACCTGGACATGGTGGCCACCGAGTTCGGCGACGTCGACGTGCACATGCTGCAGTACTCGGGCGCCATCTGGTACCCGATGGTCTACGACATGCCGGCCCGCGCCAAGGAGGCCTTCGGCACCCAGAAGCGGCAGCGGCAGATGGACCGCTCCCGCCAGTACATCGCGCAGGTCGGGGCCACCTGGGTGGTTCCGTCGGCCGGTCCGCCGTGCTTCCTGGATCCCGAATTGCGTTGGCTCAACGACGATCACGACGATCCGGCCAACATCTTCCCGGACCAGGCGGTGTTCCTGGACCAGCTGCGCCGGCACGGTCACGACGGCGGACTGCTGATGATCCCGGGCACGGTGGCCTCGTTCACCGGTTCGACGCTGGACTCGCTGACGCACCCGATCCCTGACGCCGAGGCCGAAGCGATCTTCACCACCGGCAAGGCCGAGTACATCGAGGCCTACGCCCAGCGCATGGCACCGGTGCTGGCCGCCGAAAAGGCTTCGTGGGCGCCGGCTTCCGGCGATTCGCTGCTGGAGCCGCTGCGGGCCAAGTTCGAGCCGATCATGGTGCAGAGCGACCAGATCTGCGACGGCATCGGGTACCCCGTCGAGCTGCGAATCGGAACCGAGACCGTCGTCTTGGACTTTCCGAAACGCGCTGTGCGGGAAGCGATTCCGGACGAGAAGTTCCGCTACGGCTTCGGCATCGCGCCCGAGCTGGTGCGGACCGTGCTGCGCGATGACGAACCGGACTGGGTCAACACCATCTTCCTGTCCACCCGCTTCCAGGCGTGGCGAGTCGGCGGCTACAACGAATACCTCTACACGTTCTTCAAGTGCCTGACCGACGAGCGCATCGCCTACGCCGACGGCTGGTTCGCCGAGGCGCACGACACATCGGCGTCAATCGACCTGGGCGGCTACGAGATTCAGCGCCGCTGTCCGCACCTGAAGGCCGACCTGTCGAAGTTCGGCATCGTCGAGGGCAACACCCTGACCTGCAACCTGCACGGCTGGCAGTGGAACCTCGACAACGGCCGCTGCCTGACCTCCAAGGGGCACGAATTGCGGAGCGCCAAACGGTGACCAGCGCCCACTCCGGCGCTCGCTCGGACGCGCACTACGACGACGGCCAGATTTTCCTGGACCGGCAGGCAATCACGTTGCGCCGCTACCACTTTCCGTCGGGCACGTCGAAGATCATCCCGCTGAGCGCGATCCGCGGCTACAAGTCCGAATCACTCGGATTCATCATGGACCGGTTCCTGATCTGGGGCGGCACCGATCCGCGGCGCTGGCTGCCGCTGGACATCTGGCGGCCCATCAAGTCGACGCTGGTGACCCTCGACGTCGTCGGCACCACCCCGGCGCCGGCCTGTACCCCGTTGCGACCCAGGGAGTTTCTGGCGACGCTCGACGTGTTGCTGAAGGAACAAGCAGGCCGCTGACGGTCGCCGTTACCAGGTGGTGCCGGCGAGCCCGGGAATCACGCACCGCCCGTCCGCGGCGACGCGGCCGATGAGCATCCCGTCGTAGCCGGTGCAGGACGAGTTGAGCGGCTCGCAGGTGTTGATGGACGTGATCACCTTGTCCCCGCCGCACGGGGTACCTGGAGCGGGTGGATCAGCTGCGGCGACAGCACTGCTGCCGCTCAACGCCAGAATTGCCGCCGACGTGATGACGAACGAGCGGGTCGAGTTGAGCATCATGGATACCTCCGGCCGATGGCCCCGACGTGCACCAATGCTACGCCCAATTCGGGACGGTAAACCGAGCTACTGCGCGGCCCGCACCGTCTGCCGCAGCACCGAGGCGTCGTCGGAGGCGGTGTCGTACACGCGCACGATGGCCTGGTCGCCCGGCTTGAGGTAGGTGGACTCCCCCAGCTCGGTGTAGCGCGTCGCGCCGATGCCGACGAGCAGGTGCGTCGGGTGCCCGCTGGCGACCATCAGGGCGCCCACATCCTCCAGAGGCGTGTCGTCGGAACCCTTCTGGTTGGCCAGCCGGTCGACGATCCAGTCCAGCAGCTGCGTGCCGTAGTACGAGTAGCCCAGCAACGGGCTGTCCTGGCCGTACGCGTGCTCGGTGCCGGTGCCGTCGTCCAGGAAGCTGGCCAGCCGCAGCGACGACGTCGGGCCGTCGGGGCTCAGGTCGCTGATCTCGAAGAACTGCGGGGCCACGCCCTTGGACGCCGGACCCCAGTTCTTCTTGTGACTGATCTTCGGGGCATTGGGCCGGCGGATCGAGCAGTCGTTGAACGCGCCCAGCGCGAACGGCCGCAGCCCGACCACCCGGTCGCCCGACCACGACACCTCACACGCCAACCCGACCTCGGGTTCGATCTGCAGATTCAGCGGGGTGTCACTCACGGGCAGCTGGACGGCGTCCGTCGACAGCGGGAACTCACCGAGGAACGTGTCACTGCCCGGCGCGTACCACGGGAAAATGCCCTTGGGCGCCCCGCCCTCCGACCTGACGTTGACGAAATCGACTGCCTCCCCGGCCTGTTCGAGGTGCCCGGCGAAGTTGCCCGCCACCCCGAAGCCGAACCAGCCACGCATGTCGTCCAGGTCGAGATCGATCATGGCAGCCACCCTACTTCGGCCGTGACCAGCCCCGACAAGCCACAACCAAGTCGCGCTTAAGTCACGGGCAGCAGGCTGTGCACAACCTGATCACAAGGAGTCCGCTGTGCCCACCTCCGTCCACACCACCACCGTCGCACCGCGCCAAGCCGGCGAACCCAAGCCCGATCTGCTGGGTATCACGCTGGCGCACCGCGCCATGCTCGTCGACCTGGTCCGTCTCACCGAGCTGGCCAAGGCGGTGCGCGATCGGGACGTGATCTGCACGCCCGCCCGGGCCCGCGCCATCTCGCAGTACATCGAGATGCTGTGCGACTCCATCCATCACCACCACAGCACCGAGGACACCGTGCTGTGGCCGGTGATCCAGGCCAGCGTGGGCGATCACCTGGACCTGAGCGAGCTCACCGACGACCACGCCGCGCTCGACCCGCGCCTGGACCAGCTGCGCGCCCGCGCCGCGGCGTTCCGGCTGTCGAACGGTGACCGCAAGGTCGCGTTCCTGATGGCCTTCGAGCTGGCGGAACTCACCGCGCTGCTGACCGAGCACATCAACGACGAGGAACTGGACCTGTTCCCGCTGATCACCGAACACGTGTCGGTCGCGGACTGGGAGGCGGTGGAGGCGGCCGCCCGCGCCGGCAGCCGGATGTCGTTCGACGGTCCGCGCTCGCTCGCGGTGATGACCGACGACGAGCGGGCCTCGATGGCAGGACAGCTGGGCATCGGGCTGCGGGCATTCCTCGCGGTGCTGGCGCTGCGGCACCGGCGCGTGATGCGCGCGGTCTTCGGCGACCTCGCGGAGAGCCGGCTCGAGGCGCTTGCCGACTAGTCGATGAAGCTGCGGGCCTCGGCCGCCAGCCGGTCCCGCAGCGCCTCGGCGGCCTTGCGGTAGTCGCGGGCCTCGTCGGGTCGGCCCAGCGCGTCGGCGGCCGCGGCCAGCGCATCGTCGACGGGGCCGACCATCAACCCGTCGACCCCGAGCCCGGCGATACTGCCGGAGTAGCGCGCCAGTTCGGCCGAGCGGGCCCGCACCTCGTCCAGGTCACCCATCGCCACCGCGGCGTTGACCCGCAGCACGGTGAACGGCACCCAGAAATAGGCCCGCTCGATGGGCTTTCGGTCCGGCCACAGCTCCCGGGCCTCGGCCTCGCGGCCCCGCGCGACCAGCGCCAGCACCGCCGCGTCCAGCGCGGCGACGGAAATCTCCCGGTAGAAGAACAGCAACTCGTCGGCCAGTGTGCCGAGGTCGCCGAGGCAGAATTCGCCCGTCGTCCGGCCGACCATCGCCAGCTTGGCGCCGTTGGCGGCGCCGTTCTCGGCCATGCGTGCGGCCAGGTCGGTGTAGGCGCTCACCGCCTCGTCCAGGCGACCGGCCAACAGGTACATCCGGGCGCGGAACAGACCCAGCACCCCCAGCAGGTGGACCAGCTGACCCGTGCTCGCGCGCGCCACCGCGAGGTCGACGTGGCGTTTGGCCGTCGCCAGGTCGCAGCGGTTGCCGGCCGCCAGCGACAGCAGCCAGTGCGCCACCGCCTGGTAGTCGGCCTGCTCGGCGGCTTCGGCGGTGTGCAGCAGTTCGGCGGCGAGCACGTCGCGCTCGGTGTCGAGGTCGGGTCCGAGGGCACAGAACGCGTGGACGTTGAGCGCAGTGCACAGCAGGCGGCCCGCCCCGGGATCGTCGGCGTACACCTGCCGCGCCAGCGCAAGCATCTCGGTGCTGGCCGCCAGCGCACCGTCCGGGTCGTTGCCCTCCAACTCGACGTAGAGCGCTTTGAGCAGCCGGATGCGGTCAGCGGCGGCAACGTCGCCGGCCAGCACGTGGCGCAACAGCCCGATCATCTGGCCGTCGGATTCGTCGTACTCGCGGTCGCGCCACACGAGCGGGGTGTCCCACGCGGTGAGGATGCGCACCACCAGGTCGTCGCGCGACCGGCCGGAGACCAGTTGCAGCGCGCACTTCATCTCGCTGCGCGCGGTGACGGCGTCGCCGGACTGCGCCAGCGCGGCGATCAGTCCGCAGCGGACCTCGATGTCCTGATCCAGCATTGCCACGCTCGGCGCCAGCTGTCGGCTGGCCGCGAGTTCGAGCATCTGGACCGCGGCGCGCCACTGCCGGGCGGCTTCGGCGTGGGCCCCGACCGAACCCGCGTCCCGCGCCGCGGCGGTGGCGAAATCGGCTGCCGCCGAGGCGGTTTCGGCGGTCGCCGAGGCGACGGCGTGGTGCGCCAGGGCAGCTTGGTCGACCGAGCGGCCGGGTGCGCGCAGCAGCTCCAGCGCGGCGCCGTGCAACCGGGACCGGCGCAGCTTCGAGGTGTCCTCGTAGAGGGTGTCGCGGACCAGCCCGTGCGCGAATTGCAGCCGGCCCGGCGACGGCTCGTCGAGCAGGCCCAGCAGGACGGCCGGTTCCAGCGCATCGAGCAGATCGTCGGGGTCGCTGCGACCCAGCTCGGCCAGCAGGTCGACGTCGATGTCGCGGCCCAGCACGGCGGCCTGCCGCAGGGCGGTGACCGTCGGGCCGGGCAACCGGGCCAGCCGGCGCCGCAGCACGTCGCGCACCCCGACCGGCACCGACGCCCACACCGCGTCCGGCCCCTCGGCGGCCATCAGCCGGGCCAGTTCGCGCACGAACAAGGGATTGCCACCGGTGCGTTCCCGCAGCAGGCGCAGGGCCTCGCCGCTGGTCGTCAGTCCGCAATCGGCGGCGACGGCAGCGGTGGCCGCGGCGTCCAAACCGCCGAGGATCAGATGCGCGGACGTATGCACCGTCAGAGCCGCCCGGGCCACCTCCAACTCGCCGCGATCCTCCGACGGGCGGTACGTCGCCATGACCAGCACGCGGCGGTCCTGAACACGGTCGGCCACCAGCCGCAGCAGCTCCAGCGTCAGGCCGTCGGTGCGGTGCAGGTCATCGAGCACGACGGCCAGGGGCTGGTCGTCGGCGACGGTACCGAGCGCGTCGGCCACCGCCTGTCCCAGCCAGAACGTGCCCTGCTCGGCGGCGGCGCCGTCGTGCAACAGCGGGGCCAGCGCCTGCCGGTCGTGATCGGTCGAATCAACCAGCTCGCGGAGCACCTCGGTCCACGCCCAGCCTGCGGGCGCGCCATGGACCTCCTGGCACCGGCCGTGCACCGTCCGCCAGCCGGCCGCCCGCAACCGGGCCGCGGCGGCCGCGGCCAGCGTGGTCTTACCGGAGCCCGCTTCGCCGCCGATCCACAGCACCGCACTGGCACCCGCGGCGACGCCACGGGCGGTGGCGTCGATCGCCGCGAGCTCCTCGGCCCGGCCGTATGCGACGTGACCCACAGGTTCCCGCGGCGCGGCAGCCGGGGCCGCCGGCGTCGTCGACCGCACCGGCGCGGGCCGCGACGGTTCCAGATGATCGGCCTGGCGCAGGATGTCGCGCTCGAGATCGCGCAGGGCCCGGCCCGGTTCCAGACCGAGCTCGTCGATCAGGTGCTCGCGGGTGCGCCGCAGCACTTCGAGCGCATTCGCCTGCCGCCCGGTCCGGTAGAGCGCGGTCGCCAGGACCGCGGCGGCCCCTTCGCGCCCCGGATGCTCGGCGACGTGCCCTTCCAGCGCCGCGATGGCGCTGCTGTACCGGGCGAGGTCGACGAGTGCGGCGGCCTGGCTTTCCACCGCCGCCAGCCGGAGTTCGGTCAGCCGCGAGACCTCCGGCACCGCCCACAGGGCGTCACCGGCCCCCGCGAACGGCTCGCCCGCCCAACCGGCGAGTGCCTCGTCGAGCAGTCGCACACGGTTTCGCGCATCCGATTCCTCTTGTGCGGCAGTGACTTTCGCTTCGAAACGCCAGGAGTCGACGGCGTTGTCCGGCAACCGCAGGCAGTACCCGGGCGCGGCGCTGACGAGGATGCGGGCCGGCGCCCGGCGCTGCCGGTCGGGTTCGAGCACGCGTCGCAGATGCGAGACGTAGACCTGCAACGCCGACAGTGCCTTCGGTGGCGGTTCGCCTTCCCAGAGGTCGTGGATGAGCCGGTCGACGGACACCGTGTGGCCGCGCGCGGCGACCAACCGGGCCAGCAGCGCCCGCTGCATCCGCGCACCCAGGTCCACCGGATCGTCACCGACCCACGCCTGCACCGGACCGAGCACCGCCACCCGCACCGGGTATTCCACCGTCATGCCCCCGCCGACGTGGTTTCTACTTGGGCTGTAACACCGAAGTGCCGACGTACGGCACCAGGGCTTCGGGGACCCGGACGCTGCCGTCGGGCTGCTGGTGGTTCTCCAGGATCGCCACCAGCCAGCGGGTGGTGGCGAGGGTGCCGTTGAGGGTGGCCGCCGTCTGCGGCTTGCCGTTCTCGTCGCGATAGCGGGTCGAGAGCCGCCGGGCCTGGAACGTGGTGCAGTTCGAGGTCGAGGTCAGCTCGCGGTAGGCCTGCTGCGTCGGCACCCACGCCTCGCAGTCGTACTTGCGCGCTGCCGACGAGCCGAGATCGCCTGCCGCGACGTCGATCACGCGGTAGGGCACCTCGATCATGGCCAGCATCTGACGCTGCCAGGCGAGCAGCTTCTGGTGCTCGGCCTCGGCGTCTTCGGGCTTGCAGTAGATGAAGGCCTCGACCTTGTCGAACTGGTGCACGCGGATGATGCCGCGGGTGTCCTTGCCGTAGCTGCCGGCTTCCCGGCGGAAGCACGACGACCAGCCGGCGTACCGCAGCGGCCCCTCGGACAGGTCGAGGATCTCGTCGGAGTGGTAACCGGCCAACGGCACCTCCGAGGTCCCGACGAGGTACATGTCGTCGGCTTCGAGGCGGTAGATCTCGTCGGCGTGCGCGCCCAGGAATCCGGTGCCGCGCATGATTTCTGGGCGCACCAGCACCGGCGGGATCATCAGGGTGAACCCGTTCTCGGTGGCCAGCCGGACGGCGAGCTGCAGCAGCCCGAGCTGCAGCAGGGCGCCCTGGCCCGTCAGGAAGTAGAACCGCGAGCCGGACACCTTGGCGCCGCGCTCCATGTCGAGCAGGCCGATGGCCTCGCCCAGTTCCAGGTGGTCCTTGGGGTGGTCGATGGCCGTCGGGGTGCCGACGATGTCCAGCACCTCGAAGTCGCTCTCGCCGCCGGCGGGCACGCCGTCGATGATGACGTTGCCGATCGCCATGTGCGCGGCGGTGAACGCCGCCTCCATCTCGGCCTGCCGGGCCTCGATGGCCTTGATCGCCGCGGAGAGTTCCTTGGCCTTCTCCAGCAGGGCTGGCCGCTCTTCGGCGGAGGCCGCACCGACGAGCTTGCTCGCCGCTTTCTGGTTGGCCCGCGCCGTGTCCGCCTCAGCGATGGCGGCGCGCCGGGCCGCATCTGCATCCAGCAGCGCATCCACGAGGCCAGGGTCTTCGCCACGGGACCGCTGCGACGCCCGCACCCGGTCTGGATCTTCGCGCAACAGCTTGAGGTCGATCACGGGCGTCAGACTACTTTTCTCACCGCGACCGTGGAATGTCGAGGGCCACTAGCCGGGCCCGGCCACAACCACATAACAGTACAACTGCAACTCTTGTCACAGCTCCAGCAGCGGCTGTCACAATAGAACCGATGTTGGACGCACCCGCGGCGGTCGAACTGGGACTGGACACACCCCCAGACGCGCCGAAGACGACGACCACCTGGCGACAACGCATGCACGGCATGCATGTCACCGGGACTCAACGTGCGCTCGTCCTCACCGCGCTCGGCGGACTGCTCATCGCCGGCGTCCTCACCGTCCTGCCCGAAGGCTCCCTCGGCCCGACGGGGCTCGGCTTCAGCACCGGCCGCGTCAACGCCGGCCGCGTCAGCGACACCCTCGACCACGCCAAGCCCGGCGACTGCCTGAACTGGCCGGAGCGCTCGCCGGACGCCGTCGAGATCGTCGACTGCAAGAACGAACACCGCTTCGAGGTCGCCGAGTCCCTGGACATGCGGACGTTCCCGGGCAGTGAATACGGCCCCAACGCGGCGCCGCCGTCGGACTCCCGGATCAAGCAGATCAGCCAGGAGCAGTGCCAGAACGCGGCGCGCGACTACCTCGGCCCGCGCTTCGACCCGAACGGCAAGTTCGCGGTGAGCCTGGTCTGGTCGGGCGACAAGGCCTGGAAGACCAAGGGACAGCGCCGCATGCTGTGCGGCCTGCAGCTGCTCGGCCCGAACAGCCAGCAGCTGGCCTACAAGGGCAAGGTCGCAGACGTCGACCAGTCGAAGGTGTGGCCGGCCGGCACCTGCCTCGGCATCGACCCGGCGACCAACCAGCCCATCGACATCCCGGTCGACTGCTCGGCGCCGCACGCCATGGAGGTCACCGGCGCGGTCAACCTGGCCGACAAGTACCACGACGTCATGCCCGCCGAGCCCGAGCAGCTGGGGTACATCAAGGACGCGTGCACCAAGGCCACCGACGCCTACCTGGCCCCGGTTCAGCTGCGGGGCACCACCCTGACCCTGATCTACAGCTCGATCGCGCTGCCCAGCTGGACGGCCGGCAGCCGGCAGGTGTCGTGCAGTATCGGCACGTCGCTCGGCAACGGCGGCTGGTCGACGCTGATCAACAGCGCCAAGGGACCGCTGATGGTCAACGGGCAGTCGCCCGTCGCGCCGCCGGCCATCCCGGAGGAACGGCTGAACCTCCCGCCGATCCCGGTCATCGAGCCGCCGGCGGACACGTCGTCGCAGGGCTCGTCGTCATCGTCGTCGTCGCAGGGTTCGCAGTCCGGTCAGTCCGATCAGTCCGGGCAGAACCAGCGCGGCCAGCAGACCTCGCAGACGCCGCAGGGCAACCAGCACATGCCGGGCCAGCCCGACACCTCGAACCAGCACGGAAACACCACCCCCGGTACGCCTCAACAGCAGCAGGGCAACACCTTCCTCAACGGTCCGCCGCCCGCTCCGCCGGTGCCCGGCAGCGGCGCTCCCCTGGAGGGTCCGATCGAGGACGAGCCCGCCGCGCCGGCGGCACCGGCCGGACCGGTGGGCGCGGGTGCGCCGCCTGGACCGGCCGCGCCGGCACCCGCTCCGTAGCCATGCCGGTACGCATGGGGCAGCAGCGGTTCGAGGAGCTGGTGTCCGACGCGCTCGATCTCATCCCGCCCCGGCTCGCCGCGGCGCTCGACAACGTCGTGGTGCTGGTGCAGCCGCGCAATCCGGACGACCCCGACATCCTCGGGCTGTACGAAGGGGTCGCGCTGACCGAGCGCGATTCCTTCTACGCGGGCGCGCTGCCCGACACCATCTCGATCTACCGCGATGCCCTGCTCGACATGTGCGACTCCGAGGAGCAGGTCGTCGATGAGGTCGCCATCACGGTGATCCACGAGATCGCCCACCACTTCGGCATCGACGACGAGCGATTGCACGAGCTGGGCTGGGGCTGAGCAGCGCGGCACCGCGAATTTGTCGGACCGCGGTGTTACAACAGAGTCCATGAGCACCGCCTGCCGCAACTGCGTGGACGGGTTGGCGCACTGCCACGGCACGGTCATCGTGCACGCCGGTCTGCCGGCCGAATGCACCGACGAGACGTGCGCGCTACCCGAGTCCGAGCATGCCCTGCGCATCGATTGCGACGTGGTCGCGTGCGGCTGCGCACAACCCGCGGTGGGCCTGCGCGCGGCGGGGTAGTCAGCCCATCGGGTCAGGCGCCGGCGGCGCCTCGGGGTCGTGCCCCGGGTAGAACGGCGGCAGCACCGAGCCCCACTGCACGCAGCTCCACCGGCCGTCGGTGATCGGGCTCAGTACCACGCACTCGGCATTGACCAGGTGATGCTCCGACGCGAAATCGGCGTCCACACCGGCCAGTTGGGCGGCCACCAGCCGGATGGCCGCACCGTGGCTCACCACCAGGATGTCGCCCGCCCACTCGTGGTCGTCCAGGTACCGCACCCGCAGGTGCGTCAGCACCGGCAGAAACCGGTCCAGCACCTCGAGACCGGTCTCGCCGCCCGGCATGGCGACATCGAGGGTGCCGCGCTGCCACTCGTCGTAGATGGCGTCGAACTGCGCGATGGCGTCGGCGTCACTCCGGTCTTCCAGGTCGCCCACCTGCACCTCGTGGATGCCGTGGACCTCGACCGGGTCCAGTCCCAGGCCGTCGGCGATGGCAGCGGCCGTCTGCACGGCCCGCTCCGCCACCGAATGCACCACCAGGCCAACGGGATGCGCCCAGTCGATCCCGAAATCGCGGGCCTGCTGATGACCGAGTTGCGTCAGCGGCGCCCCCGGCGGCCGGGTGTCCAACCGTTTGGCGACGTTCGCCTCCGACTGCCCGTGCCGCACCAATACCAAGCGCCCGCTCATCCGCGGTTCCCCTCTCTCAACCCCGCCAACCACTGTGTCGCCTCATCGGTGACCGGCGGCGCCGCACCGGCGGCCACCCCGGTCGGCCACGACCCCAGGTACCGCACCTCGGCCACTCGCCGGTGCAGCGCCTTCAGCGCCTCGGCGACCGGTACGTCGTCGATGTGCCCGACGCAGTCCAGGAAGAAGATGTAGGTGCCCAATTCCGTTCTGGTGGGCCGAGATTCGATGCGGGTCAGATCGATGTCCCGGATCGAGAACTCGGTCATCGCGGACACCAGGGCGCCCGGTTCGTTGCGCAGCCGCAGCACGACGGACGTGCGGTCGGCACCGGTGCGCGGCGGCGGTGGGCCGGGACGGCCGACCAGCACGAAACGCGTTCTGGCATTGGGTTCGTCGACCACGCCGTCGGCCAGCGAATCCAGCCCCCACCGCACGGCGGCCAGCGCGGTGCTCACCCCGGCATCCACCAGACCTTCGGAAACCTGCTGCGCCGCACCGGCATTCGAGATCGCGGGCACCAGGGTCGCGTGCGGCAGCCGTTCAGCGAGCCAGCGGCGCACCTGGGCCGCGGCCACTGGGAAGGCCGCGACGGTCGACACCGCGTCGGCGGCCACTCCCGGACGGACGACGATGCTGAACGAGACGTCGAGCGTGTGCTCGGCGAAAATCTGCACTCCACTGCCGGACGACAGGCTGTCCATGGTCGGCAGCACCGAACCCTCGATGGAGTTCTCGATCGGCACGCACGCGTAATCCGCGGCCCCCATGCGAACGGCTTCCACCGCCGCGCTCGAACTATCACAGGCGATCGGTTCGAAATCCGGGTCGCCGGCGACCAGCTGCAGCATGGCCGCTTCAGTGAAAGTGCCTTGCGGCCCGAGATAGGCGATGCGTGCCACGCCGCAACCCTACTGGCTGCCCGCCTGCCAGAGCCCGCGACGCGGGCCTTTCGATAGGCCTTGCGTCAACACCCGTCGATAGTTAACTTAGGCTTACCTCACTTACTAGCGAAGGCGGGACATGCGCGACCTCACGACGACAATCGCAGCACCGACCACGGCCGAACGTGTCCGCAGCGCGTGCACCCGGGCCGCCGACGCGACGCTGGCCGCCGACGGCGTCACCCCGACGACCACACCGGTGCACCACCTGCTGGCCGACGGCTCCGTCATCCTGACCGTGCCCGCCGCCGGACTGCTCGCCGCCACCGTCACCGCCGCCGGAGCCGGCGGGGTCGCCGCCATGTTGGAGCTGACCGACCTGGCCGCCCTGCCGCTGCGCGAACGCGTACGCTCCCTGGTCTGGTTCCGCGGCCGCCTCTACGACGTACCCGCGGCACGGGTCCCGGCCATGCTCGACCTGGTCGCCTCCGAGAACCCGCATCCCGCATTGCTCCAGGTGAATGGCGCCGGCCACGATGAAACCGACACACCGTACGTGTTGGTCCGTCTCGAGATCGAGTCCGTCGTGGTGGCCGACGCCACCGGCGCCGAATCGGTGCCCGTCGGCGCACTCCTGGACGCTCGTCCCGATCCGTTCTGCGCCATGGAATCGCACTGGGTGCAACACATGGAAAGCGCACACCGCGACATGGTCGACCGGCTCGCCAGCCGACTGCCGATCACCCTGCGCCACGGCCACGTGCGCCCGCTGGGCCTGGACCGCTACGGCGTACAGCTGCGCATCGAACGCGAAGACGGCGACCACGACGTCCGGCTGCCGTTCAGCAAGCCCGTCGACGACGTCACCGGCCTCAGCCAGGCCATCCGCACGCTGATGGGCTGCCCGTTCCTCAACGGGCTGCGCGCGCGCAAGCTCTGAACGCACCGATGAGCCGCTTGCGCGAAGAGCATCAGCCAAGCGCGGTTACCGTTGCTGCGATGACCGGACCGCAGCAGGACCACGAACGACGCGCACTGCGCATCGAGGTCGCCGTGGTGCTCGCGGTGACGTTCGGGCTGTCGGCCTACACGGCCGTGGTCAGCCTGGCCGAGGCCGTCATCCTCGGGCTGTCCGGGCAGAAGGTGGCGCTCAACCACCGTCGCTCCCCGATCGACTTCATCGACTTCCTGCTCAATCTCAGTCCGGTCTTCACCCTGGTCGGCTGGGGCGCCCTGGCCCTGTATCTGTTGTGGCGCACCGGCTTCCGGCCCGCGGCGATCGGGCTTGGTCGCTTCCGGTGGCGCCCCGATCTGCTGGGCGGCCTGGGACTCGCCGCGCTGATCGGCCTGCCCGGACTCGGGCTGTACGTGGCCGGCCGGGCCCTGGGCATCGGCGTCGACGTCGTGCCGAGCACCCTCGGCGACACCTGGTGGCGCATTCCGGTGCTGCTGCTCATGGCGTTCGCGAACGCCTGGGCCGAGGAGATCATCGTCGTCGGATTCCTGCTGACCCGATTGCGCCAATTGGATGTCTCCGCGACCAAGTCGCTGGCGCTGTCGGCGCTGCTGCGCGGCTGCTATCACCTGTACCAGGGGTTCGGCGCCGGACTCGGGAACATCGTGATGGGGCTGGTGTTCGGGTACACCTGGCGGCGCACCGGCCGGTTGTGGCCGCTGATCATCGGGCACGGCGTGATCGACACGGTGGCATTCGTCGGCTACGCATTGGCGGCGCGCCATCTGGGCTGGCTGCACTCACCCTAATTCCGCCAACGCCAACCAAGGCTTACCTTTATTTCCATTCAGCAATTCGAATTTGAATATATTGCGCCCGTCACACCGGGTAAGGATATCCTTTCCTGAATTAGGTTGACCTTGCATGACAAGGGCCTTTGACCTGCATTATCTTGAATTCCATGACCGAAGTGACGCGCCTCGAGACGAAATTCCACCAACTCCTCCAGGAACAGATCCGGAGCGAATTCGGCGCCTCTCAGCAATACATTGCGGTCGCTGTTTACTTCGATGGAGAAGACCTCCCGCAGCTGGCCAAGCACTTCTATGCGCAGGCCGTCGAGGAGCGCAATCACGCCATGATGCTGGTGAAGTATCTGCTCGACCGCGACATCGAGGTCGAGATTCCCGGCGTCGACCCGGTGCGCAACGCCTTCACGTCGCCGACCGACGCCCTCAAGCTCGCCCTGGCGCAGGAACGCGTCGTCACCGAGCAGATCAGCCGGCTGGCCAGCGTGGCCCGCGAAGAAGGCGACTACCTCGGCGAGCAGTTCATGCAGTGGTTCCTCAAGGAGCAGGTCGAAGAGGTCGCGACCATCACCACGCTGGTGAAGATCGCCGACCGGGCCGGCGACAACCTGTTCAACCTCGAGGATTTCGTCGCCCGCGAACTCGCCGGTGCCGGCGCCGTCGACCCGACCGCTCCCGAAGCCGCCGGCGGCAATCTCTAGCCTTCGGCGTCCTGGCCGGCGTCCCGGCCCGCGCCGGTCAGCCCGTTCTGCAACCAGTCCTTGGTTCGGCCCGGGTGATTGGTGGCGATCCAGCCGACGCCGAGATCCGCGCAGTAGCGCACGTCCTCGTAGTGGTCGACGGTCCAGCAGTACAGCGCACGCCCGTGCGCGGCGGCGTGGTCGACCAGTTCGGGATGCTCACGCAGCGTCGTGATCGACGGCCCCACCGCCGTCGCGCCGACGGTCGTCGCCGCGCTGCCACCCAGGTACCGCGACGTCTCGCCGAGTAACACCGTCGGCAGCATCGGCGCGGCGCGGCGGATCCGCCATACCGCGGCGGCCGAGAACGAGATCACCACGGCGCGAGCGAGATCCGCGGAGGCCGGCGCGGCGATGCCGTACCGGTGCAGCAGGGCAAGCACCTTGCTCTCGACCAGCGCGCCGTACCGCACCGGATGCTTGGTCTCGATGAACAGCTTCACCGGGCGGGCCCAGTCCAGCGCGAGCCGGATCAGCTCGTCGAGGGTGAGCAGGCCGGCCGAACTCTGACCGCCGTCGGTCCGGCTCGAATGCCATGCGCCGTAATCCAATTCGCGAAGCTGCGCCAGGCTCATCTCGCTCACCAGCCCGGTGCCATTGGACGTGCGATCCACCTTGCGGTCGTGCACACACACCAGGTGCCCGTCGCGGGTCAGCCGGACATCGCATTCGAGGCCGTCCGCGCCCTGGCTCAGGGCCAGCTGATAGGCCGCCAGCGTGTGCTCGGGCCGCTCGGCCGACGCGCCACGGTGTGCCACCACGAATGGGTGACCGAGTGTGCCGTCCTGCCCGTCCGAGGCCATGGTCCTATGCTGCCGGTTCCTCCGGTGCGGCCTCAACCGGAACGGACGAATCCGCGGCCGATGCCTCCGCTTTCCCGACGCTTTCCTCGGCGCCCGCGACGACCCAGCGCCGTGCGGGTGCGTCGGCCTGCGTCCGCTCGAAGGCGTGATAGACGCGCAGGACCATCGCCAGCGCCAGCATGCCCATCAGGTACGCGATGATCGTCACCTCGGTGCTGTCGGCGATGCCCTGCGGATCGGTCGCGAACATGCCCCAGATGGACCACGCGACGACGAGACCGGAAACGGCCCAGATCGCCCACCAGATGCCGATCGGGCGACGCAACGTGTTCATGCGGTTCTCGGCCGTCGCCATCTCGGTGACGAACACCGGCGCGAGGAACATGTTCACCACCGGGACGAGGCAGCCCACCCACAGCACCCAGCGGCGGCGTGGCTCGGAAGTGCCCGCCCGGTGATAGGCCGCCGAGCGGCGGGCGATCAGCCAGTTGGTGAACACGATGGCCATCGCCAGCACCGTGAACAACGCGACGACGCTCGCCGCGACGCCGAGCCAACTGCCCGCGATCGCGACCCACGGATTGAGCAGCACGGTGCGGTTGATCAGCAGCAGGATGTAGCGCACGACGTGCATCAGCGCCGCGGCCCCGAGCGCGATCATCGTGACGGCCGCGACCGTCTGCACCACCGCGGTCGACGGTCCGCGATGCGATGCGTCCGGCCCAACGGCTTGCCCAGGGTCCTGTTCGGTGAACTCGTCGGTCAGGCCCCAGCGCGGGATGTGGTCGTAATGGGGCGTCGGCCCCAACGGCGGTTGGTGCCGACGCGGCTTCGGCGCCGGGCCGGGCCGCACCGCGATCCAGCGGTATCCGCGCGCCGACTTCGCCTGCCCGGCGGCCGGCAGCTGCGCGACGGGCGCCAACAGCGGACCGCGGCAGCGCGGGCACCACTGGCGCTGGCGATCACGCACGTTCCAACGCGTCGAGCACCGGGAACAGACCTGGATCACGGGACCAGCCTACGGGCCGTCAGACGGCGCCGGGGGCGCCGTCGTCGGTGACGATGGCGCGGCCGGACCCGGCCCAGGCCAGCATCCCGCCGCTGACGTTCGTCGGTTCGAACCCGTTGCGCGCCAGGTAGTGCGAGACCTTCAGCGATCGGCCACCGGCGTGGCAGATGACGTACAGCGTGGCGTCACCGTCGATCTCGCCCAATCGGGCAGGCACCTCGCTCATCGGGATGTGCTGCGCCCCGGAGGCATGGCCACGGGCCCACTCGTCGTCTTCGCGTACGTCGAGCAGGACCGCGGTCGAGTCGAACTCGGCGGGCAACTGATCGACGTCAATCTCTGGCACGTGCACATCGTCCATGGGTACATGCTGGCACGGCCAGCACTTGCGCCACCACGGCACGCCACCACAGCAATCGCCGAACTATCCACAGTTTCCACAGGTTCATCCACAGGGCGCCGGCCCGCCCGCGGATGCCCGTACCGGCAGTAGCGCGCCAAACCCGTAATTGACTGGGGATAAACGAGTGGCCGCTCGACCCGATTGATCAACAGGCCGACACGCGGACTGAGCGAAAAAGCTTGTCGAGCTAAGTACTTTTGGGGCCGCGGACCCGACCCGCCGCCGATGGCGCCCGATTTCCCCGCCCCGCCGGCAAATGGTTATGATCGGCGTCACAACATCCGGTTGTGACAATCCTCACTCCGCTCGAAATCGGGAACCCAGGATTGTTCTGGCAGGTCAGGGAGCATGCAATGGCGGCACATCCGTTGCGTCCAGGTTCGGGCGCATCGCCGGAGTGGCATTCCGCTTTCCCATCCCGCACCAACAGTCAACTGGTCGCCTGCATCCGCGCCGGCATCATTGCACTGGTCCTGCTGCTGGTGCTTGTTCTGATCGTTCTGGTCTAAAGCCCCAACGGGCATCGATCCCACCCCTGTTACGGGGGTGTCCTTGCGGTGCGCGCAGCGATGGAGCAATGTGGTCTCGGATCTGTGGACGAACCCCGACTAGGGTCGTTGATCCCGCACGCGATCATCTAAGGAAGGAATCCTGTGGCTGAGTACACCTTGCCGGAACTGGACTACGACTACGGCGCTCTGGAGCCGCACATCTCCGGTCAGATCAACGAAATCCACCACAGCAAGCACCACGCGGCCTACGTCAAGGGCGTCAACGATGCGGTGGCCAAGCTCGAGGAGGCGCGGGCCGGAGACGACCACGCCGCGATCTTCCTGAACGAGAAGAACCTGGCCTTCCACCTCGGCGGCCACGTCAACCACTCGATCTGGTGGAAGAACCTGTCCCCCAACGGTGGCGACAAGCCGACGGGCGAGCTCGCACAGGCGATCGACGATCAGTTCGGTTCGTTCGACAAGTTCCGCGCGCAGTTCACCGCGGCCGCCAACGGCCTGCAGGGCTCGGGCTGGGCAGTGCTCGGCTACGACAGCCTCGGCGGCCGGCTGCTGACCTTCCAGCTGTACGACCAGCAGGCCAACGTGCCGCTCGGCATCATCCCGCTGCTGCAGGTCGACATGTGGGAGCACGCCTTCTACCTGCAGTACAAGAACGTCAAGGCGGACTACGTCAAGGCCTTCTGGAACGTCGTCAACTGGGCCGACGTGCAGGAGCGCTTCGCCGCCGCCACCACGAAGACCAATGGTCTGATCTTCGGCTGATCTCGCGTTTGAAGGGCAACGGGGCGTCGCGCTTGCGCGGCGCCCCGTTCTCGTTACCACCGGAACTTCGGCTGCGCGAGCCGAAATCCACTTTCGGCTCACGTGACACTTCTGGCACTCGGGCACTCTTGCGTGCTAACCCGCCACTGCCGCACCCTGGAACCAGCGATCCACTGTCGTATCGATGGATTGTTGTTTGAGCACCCGGAGGCAGCCATGGACAGCGGGTCTGGTCAAGCGGTCGAAATTGCCCCGTTCCATTCCGGCGGCGCACTGAAGGGGTTCGTGGTCTCCGGGCGGTGGCCGGATTCCACCAAGGAATGGGCCCAGCTACTGATGGTCGCCGTGCGGGTGGCCTCACTGCCCGGCTTGCTGGCAACCACCACCATCTTCGGGGCGCGCGAAGAACTTCCAGAACATCCACAGCCGGGAACGGTCGGCCTGGTTCTCGCCGAAGGCCCCGTTGTTGGCGAAGCCGCGGTGCCACCCGGATACTTCGCCGACCACCAGCCGACGGCACTGCTGATGCTCCATCCGCCCGCCGAGACGACACCTTCCCTCCCGGAGTGCCGCGGTGCCGCATCCGGCTGCCTGCTCCTACCCGGACTTCCTTACCTGGGACTCGACCACCGGGCCGCCTGGGTTGAAGCCGAAGCGGACGGCACCATCACATCGATGGTCAGCAGGGTCGGCGTGGACCCCATCAGCCACCCCGATACCGCGATTCTCGCGATGCTGCTTGCCGCCTAACCCAACAGTGGGTTAACAGCAAAGAAGTACGCATTCTTGCTGCGTCGGCGCCATGCCGCCCAGCGCACTCGACCAGCAGCGCGGGCGGTTGCCACGTCCTGCCGTCATGGTTAATGGCCGGTAGGCTAACGGCAAACACTTAGGACGATTCCGACCGCACTGCCCCCGGATTGCTGAATCGTCCACCACCCGACAGAGACTGCGGTGCGACGCGCAGCCGAGGTCCGGGCAAAATAGCACACGCGTCAAAATTTGCCTCCTCCGACTGCAGGCAGGCCCTGAGATCCGCGCTTAGAATCCCTGTTCGGAGGCCTTTAGGCCGACAAATTTGGTAGCTGGATCGAGTTTTCCGTGGTTTGCACTTGGCTCCCGGCGCAACTCTCGCTACGATAGTCAGCAAATAGTGACACTGACGCCTAGAGATATCGTTAAGTGGAGGAAGAACCGATGAGCATGACGTTCGCCGCTCGGCTGAACCGGCTGTTTGACACCGTCTACCCGCCAGGACGCGGTGCACACACATCTGCCGAGGTCATCGCTGCACTCAAGGCCGAAGGTGTGACCATGTCCGCCCCGTACCTGTCGCAGCTGCGTTCGGGCAACCGGACCAACCCGTCCGTCGCGACCATGGCCGCGCTTGCCAACTTCTTCAGGATCAAGCCGGCCTACTTCACCGACGACGAGTACTACGAGAAGCTCGACCGGGAGCTGACCTGGCTCGCCAACATGCGCGATGAGGGCATCCGCCGCATTGCCGCTCGTACCGTCGGCCTGTCCCCGGAAGCCAAGAAGGACATCGCCGACAAGGTCGACGAGCTGCGTCGCCAAGAGAACCTCGACAGCTAATCCGGTTAGCCCGACCGGGCTAGACCACATTACGACCAGCGGATTCCGTTAATCCGCTGGTCGTACTGCTTTAACCCGACTTACCGGCGCCTTGGCGGCCGCTCCGGTCGCGTCAGCCTTACCCTGCTGCTCCAGCGCGCGGAACTCCGCGGCAATCGCCAGAATCCACTCCCGATCCGAATACGTCGCGGGCTGCCTCAGCCAGCTCGGCCCGGGAAACTTCGTGCGCGACGCGCCCTTCGGCCGGTCGCTGCGACCGTCGTAGATCCAGCTGGCCACCCGCCGTGCCTGTGCCTCGGGCGCGACGTCGACGCGTTGACTGCCCCCTGCGCCGCCACCGTCCAGCACGGCGGTGGCCTCCAGGTACAGCGCGTCCGAAATCAGCGACATCTGCTCGGCAACCCGAAACAACAGTGGCCCGCGCGGGCGCACGCCGATCCCGATGTTCGGGTGCCGGCGACTCAACTCAGCAAGCAGCGGCGCGATGGTCCGCAGCTCCCGCCGGGCCCCGAACCAGTCCTCGACGCTGGGCAACAGCGAGCCACTGGCCACCACCAGCATGGCGCAGCCGAGGATCGTCGCTGCCGCGCCGACTCCGACCAGCTGGGTGCTGCCCACGGCGCGCAGCAGAATGAAAGCACTGGCCAGCACGATCAGCACGATGCCGATGCTGAAGACGAACAAGGCCCGGCCCCGCCGGGTCCGGTTGGAGTTACGCACCCCGGCCCAGGCGACCAGCGTCAGCGCCAACAGCACGTACAGCAACGGCAGCAGCCACGACAGCGAGTTGCCGCCCGAACCGAGATTCCGGCGCAGGTACTCCTCCGGCGCCATCTCGGGCTGCCGCGGGGTCAGGAAGAACAGCACCAGCGTGAGCACCGCGATGGCCGCGGCGACGCTGTACTGGGCCATGGCGATGCGCCGGATCGCCAACGGTTTACGGCTCGAGGACGCCGAGGTGATCATGACGCAACTGCCGGCGGCACAGGCGATCAGCGCCACCTGGCTGAGCATGCTGGACACGTTCGGCCAGTGCAGGATGGTGTCGAGCAGCAGTGTGAGCGGCTCCCAGTTCAGCGCCGCGACCAAGCCCAGGCTGCCGAGTGCGACGATCATCGCTGCGCTGACGAGCGACTGTTTGTTGACCAGTGCCCAACCGATACGAAGGCCGGTCGCCAGGCCGAGCAGGCCGGCGATTACCCAGATGATCAACCAAACGCCTCGCCGAGACGGATCTGGACGATCGAGGACCGGTCAGAGGGCAGACGACCCAGCCGGTGGATCAGCAGCGCGGCGAAGTCCTCGGCTTCCTGTTCGGCTTCCTCGCCGGCCGGCCCCATGCAACCGGTCCGCTGATTCAGCATGTAACCGATGAGATCGGAACTCGCCAGCTCCATGGAGTCCCGGGCGGCCTCGACAACGGAGACGCCGTCATGGCCGAGAACGAGGTGGCCGAGTTCGTGGGCGAGGGTCCGGTCACCGGCCGGGAGCCCCTTCTGCAAGAGGAACACATCGCGGTCGTTGTACTGGCGCCACTGTCCGCACACACCGGCGGGCAGGTCGGCCATGGTCACCTCGATGGGGCGGCCACGGTCCTCACTGACCGCGTCGACGAGACGGGCGAGTGAGACCTCACCACGTCGCGGGGCAAGATCCAGCACCGAATTGACTGCGCGTGTGACGCGGCGGCTCGCGGGCATGCCGAACCCCCTTTCACTGCGATTGGCACGGTTGCCATCAATTGTGCCGCAGACCCGTTCTGTCAGGTCATAAATCGCGCAGTGCCGCTGCGGCGGACCACGTGACCAGCGCGCGCTTGCCGGTACCCGACCAGCCCACCGGCGCCCGTCAGGATGAGGATGCCGGTGAAGCCGGGGACGGCCACCGCCGCCACCTCACTGAGACCGGCCGCGCGCAGGTAGTCAGGATATCCGGCGCGGAATGCGGGTTCGGCGACGATCTCGTTCTTTGTGCCGAAAGTGGTCGGTTGCGGTGACCGCACCGCCGGAACTTCGGCCGGTGCGCTGACGACGACCGGGCTGTCCAGTTTCAGCGCGGGAAATGCCGGCGTATCCAGCACGGGCGCCACCGGCAGGCTCCCCGTCGGCACGGGCATGCGGTTCGGGCGTCCGAGATTCATGCCCGGCACGACTTGCTCGCTCAGCATCGAAATCGACGTCTGCATGAACGGCAGCGACGTCGCGGCGTCGAGCGTGGCGTTGGTGAGCCCTGCGACGAAGTCATAGACCGGCTCGATGTGGGCGAGGACGAAAACCGGAATCGCGGCGAGCTGCGCCAGCACCGGGATGTTCGACATGTCGGGCAGCTGCGGGAGCTGATCCCACCGCGGCAACCGCGGTACCAGTGCCGCCAGCGGGATCTTCGTCAGGTCCACGCCCTGCACGGCGCCGGTCGGCGACGTGTGGACCGCCGCGGACGGCAGGGAGAACGTCAGACCACCCAGGTTGATGGTGGTCGTCGCGGCGGCCGGCTTCGGTTTGGCCGGGGTCTTGGTGGGCGACGTCGGCGACGCGGGACTTGCCGAGCCGCTGCCTGGGCTGACACCGCCCGGAGCGGGCAGACCGGGCAGGTGCGGAAGCGCCGGCAGGCCAGGAAGTCCGGGCAGGCTCGGCAGGCTGGGGAGCTTGATACCGGGGAGGCTGATGCCGGGGAGGTGGATGGCGGTGGCAGGCGCCGGGCCCGACGCGCCAGCCGGTTCCGGTTGGCTCGTCCCGCCCGTTGCGGCGGGCGCGGTGGTGCCGGTGGTCGTTCCGGTTTCCGTCTGTTGCGTCGACGAGCCGGCCGACGGCTGATGTTCGCCAGCGGCCGGGTTTGATGTTCCAGATTCCTCGGATCGACCCGGCGAAGTTGCATTGTTTTGTTTGCTGGAAGGATTGCTTTCGGACGTATTCTTGCCCGATTCACCGGTATTGCCGGGGCCGTGAACGCCGGCTTCGGAACCGCCCTTGGCAACGCCGCCCGATGCGCCGCGCTTATCTGTTTTCGCGCCCGAACCGGTACTACCGGTCGACGGCGTCTGCGACTGGCCGTCCGTCGGCTTGGTCGGCCGCCCAGGGGCCTTGTGCCCGCCACCAGCGGTTGAGCTGCCGCCGGGCTTGTCGGCGTGGTGCGAAGCTCCGCCACTGTGGTCACTCGAGCCACTACCGGAAGCTGCAGAGTCAGCGAAGGCGTTTGCACCGCCCATGCCAGCGATCAACAGCCCAGATGCCGTCAGAGCGGCAGCTGTAGCTATTCGTTGGCGTGGCGCCATCGTCCCCTCCGCTTTCATGGCATCGAAAACCCGCTCTGCTGAATTCTGAATAATTGTCGCACAACTGCCCGACTTTGTTTGCTGGATAAAGTAGTCAGAAATGTGGGAAATTCCACCTTTGAATTGCGGCGTAATTCGACCTGCGACCCGGTGCCCGATTCCAGCCCACGGACGATAAGGTGGCGTCACCATCGCAGCAAGATCGTGCACACGTGTCGAGACGACCGGGAGGTCAGCCGGAATGGGCCTGTTCAAGCGACGCAAGAGCCGGGCAACCCGCCGCGCCGAGGCGAAGGCGATCAAGGCGAAGGCAAAACTCGAAGCGCGGCTGTCTGCCAAGAACGAGGCCCGGCGCATCAAGGCGGACGGCCGCCGGCAAACCAAGCGGGACCGGGCCGGCGTCAAGGCCCAGCGCGACAGCGACAAAGTGGCACTCAAAGTTGCTGAAACCCGGCTGCAAGCAGTCCGCGAAGGCAAGCTGCTCTCGCCGACCAAGATTCGCCGGCTGTTGATGGTGTCGCGAATCCTCGCGCCTGTCGTCGTGCCGGTGGCCTACCGGGCGGCGATCTCCGCGCGCGGAGTCATCGACCAACGCCGCGCGGACCAGCTGGGCGTTCCGCTGAGCCAGATCGGGCAGTTCTCCGGCACCGGCGGCGCGCTGTCCGCTCGGATCGCCGGCGCAGAGCGCTCGCTGCGCCAGGTGGCCGAGAACAAGCCCAAGGACGCCGAGACCAAGCAGTTCGTGACGACGCTGACGGGCAAGCTGGCGGACCTCTCTGCCGCGGTGACTGCGGCGGAGAACATGCCGGCCCCGCAGCGACGGACCGCGCACGCCGCCATCGACAACCAGCTCAACGGCATCGACGCAGACGTCCTGGCCCGCCTCGGGGTGTCCTGACCGCTCGGAGGAGCACCCGTATGGCAGACGAGCAGAACTCCCCCGACGAGTCGCAGCCCAGCGTTCCGGCGAATCAGACGCCGGCCAACAAGACTCCCGCCAAGAAAGCGCCGGCGAAGAAGGCCGCTGCCAAGAAGGTGCCCGCCAAAAAGGTGCCGGCGAAGAAGACTCCCGCCAAGAAGGCCGCGACCACCGCCCCGGCCAAGAAGGCCCCCGCAAAGAAGGCCCCCGCAAAGAAGGCTCCGCCGAAGGTCGCGCCACCGGCACCGCCGGCTCCCGAATCTGCGGCCCCCCAACTCCCGGTCCCCGAACCGCCGGCGCCCGTCGAAGCGGCACCTGCCGCACTGCCCGTCCTCACGCTGGCTCCGCCCGTTCCCCAGCGTTCCGGGGTGCCGGCGGCCGCGGTGATCGCCGCGGCTGTGCTGGCCCTGCTCCTCGTGCTGCTGGTCCGACGCCGCGCCGCCGACTGACAGCGCCCCTGAGATAATCGGCGGGTGACCATCGAACCCCGCGCCACCGCTGACCTCGTCGACGAGATCTATCCCGATGTCCGCAGCTGCGATCTGCAGTTGCAGAACTACGGCGGTCGGACCATGTTCGCCGGCCGGATCACCACGGTGAAGTGCTTCCAGGACAACGCCCTGCTCAAGTCGATCCTGTCGACGCCGGGCGACGGCGGCGTCCTGGTGGTCGACGGCGACGGATCATTGCACACCGCCCTCGTCGGCGACATCATCGCCGGCCTCGCCCACGACAACGGTTGGTCGGGCGTCATCGTCAACGGCCCGGTGCGCGACGCTTCGACGCTGCGCACCATCGACGTCGGCATCAAGGCGCTGGGCACCAACCCCCG
Source organism: Mycolicibacterium sp. P4_G11 (assembly GCF_056555145.1). Lineage (NCBI taxonomy): Bacteria > Bacillati > Actinomycetota > Actinomycetes > Mycobacteriales > Mycobacteriaceae > Mycobacterium > Mycolicibacterium sp. P4_G11. Next base: position 88,042 of record NZ_JBFUJW010000002.1, read on the forward strand.
CAAGGGCACCAAGACCGGAGCGGGCGACCGCGACGTCGAGGTGACCTTCGGCGGCGTCACCTTCGTCCCCGGCGACATCGCCTACTGCGACGAGGACGGCATCGTCGTCGTCACCCCGTAATCACGAACAAACGCAAACTGCCCCTTCTCGTTCGAGAAGGGGCAGTTTGCGTCTGCTGGGCAGCGAACTAAACGTTCACGGCCACACGGTGTTTGGTGAACTGCAGGGACTGCTCGTCGACCTTGCCGTACCGGATGGTCCGCATGTCGAAGAAGTAGTTCTGCTTCAGCTTCCACGGCGCTTCCGAACCCGACTTGGGCAGGCTGTCCATGGCCCGCTTGAAGTAGCCGGGGGTGAAGTCCATGAACGGCAGTTCGTCGACGCTGCCGCCGGGGTGCTGCGGCTCGACGCGGTCAAAACCGTTGGCGTCCATGTAGTTCAGCACGCGGCAGATGAACTCGGACACCAGGTCGGCCTTGAGCGTCCAGGACGCATTGGTGTACCCGAAGGTGATCGCCATGTTCGGCACGCCCGAGAGCATGAGGCCCTTGTAGGTCATGCAGCCGGGCAGGTCGATCGGCTCACCGTTGCGGTGCGCGGTCGCGCCACCGAACAGCTGCATGTTCAAACCCGTTGCGGTGACGATGATGTCGGCCTGCAGCTCCTCGCCGGAGGCAAGCTTGATGCCGTTCTCGGTGAAGGTCTCGATGGTGTCGGTGACGACGCCGGCCTTGCCCGAGCGGATGGCCTTGAACAGATCGCCGTTGGGCGCCAAGCAGACTCGCTCGTCCCACGGGTTGTAGCGCGGGCTGAAGTGCTTGTCGTAGTCGAAGCCTTCGGGCAGCCGGCGCTCAGCCATCTGGCGCAGCGCCTTCTTGAACACGGCCGGGAACTTGCGGGCGAGCTGGTACTGGCCGGTGCTGTAACCGATCTGCTTCCAGCGGTTCACGAAGTGCGCCAAGTGCTTCGGCAGGAACTTGTTGGTCTGCTTGGCCACCGGGTCCTCCAGCGGCAGCGCGCCGATGTAGGTGGGCGAGCGCTGCAGCATGGTCACGTGACCGACGCCGCCGTTCACCAGCGACGGGATCAGCGTGACGGCCGTGGCGCCGGAACCGATCACGACGACGTTCTTGCCGGTGTAGTCCAGGTCCTCGGGCCAGTGCTGCGGGTGGATGACCTGTCCCTTGAAGTCGGCGGCGCCGGGGAACTCGGGCGAGTAGCCCTGGTCGTAGTTGTAGTAGCCGCTGCACACCGACAGGAACGACGCGGTGATCTGCTTGGCTTCGCCGCCGGCCACGATGTCGATGGTCCAGCGGTTGTCGGCGTCCGACCAGTCCACCGAGGTGACCTGCTGACCCGTGCGGATGTGCTGCCGAATGCCGTTCTCGTCGGCGGCCTCATTGATGTAGTTCCAGATCGACTCGCCGTCGGCGATCGACTTGGCGGACTCCCACGGCTTGAACCGGAAGCCGAGGGTGAACATGTCGGAGTCCGAGCGGATGCCGGGGTACTTGAACAGGTCCCAGGTGCCACCGATGTTCTCCCGACGTTCCAGGATCACGTAGCTCTTGGTGGGGCAGCGGTCCTGGAGATGCCAGGCGGTGCTGATGCCGGAGATGCCGGCGCCGACGATGACAACATCGAAGTGTTCGATCATGGTACCGACGGTATCAACACGGTGTTGAGTCGGTCAACAATGTGTTGAAAAGTTCGACAAACTGTTAGGCTCAGCTGCATGAGTACCGCCGCACAGACCCGGACACCCCGGGGCAGACGCGCGGCTCGACCCTCGGGCGACGACCGCGAAGCGGCCATCCTGGCCACCGCGACCACCCTGCTGCAACAGCGCTCCTTCGCCGAGATTTCCGTCGACGACCTGGCCAAAGGCGCCGGCATCTCGCGGCCGACGTTCTACTTCTACTTCTCGTCCAAGGAAGCGGTGCTGCTGTCGCTGCTCGATCCGCTGATCAAGCGGGCCGACACCGGCTTCGACGGCGCGCTCGAAGACATGCCGGCCGACCCCAGGGAGGCCATCCGGCACGGCATCGAGATCTTCTTCAGCTCGTTCGGCTCCCACCCGGCCACCGCCCGGGCCGGCGTCGAAGCGGTCCGAACTGTTCCCGAATTCCGCGAGGTCTGGGCCGGCCTCATGCAAAAGTGGATCAACCTGACCGCCGCCCTGATCACCGCGGAGCGCACGCGCGGCGCTGCGCCCGAGACCCTGCCCGCCCGGGACCTGGCTACCTCGCTGAACCTGATGAACGAGCGCATGATCATGGCCACCCTGGCCGGCGAGCCCGGGGCCGTCGCTCACGACGACGTCGTGAACACCCTCACCCACATCTGGCTGAGCAGCATCTACAGCAGCTGACCTACCGCATATCGAACGTCTGTGCGAACATATGTTCGTGTCGGACGCCGAAGCAGCTGCGATCCTGCATGCCGACCTCGACTCGTTCTACGCCTCGGTCGAGCAGCGGGACGATCCCGCACTGCGTGGTCGACCGGTGATCGTCGGCGCCGGTGTCGTGCTCGCCGCGAGCTATGAGGCCAAGGCGTTCGGCGTCCGCACCGCGATGGGCGGGCATCAGGCCCGCAGCCTGTGTCCGCAGGCCATCGTCGTGCCGCCCCGGATGTCGGCCTACTCGGCAGCCAGCAAGGCGGTGTTCGAGGTCTTTCACGACACCACCCCGCTGGTCGAGCCGCTTTCGGTCGACGAGGCCTTCCTCGACGTCAGCGGCCTCGGCCGGGTGTCGGGCACCCCGGTCCAGATCGGCGCGGCGCTGCGCGACGCGGTCCGCGAGCGCGTCGGGCTGCCGATCACCGTCGGCATCGCCCGCACCAAGTTCCTGGCCAAGGTCGCGAGCCGGGAAGCCAAGCCAGACGGACTGCTGCTGGTGCCGCCGGATCGTGAGCTCGCGTTTTTGCATCCGCTGCCGGTGCAGCACCTGTGGGGCGTCGGGGCGAAGACGGCGGAGAAACTCCGGGAACACGGTGTCGAAACCGTCGCCGACGTCGCGGCCCTGACCGAGTCGGCGCTGGGCGCCATGGTCGGCGCAGGCATGGGACGCCAACTGTTCGCGCTGTCGCACAACATCGACCGCAGGCGGGTGACGACGGGCGTCCGGCGCCGTTCGGTCGGCGCTCAGCGGGCGGTGGGACGGCGCGGAAACACGATGTCCGACAACGAGATCGACGCCATGGTGATCAACCTGATCGACCGCATCACCCGCCGCATGCGCGGCAGCGGCCGGACCGGACGCACGGTGGTCCTGCGCCTGCGGTTCGACGACTACAGTCGCGCCACCCGCTCGCACACCATGCGTCGCGCAACGGCGTCGACCGAGGAAATCCTCACGGCCGCACGCGGATTGGTGGCCGCCGCGGGGCCGATGCTCACCGAGCGCGGGCTGACCCTGCTGGGATTCTCGGTGTCGAATGTCGACACCGGCGGCACCGAACAGCTCGAGCTGCCGTTCGACGGTGAGCCCGACACCGCCGCGGTGGACTGCGCCGTCGATCTGGTGCGGCAGAAGTTCGGCAATGCGTGCCTGACCCGCGGTGTGCTCGTCGGAGCGGACCCGGGCTGGGAGATGCCGATGCTGCCGGAATAGCGAGGGGCGACGCGGTGTTGCGGGGGTCATGCCGAGAAACCTGACCAAAGCAGAACGCGAACAGTTCCTCGCCGACAAGCACGTAGCGGTGCTGTCCGTGGCCGCCGAAGACGGCCGGCCGCCGTCGAGTGTCCCCATCTGGTACGACTACACCCCTGACGGGTTGATCCGGATCAACACCGGGGCCGGCAGTCGCAAGGCCAAGCTGATCGAGCAGGCGGGCGTGGTCTCCCTCGTGGTCCAGCGGGAAGAGCCGCCCTACCAGTACGTGATCGTCGAGGGCTCGGTCATCGAGACCGCCACCCCCGCACCGGAGGACGCGCGTGAAGAAATCGCGGTCCGCTATCTGGGTGAAGAGGCCGGGCGCGAGTTCGTCCGCTCGATGGCAGGCGTTGCCACCGTCCTGTTCACCGTCCGTCCCGACCGGTGGCTCACCGCCGATTTCTCTGACGAGGTCTGACCGGCTGACACCGACGGCCCGCTAACCCACGCGGTACGTCCACCCTGCTTCGGCGACGCACTGCTGGATCGGGATCTTGATGTCGTCGGTGGTGATCAAGTGGTGCATGCAGTTCGAGTTGCCTGACCAGAACAGCTGCAGGTCGCCGGTGTCGTGGCACTCGATCCACTGACCCTCGGCGTCTTGTCGCCATTCGACCAGGTGATCCACCGCGTGTAGGAGTCGGGCCTCGGCATCCAGCCTCAGGTGAATCTGGAAGGTCAGTGTCACCGCAAGGTCTTCGAGCACCTGTCGCCAGTCCGGGTCGTCGGACTTCCATTCGGCCACCAGGTCGACGCCCTCCGGTGCGCCGTCGCGGATCAACCATGGGCGCGCCGGGCTGTTCAGCTGCAGCAGGCAGTCGTGGAGTGTCACTTGCCGGGGATGAGTTCGATGCTGAGGCCGATGTCGGACCCTCGGATGTCGGCGACTCTCACCGTTGCCCGCCGACTCGTCGCGCCGGTGACGACGGTGCAGGACTGGGCCGCGCCCACCGTGGCCTCTAGGCCGCCATCGCAGACCACGGAGTCGATGTTCGATGTGGTTTTGAGGCTGAGTTTGGCCTTGACCGCAGCCTCCAGCTTCTCTTTCGGCATGGTGGTCGCCTGATTGCCGACGTGGACGGAGCACGAAGCCAGGATGCCCACCGCCGCCGCGAGTGCCGCGGCCCACCGCGTCTTCGATCGACCGATCATGTCGAGCTCCCTCGGCTCAGAGTTGTGCAACCACGAAACCCGATAGCAGCACCAGGAACCCGCCGACCTCACCGAGGATCAGCGCCACCATGCCGGCGTGCAGACCGCCGCTCGGGTGCTCGAACTGATTGGTGGTGTCCTGCCGAAATCCGTGCTGGATGTACGCGGCGATCGCGATCACGAAGAAGAACACCAAAACCATTGCGGCCGTGAGGTTCACCCACATCGGCCAGGCAGAGAGCTGCACGAACACGGCGACCAGCAACGTGGAGAACGAGTACAGCAGCGCGGCCCGGTGCGCGATGTCGACGTAGGGGTGCGCCAGATGATCCGGGTTGACGGCCATCTGCCGGTACTTCCAGATGCCGAGGATCAGGGCCAGCAGGAAGATCAGGCCGGCCGCGAAGATCGTGACGACGGTGGCGGTACCGAGAACCATGGGTTCGACGCTACGCGGTCCACGCGAGCAGGCGCTCGACCGGCCAGGTGTTGACGATCCGCTCCTGTGGCACACCGGCATCCAGTGCGCGCTGCGCTCCATAGCCCAGGAAGTCCAGCTGGCCGGGCGCATGGGCATCGGTGTCGATCGAGAACAGACACCCAGTGTCCAATGCCTGATTCAGCAGCCGGGTCGGCGGGTCCCGCCGTTCGGGACGCGAATTGATCTCCACCGCAACATCATTGGCGGCACATGCCGCGAACACCGCGGCCGCGTCGAACTTTGATTCGGGCCGGGTGCCGCGCGATCCTTCGACCAGACGGCCGGTGCAGTGGCCCAGCACGTTCGCCCGACCACCGGACACCGCGCGGACCATGCGTCGGGTCATTGCGGCGGCGTCCATGGACAACTTCGAGTGCACGCTGGCCACCACCACGTCGAGCCGCTCCAACAGCTCGGGTTCCTGGTCCAGCGAACCGTCGTCGAGGATGTCGACCTCGATGCCAACGAGGATCCGCATCGGTGCGAACCGTTCCCGGATTTCGTCGATGACGTCCAGCTGCTGACGGAGCCGGTCTGCACTCAGACCGTTGGCCACGGTCAGCCGCGGCGAGTGGTCGGTGAGTGCACAGTACTCGTGGCCCAAACGTTGTGCGGTAGCCATCATTTCGCTGATCGGCGCCGATCCGTCGGACCAGTTGGAGTGCAGGTGCAGATCCCCCTTCAGTGCCGTACGCAGCGCTCCCCCACCCAAATCGGCTGCCGCAGTGCGAAGTTGGAGGAGTGCTTCGGGCTCACGGCCCGCCCACGCCTGGGCGATCACCGCGGCGGTCTTGGGTCCGACGCCGGCAAGTGTCTGCCAGCCGTTGGTCCGGCCCAGCTTCTCGCGTTGTTCGGGAGTCAGCGCCTCCACCACGTCCGCGGCTTTGCGATATGCCATGACGCGGCGGGATTCCTCACGCGCACGATCCTTGTAGAAGGCGATCTCTCGCAGCGCGGCCACCGGGTCCATGGGTCCAGTCTGCCAACGCGTCAAGGAAACTCACAGGAATTAGTCGACGGTCCTGACTAGTTTCAATAAGCGTGCGATTCGCCTTCAAAACCTCACCGCAAGACACCACCTGGTCGGACATGCTCGCCGTTTGGCAGGCCGCCGACGACATCGACGTATTCGAGTCCGGCTGGACCTTCGACCACTTCTATCCGATCTTCTCCGACTCCGCGGGTCCCTGCCTGGAGGGCTGGGTCACGCTGACCGCGCTGGCGCAGGCCACCAACCGGCTGCGGGTCGGAGTCCTCGTCACCGGCATCCACTATCGACACCCGGCAGTGCTGGCCAACATGGCGTCCGCGCTGGACATCGTCTCGAACGGCCGGCTGGAGCTGGGCATCGGCGCCGGCTGGAACGAGGAGGAGTCCGGCGCCTACGGCATCGAGTTGGGCTCCATCAAAGAGCGGTTCGACCGCTTCGAAGAGGCCTGCGAGGTACTCAAAGGCCTGCTCAGCCAGGACACCACGACCTTCGACGGGAAGTTCTACCAACTGAAGGACGCCCGCAATGAGCCGAAGGGCCCACAGCAGCCGCATCCGCCGTTCTGCATCGGCGGTAGCGGCGAGAAGCGCACCCTGAAGATCACCGCCAAGTACGCCGATCACTGGAACTTCGTCGGCGGGACGCCAGAGGAGTTTGCCCGCAAGCGCGACGTGCTCGCCGCGCATTGTGCCGACATCGGTCGCGATCCCAAGGAGATCACCCTGTCGGCGCACGTCCGGCTCGGCCAGGACCGCGACTACCGCAAGGTGGTCGACGAGGCTGCCGGGCTGGCCGCCGAGGGCCTGGATCTGGCGATCATCTACATCCCACAACCGCACGACCCGGCCGTGCTGGAGCCGTTGGCCGAAGCCATCCGGGACTCCGGGCTACTGACCGCCTGAGATACGGCAACCGCCCGGAGCCGAGAGATCGGTTCCGGGCGGGCTAGGTTCTTAATTATCGCGGAGGTCACAAATTGATAACGGTCAGCAAAGCAGCTGACGTTACCGCCGATTACGGTCGGCCGTGACGGCCGATCTGGCGCTAGACGCCGAAGCGGACCATGTCCGCTGCGGTGGCCAGACGCTCGTTCTTGGCCGGAAACTCGCGGCTCTTGACTGGATGGCGGAACAGGGACCAGGCAATACGTCCCATACGCGTGCGCGCTAGCGGGTTGTTGTACACGGTGATCACTCCTGCGGTCGGCGTTTGGTTGCACCGTGGGGCCAGACTATCGCAAGGCCCTCGCGATTTCATTACAACGCCGGTCACCGGCAAACCTCCGGAGGCGCGCCGAAAGTAACATTCGCGTTTCTGGTGTGACTGAAGTGATTCATGTTGCGCGAGATGCCCTTAACGCCCTCTTAATTTAAGAGTGGTGCGTCGACCTAAGTGACCTACCGGACAATATGAGCTACGTCACCATGCGGATCAGACTGGCAGTTCGCGCGGCTTCCGGAACACGTCGTCGAGCGTGACCGTCCGCAGGTTGCGTTCCTTCAACAGGTCGACCAGTTGGCCGTACACGTGCGTCACCGGCAGGTGGTTCAGGTGACCGATGACCACGGTCTGCTCCGTGAAGTACTTGCCCGCCATCTTGAGGATGTAGTCCTCGGTGACGATGTTCTCGTCACCCAGCGATCCCGTCCACATGGTCGGCGTCGAGTAGCCGAGCTCCGCGGCGATCTTGTCGACGATCGCGTTGTGGCTGCCGTAGGGCGGCCGGAAGTACGGCCGGGAGTCGACCCCGAAGGTCGACTGCAGGAACTTGTGGTTGCGCTCCAGCTGATCGACGATCTCGTCCTTGGAGAGTTTCGCCAGGTCCGGATGCGACCAGGTGTGGTTGCCCAGCTGAATCTGCCCCGACTCCACCAACGGCAGCATCAGATCCCGATTCTCGGTCCACGACTGGTACCTGCCGTTGACGAAATAGGTGAGCCGCATCCCGGTGTCTCGCGCGAGCTTGGTGTACGCGCGCACCACCTCGGAACTCACGCCGTCGTCGAGGGTGATCGCCACCCGGTTACCGGCCACGTCCGGCAGGCTGCTGAGCTCGCCGCCACCGGGCAACGCCAATCCCATGCCGTGTCGCACCGGCTCCGACGGAGACGTCGGCGGTGCCGCGGCCACAGCGGCTGTCGGCCCGTCGAAAGCGCACCGCGCCAGGCCCACCCCGGCCACCACCGAGGCGGACAAGCCGACCAGAAAGCGTCGCCGGCTCAGCTCGGAGCCGGCGAACTGGGGTCCGGGGGTAGTGGAGTAGTTCGCCATAAGTATTCAGTTCTGGTCGATCGGGACCCGAACTGATCCATTGTGCAACTTCAGTAACACCAGCCTCATGCGACACACCCGGCGCTATCGAGCTGTTATCAACGCCATGCGCAGGGGCGCGCCGCATTTCCGTCGGTCGGGGACACCTGCCGCAGTTACGCTGGTCCAGGGGATTTGATTTGGGGGGCCTGTGGGACTTTTTGAGAGCGTGACCGAGATTCTCGAGGCTCCGTCCAAGATCACGAGCGGCGTCGTCAACGGCGTTATCGACACCGGCCACCTAATAGGCGATGTTCGACGTCACGACTACATCGCCGCGGGACGCGATCTAGTCAAGGTGATGGCCGATGGCGCCGACATCGTGGAGTCGCTGGGCGCATTAGGCGGTTCGGTCGCCTCCGTACCGAAGCCATTCAAGGCTGCGCAGATGACCGATCCCGCCTCGAAGATCATCTGGGCAGCGATCAAGACCATCGAAGGCATGGAGAAGGCCACCGGAACCGGGACACCTTACGACGGCACCGATTTCCATAAGTCGAGCAAGAAGCTGAATTCGGTGATCATGACGCTCGACCGCGCACAGCCCCAGGCAGACCAATGGGACGGCACAGCCTCGCAGGTGTACGCCGCAACGAACGCCTCCCATCGTCGAGTCGTATCCACCGTGATGGACGCTGACGACAAGATCGCCGGAATTCTCGACACCGAAGCCGGTCAGGTCACGCGCACGCGACAATCGCTCAGCGACGACGTGGAATGGCTGGAGCAATATGACCGCACGACCATGTGGGCCAACTACGGCCCCGCTCCTGCCCGAGCCCTCAAGATCGCGCTTGACACCGCAGTGGCTACCGCGACACTAGCCACCGCAGGCATCACGCTGACGATTCTCGTAAAGAACAGCCTTGAGAATGCCAACCGTATTCGTGGGCATCTCGATCACTACGGCGCAGCTCTGGAGGACAAGTCCGGCGCGCCCTTGGGGGCGACGCCGTTTCCCGTACCCGACAAGGACCACATGCCACCGCGGCTCGACAAAGACGAGCAGCCCAACGGGCCGAAGATGCCGCGGCCAGAGGATGGCACCAAGAAGCCAAAACGTACGGAGGCCAACGAGCCGTACACGCCGCCGGAAGAGCCGATCCCAACTGGTCCCCCGGCGACGCCGTACGGCATGCCTGCTGGACCGTCCGCTCAGCCCGCTCCGGCTTCTCCCGCGCCACCGCCATCCAGCCCGCCAGCACAGCCCGCGGCACCGGCAACCCGACCCGCACCTGCGACACCGCTTGCGCCGGCAGCATTCGCGCCACACCAACCGGCAGTAGCCGCACCCGCTGCCAGCAGCGCGCCGCGTCCTCCGCAGCCAAATGTCACGACTCCAGTCGCTGCGACTCCACGCGGTCCGCAGAGTGCGACGTCGCCGCAAATCACGGCGACGTCGGATATCCGCGCCGCCAACCCGGGCCCCCGAGCACCTGTGCACGCCCCTGAGGACGGGGCGGAAGTACCCCGGCCAACCGCCGACACCACACAGACGACGAACGGATCAGCCCATGGCAACTGACCAGGAAAAGAACCTCAAGGTCCTGACCGACCACCTTCTCAAGCTGGCGGAGAGGCAGCGGACCGCAGCGGTCCAGATCGGCGGCGCAACGATCGCCGTGCAGAGCGCTGCAGGTCAGGTGTCTGCTACTCACGGAATCGCCTGCGAAGCCACTCACCTGGCAGTTTCAGCGGCCTACACGGCGCGCGCCGCCGGAGGCAGACAAATGCAGAAGACTTCCGAGGAACTCGACCTCAAACTCACCGATGCCTCCGAGTACTACGAGAAGGGCGACGACATCGGCAAGCAGATGATCACGCAAGCGATGCCCCGGTGAATAGCGGCGACAATGCCGGCGCCTGGGACGCTGACGAGGAAGGAGCAGACGCGTCCTCTCTCGACGCGCTGTACGGCCAAGAATCAGCGGATCTCGACGATGAAGTCTCGCAAACCAGCCCGATGGAGTCGGAATCCGACGATGCCGACGAAGTCGAATCGCTGATCTTCACGGTAACGAACCCTCCTGGCACAGTGTCAGTAACTGCGTTGCCGAACGGCGCGCCGTACCGTGTGGAACTGTCTCCTCGCGCTGCGCGGATGACGGAACGCGAACTAGCAGAAGAGATTTCGATAATCGCGCGGCTCGCGAAACAGAATGCACTCGCCGGCCAACATCTCCTCATCTCGGCAATGCTGGCCAATGCCGGAGTCGACCGCGCCTACGCAACAAGCTACTTGCATCGAGAACTCGGCCTACCGACTGTCGAGGCCGCCCTCGCCGACAAAGCCGAGGTCTTCGCCACCCGATACGAACACGAACAGGACTGAGGGCGTGTACATTTCGCCCCCGGCCCCACCTGCTCCGACTGCACGACGACGCCGCTGGCCGTTGATCATCGCTGCCATCGCGACGGTGTTGACAGTGGTCTCCGGCGGCGGAATCTGGTGGTGGTTTCTCGGCGGGGCCGAGTCGTGGGCACGATCGCAATGGACGCCGCCCAAACAGGCGCTGCTGTCGCCACTGCAGCGGCAACCCATACCGGGATGGCGGACCGGTATCGCAGACCTCGGGTTGCCTGCTGAAGCGCGGATCAACGCAGGCAAAGACTCGTGGGAATATCCCGTCATCAAGACCACCTCGAGTCGGACCTACCTGCTGGCCAGCACACCCGGCCCCCCAGAACAGTGGTGGCTTGCGGGGATCGACGGCACCAGTGGCCGTCCGCTGTTTCCGGCGGTGCCGATGGGCAAAACACGGGAAACACCCAGGTGTTTTCCCAATGGAGCCGACGTCGTATGCATCTCGGACCCCATCGTCGCGCCCGCGACAGCCTGGGTCATCGACGGACATAGCGGCACCCTCATCTACACCGGACCGACCGAGCTTCGGTTGCATTACGGAGCGCAGCCCAGTGTGGATCGCACGCCGAACTACTTGGTGGCGATGGAGAAGGGGATCGGCGCATACGGGGTTGGCAGGCACGCAGAAAAGACATGGTTCGTACCTGGTTTCGGTGACGGCCTTGGTTCGACTGCCGACGACATCGCGTTCGGCGGCAAAGGACACGGCGGCATCGTGATGTTCTCGGTCAAAGATGGCCGTCAATGGTCGCCTCGGGTTCCCTCCGATGCAGTCTTCTCCGGCCATCACTTCTTCGAGGGCGGCTTCGCCGGCGACTTCGACGCCGAGTCCGGCCACCGATTCGTCCAACTCTTTGATCGCAAGGGAAATCCGATCAACGACAGACGAATCAAGGGGTGGTTGACCGATGTAACAGGGAACCTGCTGAAAGTTCTGGGCTTAGACCACGTCCTTTCGATATACGACACGCGCGGACGCAAGCTGCTGGCGATGCCCAGCCGCAGCCCACGCAACACATACCTGATCGGCACCAGGCTGTGGATCAGCGACGAGACCAACAGCTTGCATTACGTATACCGCGCTCACGACATACCTTCCGGTGCAATAGGGAAACCCTGCCCGCTGGATTTCTCCGACTACCGTGGTACCGACGGAGCCGTGATTGTCCGAGCACCTACCGGCAGTGACAATGCGGCCGTCGGACAGCCACTGGCCCAGGCCTACAACCTCACCACCTGCGAATTGGCATGGACGATTCCGAGGCCGCCCGGCTCTCTCGGCACGGTCGAACGGCTCGGCGACACTTTGGTTCGGTTGTCTGATGACGGCACCGAACTGTTCTCTCTCGTCAACCGGTAGGTGCGATGCCGGCACCCGGGAACCGGTGCGCCGGCAGCGTGTAGGCCCCGCGCTCGATCAGCCGCGCGATGTTCGCCCGGTAGATCTCGTCGGCCTCGGCATGCAGCACCGGCTCTTGGTCGAGCCAGAGATTCCTCGGGTGGATCGGTGCGTCGTACATGTCGCGGAAGAGTTCGGTGCGTAGGTCCTTGAGCCAGTTGGAGTTCAGGTTCATCACCCGGAACTGGCGCAGCGCCTCGATGTCGATCACCCCGGCGACGACCGAGTTGAATCCGGAGATGGTGTGGCCGAGCACGGCCCCGTTGTAGTCGACGATGTGCGAATTGCCGCCCGCGATGTCGAAGGGGTGCGCCGAGTCCTGCGTCGCGTAGACCGGACCGGTGTTCGGGCACACCATGTAGAGGCTGTTGAAATGCGCGTGGGCGCGGTTCTGCAGCAGCCACGTGCCGCCGGGATCGGGACCGGCCTGCGTCATGGGTACCGCCTCACTCGGCCGATACACCACCTCCGCGCCCTGAAATGCCAACGCCCGTACCGCTTCCGGATATTCACCATCGCTGCAGCAGATGGTCCCGATCGTCCCGATGTCCGGCGTGCGCAGCACCGGGTAGAACGCGTCGAGCCCGTCGCCGAACAGTTCGACCCACCGGTCGTACACGTCGTGCGGCGTGCAGGAGCGTTCGCGGCACCACACGTGATTCTTCGTCGCTCGGTGCACCACCTCGCCCGCCGGCGAGATGATGATCATGGAGTTGAAGTAGCGGTCCGGCATCACCTCGGGCCATCGCGCCTTGCATTGCGCGATGAGGTAGACGCCGTGCTCTCGGGCCAGTGCGCCGAGGCGTTCGGTCTCGGGACCGGGGATGTCGATGAACATCTCGCGCGCGGCTTGCACGTGCGGGATGTCGAATGCTTCGTCGCCGAAGCCGGTCAGCGCGCCCTCCGCGAGCGCGACCAGCTTGACCGGCATGTTGATCGAAACCGTCGATACCGCAGCATGAATCGTGTCTTCAATGACGTCGAGGTTCGCCTGAATCTGCGCTCGCCGTTCGATGTTGCGGACCACCGTCGACAGGCCCACGGCCAGATACGGCGCTATCGGCGTCCTGCTCTCAGCACCCACTGGCGTTCACCCCCGGCATCCGATCAGCCCACGGCATGGCTGTCTCCAGTTGGGACGCAACAGCAATCAGCGTGCCTTCGTCGCACATGGGCGCGGCCAGCTGCACACCGATGGGCAGCCCCGACCAGGTCCAGCCGAGCGGCAGGCTGATGGCCGGTCCCCCGGTGGCGTTGAACAGCGGCGTGAAGGAACACACGCCGAGGAGCTTCTGTATCCACAGCTCAGGCGTCAGCGACGCGTCGTTGGCGTCGAGTTCCCCCAGCAGCTGCGGCGGTGCACTCAGCGTGGGCGTCAGCAGCAGGTCGTATTCGGTGAAGAACGAACCGACGGAGCGGGATACCCGATTGAAGACGGCAAGGGCGGCGCCGAGTTGTGTGGCCGTGACGCGGCGGCCGTATTCGGCGCACGCCAGGGTTGTGGCCTCGAGGTTGTCCGGGCCAGGTGCGGTGCCGAAAGCCGCTGCGAGGGCGTCGATTCCCTCGGCGAGCGACACACTCCACACCGGGAGGTTGGCGTCGACGAACTGCTCCCAATCGAACACCGGCGAGTCCGGAACCACGTGGTGCCCCAGACCTTCCAGCGCTGCCCCGACGGCGGTGACCGCAGCGACAACCTCCTCGTCGACCGGGCCGTCGGCCCAAGACTCGGTATGGATGGCGACACGCAGCCTGCCGGGCTCTCGGTTCAACTCCTCGACATACGGTCGCACCGGATCACGAACGACGTACTTGTCGCCGGGAACCGGACCGCTGACGGCGTCAAGCAGTGCGGCACAGTCACGTACCGACCGGGTCAGCCCGAATTCGACACCCAGCCCCGACAGCGGCTCGCTTTCATCCGGCCCCGGAGACACGCGTCCGCGGCTGGGCTTCAATCCGACCAAGCCGTTGGCGGAAGCGGGAATTCGGATCGAGCCGCCGCCGTCGGTGGCGTGTGCGATCGGCAGGGCGCGGGCGGCGACCAGCGCCGCCGACCCACCACTGGAACCGCCGGCGCTGCGCGTCGGGTCCCACGGGTTCCGGGTCGACCCGTGCGCCACGGGTTCGGTGTTTCCGTTGAACGCGAACTCCGGTGTCGTGGTCGACGCCACCGTGGCCAGGCCGGCCGCGCGGAACCGTGTCATCAGCGCGGTGTCGTGGGGAAACACCACCCCCGCCCCGGCAAGGCGACTGCCGAAGTAGGTCGGGACTCCGGCCGCGCGGATCGCGAAATCCTTGAGCGCAAAGGGAACCCCCGCGAATGTCCCCGCGGAGTCGTAGGCAAGCGGCGCATCCCATGGCCCCGAGACGACGGCGTTGAGCGTCGCGTCGACGGCCTCGATCGCAGCGCGGGCCGCGTCATGCACCTCGGCCGCCGATACCTCGCCGGCACGGATCAGGGCGGCAAGTCCGGTCGCGTCGTATCCCGCGTACTCGCTCGGCTTCACGCCAGGGCTCCGTCATCGTGAACAACGTTCCCCGCCAACAGGGTTCGATGGACGCGCGTCTGCTTCAGATCCTCGACACCACAGGTCAACGGATCCCGATCGACGAAGATCAGATCTGCGTGGTTGCCCGGCCGGATGGACCCGATTTCGTTCCAGCCCAGGACCTTCGCGGCATTCGTCGTCCACATGGCCAGCGATTCCGCGCGCGTGATGACCTGATCTGGCCCGTCGTTGCGGAGATCGGTACCCGCGATTTCGTGTGTCTGCGCCAGGGCGATCTGCTCCCACGGGTTCTTGGGCCCCCAATCCGATCCACCGCAGACCTCGAGACCCGCGTCGAGCATCCGCCGCAGCGGCACCATGTCGCGCCAGATGTGACGACCGATGCGCTCGTCGTACATCGCGCCTTTGCCCCACGCGAATCCGACGGACGTCGTGACCTGAAAACCAAGGGCCTGGTACCGGCGCACATGATCGGGACTGATCGTGATGGCGTGCTGCAGAATCCACGCCTTGTCCCGGAAGTCGTACTCGCGCACCACGCGTTCGGCGATCTCGAGGAAGTCGTCGTGCTCCCGGTATGAGCCGACACAGATGTTCGCCCTGATGCCGTGCTGCGCACAGAACCGGACGAACGCCTCTTCCTTCTCCAGCGAGACAAAGCGATTTCCCTTGGTCGGCCGCCCGAACGGATCGGAATACGCCTCGTGCATCGCGAAATGGCCTGCAAAGCAGGGCCCACCGGGACTGATGGTCATGCCGGCGATGCGGAACAGGTCATCGGAGAGGTCCAACGACTGCGGCGCAAGGGAATTCAGGCGCTCATTGAAATCCGCCAGCGACAACGGATCGAACGGATAGAAGATGGCCGACTCCACGTCGTGCGTCGCCTGCACCCGCATGGTGAGCATCCCGGCAGCACGGAGCTGTTGATACCCCGCGAGATGAACCGGCTCCATCGCGTGCCCCTCGTACAGCGTGGTGACACCGTTGGCGGAGAACCGCGCCATTTCCTCGACGACGCCGGGTATGGCGTGAGCCGGATCCATCGGTGGGAGCTTGAGCAGAATCTGGCCCCAGAAGGGGTCGTATGTGTAGTAGTTGTTGACGGGTCCGCGCAGGATGCCGGTCAACCGGCCGGCCTCGTCCTTGTCGATCTCGACGTCACACACCTGATCAGGGATGAAGTCCGACAGCCCCACGGCGCGCAGGCCGGCGCTGTTGAACGCCACGATGTTCGGCGTCCGCGGCGCCCACGCCTGGATGAGCACCGGATGCTCGCTCGTGGCGAGGTCGAGGACATGACGGTCCGGCAAACGCCGTTCGGCAAGATCACGCCAGGACCGGCGGATGAAGTAATGGGCTTCACCGACGGGCGTACAGAAGATCCATTCGCCGGGCGCGGTATCGGCGGCACGGGCCCGGATCCGCTCGATGATGTCCGCGTGGTCGACGGCGTCGCTCAGATCAACGAGGCCGCCGCGCAGAGCCCCGAAATGCATGACGTGCGGATGAGTATCGATCAGTCCTGGCATGACCACCGCGTCGCCGGCATCCATGATCTCGGCATCGCCCTTGTCCAGCTCCGCGAAGCTGCCGACCTCGCGAATGACGCCGTCCTCGACGAGGACGGCCTCGACGACTGGCCTGGTCTCGTCGAAGGTCAGAATCTTCGAAGACCGGATCAATGTTGTTCTGCTCACACGCGAAACTCTATGAGCGGCCTACCCTGGGGAGAATCATCCCAAAGGATGAAGTACGGGTATCGAGGAGTGCGAGATGTCGGTGGTCGCCGCGGATTTCACCGATCACCCGGTCCAGCGCAACATTCAGTTCAAGCGCAACACCATGGGGTTCCTGTCCCGGTTCGTCCGGGTCTCGGGTCTGGTCTTCTACTCGGTGGATCACGGCATGAACGCCGGCGAGCACGTGTTCGACCGAATCCACCCCGAGGAGAACGGCCGCTACAACGGCTATTTTCACGAGCTCGACCCGTTCCATCCCCGCAGATTCGCCGGGACCGGCGCGGACCTCGCCACCTCGGACGACCTCGCAC
The DNA here is from genome assembly GCF_056555145.1 of Mycolicibacterium sp. P4_G11. NCBI lineage: Bacteria > Bacillati > Actinomycetota > Actinomycetes > Mycobacteriales > Mycobacteriaceae > Mycobacterium > Mycolicibacterium sp. P4_G11. Next base: position 104,963 of record NZ_JBFUJW010000002.1, read on the forward strand.
AACGTCTGGACCGCACCGACTACTACGCGGAGTTCTTCCGCCCGATGGGTTACCGGTACGAAGCCGAGCTGTACCTCCGCCATGCCGGCCGCATCGTCGCCGGCATCTCGCTGCTGAAGAGCGCGCAGGACGGCGACTTCACGAAGGACGAGATCGGGTTCCTGCAGAAGTCTCACGCGTTCGTCGAACAGTCTTACTGCATGCTCGGCGAACTGCCGAGTGCGCCGAATCCTGCTGCGGTACCAGAACACTGGGGCTTGTCGGCCCGCGAGCGCGACGTCGTCGAACTCCTGGCACAGGGCGCGAGCAACAGCGATATCTCCCGCGCGCTGTTCATCAGCGTGCCGACGGTGAAGAGCCATCTGCAGCACATCTACCGAAAGTCGAACGTGCGCTCACGAACCGAGCTGGTCACCCGGCTCAAATAGCAGTTCGCCGGCCCCAGGAAACCTGGGACCGGCGAATGAAGTACGACTTTACCGCTGTGTCATCGGCTCTTCGCGCAAGCGATCATCGCTGAGGAGCAGCCGTCGGCTTGATCGGCTTCGGCAGCGCCGACTCGCCCATCAGGTAGCGGTCCACGCCGGCGGCCGCGGCGCGACCCTCGGCGATGGCCCACACGATCAGCGACTGGCCGCGGCCCATATCACCGGCGACGAAGACGCCGGGCACGGTGGTCTGGAAGTCGTTGTCCCGGGCCACGTTTCCGCGGTCGGTCAGCTCGACGCCCAGCTCGTTCAGCAGTCCTTCACGCTCCGGGCCGACGAAGCCCATGGCCAGGAAGACGATGTCCGCCGCGAGTTCGAAGTCCGAACCCTCGACCTTCTCGAACTTGCCGGCCTTCATGACGACCTCGTGCACCTTGAGTGCGGTGACCTTGCCGTCGGCGCCGACGAACTCCTCGGTGTTGACCGAGAAGACGCGCTCGCCACCCTCTTCGTGTGCCGAGGACACCCGGAACATGAGCGGGTAGGTCGGCCACGGGGTCGACTCGGCGCGCTCCTCCGGCGGACGCGGCATGATCTCGAACTGGTGGATGCTCTCGGCACCCTGCCGGTGGGCGGTGCCCAGGCAGTCGGCGCCGGTGTCACCACCACCGATGATGACGACCTTCTTGCCCTTGGCCGTGATCGGCGGCTGGCCGTCGGCGTCGACGACGTCGTCGCCGAGCTGCACCCGGTTACCCCAGGGCAGGTACTCCATGGCCTGGTAGATGCCCTCGAGCTCGCGGCCCGGGATCGGCAGGTCACGCCATGCCGTCGCGCCGCCGGCCAGCACCACTGCGTCGAAGTCTTCCTGCAGCTGCTCGACGGTGATGTCCACACCGACGTTCACGCTGGCGCGGAACTTCGTGCCCTCGGCCTCCATCTGCTCCAGACGGCGGTCGATGTGCCGCTTCTCCATCTTGAATTCCGGGATGCCGTAACGCAGCAGACCACCGATGCGGTCGGCCCGCTCGAAGACAGTCACGTCATGTCCGGCGCGGGTCAGCTGCTGGGCAGCGGCCAGGCCGGCCGGTCCGGAACCGATGACTGCGACCGTCTTGCCGGTCTTCACATCCGGAACCATCGGCTTGACCCAGCCCTGGTCGAAGGCGTTGTCGATCAGTTCGACCTCGACCTGCTTGATGGTCACCGGGTCCTGGTTGATGCCGAGGACGCACGACGCCTCGCACGGCGCCGGGCACAGCCGCCCGGTGAACTCCGGGAAGTTGTTGGTGGCGTGCAGGCGCTCGATGCCGTCACGCCAGCGGTCCCGGTACACCAGGTCGTTCCACTCGGGGATCAAGTTCCCCAGCGGACAACCGTTGTGGCAGAACGGGATACCGCAGTCCATGCAGCGCGAAGCCTGGACCTGCAGGGTGTCCTTCGAGAATTCCTCGTAGACCTCTTTCCAGTCCTTGAGGCGCAGGTCGACCGGCCGGCGAACCGGGGTCTGGCGGTGGGTGTGCTTGAGGAAGCCGTTCGGATCAGCCACGAGCGGCCGCCATGATCGCGTGCTCGACGTTCTCGCCGGCGGCCTCGGCCCCGGCGATCGCCTCCAGTACCCGCTTGTAGTCGCGAGGCATCACCTTGATGAACTGCTCCTTCTGATTCTGCCAGTCGGCCAGAATCCGCTGTCCCACAGCCGATTCGGTCCCGTCGACATGGGCCGTGATCATCTCGTGCAGCCACAGTTCATCAGTGGCGTCGAGCGCATCGAGATCGACCATCTCGCCGTTGATGTTGCCCGGCAGCGCACCCTGCGGGTCGTAGACGTAGGCCATACCGCCCGACATACCCGCGGCGAAGTTACGGCCGGTTGCACCGAGGATGACGACCTTGCCGCCGGTCATGTACTCGCAGCCGTGGTCGCCAACGCCCTCGACGACCGCCTGCGCACCCGAGTTACGCACCGCGAACCGCTCGCCCACGACACCGCGCAGGAACGCCTGGCCGCTGGTGGCACCGAACAGAATCACGTTGCCGCCGATGATGTTCTCCTCGGCCACGTAACCGGCCGGCGCGTTCTTCGACGGGCGGACCACGATGCGTCCACCCGAAAGACCCTTGCCGACATAGTCGTTGGCGTCGCCGTTCACCCGGAGCGTGATGCCCTTCGGCAGGAAGGCGCCGAAGCTGTTACCCGCCGAGCCGTCGAACGTGATGTCGATGGTGCCGTCCGGAAGCCCTTGGCCGCCATGGACCTTGGTGACCTCGTGGCCCAGCATCGTGCCGACGGTGCGGTTCACGTTGGTGATCTTCATGGCGAGGCTCACCGGAACCTTGGACTCGATGGCGTCCCGGCACTCGGCGATCAGCTGCTGATCGAGCGCCTTGTCCAGACCGTGGTCCTGGCCCGACGTGCAGTACAGATCCTGCTTCATGAAGGCCGACTCCGGTTCATACAGCACCGGGGTCAGGTCCAGCTTCTGCGCCCGCCAGTGTGCGACGGCCTTGCTGGTGTCCAGCGCGCCGACCTGGCCGACCATCTCGTTGATGGTGCGGAAGCCCAACTGCGCCATGAGCTCGCGGACCTCTTCGGCGATGAACAAGAAGAAGTTCTCGACGAATTCCGGCTTGCCGGTGAACCGCTCACGCAGCACCGGATTCTGGGTGGCCACACCCACCGGGCAGGTGTCGAGGTGGCAGACGCGCATCATGATGCAGCCCGAGACCACCAGCGGCGCGGTGGCGAAGCCGTACTCCTCGGCGCCGAGCAGCGCGGCGATGACCACGTCGCGGCCCGTCTTGAGCTGGCCGTCCACCTGCACGACGATCCGGTCACGCAGACCGTTGAGCAGCAGGGTCTGCTGCGTCTCGGCCAGGCCCAGCTCCCACGGGGCACCCGCGTGCTTCTGCGAAGTCAGCGGGGTGGCACCGGTGCCACCGTCGTGCCCGGAGATGAGCACCACGTCGGCGTGCGCCTTCGAGACGCCGGCCGCGACCGTACCGACACCGTTCTCCGACACCAGCTTCACGTGGATGCGGGCCTCGGGGTTGGCGTTCTTCAGGTCGTGGATCAGCTGCGCCAGATCCTCGATCGAGTAGATGTCGTGGTGCGGCGGCGGCGAGATCAGGCCGACACCCGGAGTCGAGTGCCGGACCTCGGCCACCCACGGGTACACCTTGTGTCCCGGCAGCTGACCGCCCTCACCGGGCTTGGCGCCCTGGGCCATCTTGATCTGGATGTCGGTGCAGTTCGTCAGGTAGTGCGACGTGACACCGAACCGGCCCGACGCCACCTGCTTGATGGCACTGCGTCGCCAGTCGCCGTTGGCGTCCCGGTCGAACCGCTCGACGTTCTCGCCGCCCTCGCCCGAGTTCGACCGTCCGCCAAGGCGGTTCATCGCGATCGCGAGGGTCTCGTGCACCTCGGCCGAGATCGAGCCGTAGCTCATCGCACCCGTGGAGAAACGCTTGACGATCTCGCTGGCGGGCTCCACCTCGTCGATCGAGATGGGCTCGCGCACACCGTCTTTGAACGTGAACAGGCCACGCAGCGAGGCCATGCGCTCGCTCTGGTCGTCGACCAGCTTGGTGTACTCCTTGAACACCGAGTACTGCCCGGTGCGGGTGGAGTGCTGGAGCTTGAACACCGTGTCCGGGTTGAACAGGTGGTACTCGCCCTCACGACGCCACTGGTACTCGCCGCCGACCTCGAGCTCGCGGTGAGCCCACTCGTCGGGCCGGTCCAGGTAGGCGAGGCTGTGCCGCGACGCGACGTCGGCCGCGATGTCGTCGAGGTCGATACCGCCGGTCGGACAGGAGATGCCGGTGAAGTACTCGTCGAGCACGCGCTGGCTGATACCGACGGCCTGGAACAGCTGGGCGCCGGTGTAGGAGGCCAGCGTCGAGATGCCCATCTTGGACATCACCTTCAGCACACCCTTGCCGGCGGCCTTGACGTAGTTGGCCTTGGCCTTGTCACTGGTCAGACCGGAGATGACGCCGCGGTCGACCATGTCGTCGATGGTCTCGAACGCCATGTACGGGTTGATGGCGGCAGCGCCGACACCCACCAGCATGGCCATGTGATGCACCTCACGGGCGTCACCGGACTCGACCACCAGACCGACCTGGGTGCGGGTGCGTTCCCGGACCAGGTGGTGGTGGACGGCCGCCGTCGACAGCAGCGACGGGATCGGTGCGAGCCATTCGTTGGACTCACGGTCCGACAGCACGATGATGCGGGCGCCGTTGCGGATGGCCTGCGACACCTTGGTGCGCACGTCCTCCAGGGCGCGGCGCAGGCCGTCACCACCGTCGGCGACGGGGTACAGGCAGCTGACGACCGCGGCCCGCATGCCGTGCTTGCGGCCCCGGATCTCGTGGTCGGGGTCGACGCAGATCAGCTTGGACAGGTCACCGTTGCGCAGGATCGGCTGCGGTACGACGATCTGCCGGCACGAGTTCTCGTCCGGGTTCAGCAGGTCGCCCTCGGGGCCGATGACACCCGAGAGGCTGGTCACGACCTCTTCCCGGATGGCATCCAGCGGCGGGTTGGTGACCTGCGCGAACAGCTGCTGGAAGTAGTCGTAGAGCATCCGCGGCCGCTGCGACAGCACAGCGATCGGGGTGTCGGTGCCCATGGAGCCCAGCGCCTCGGCGCCGGTGCGTGCCATCGGCACGATCAGCTGGGTGACCTCTTCGTTCGTGTAACCGAACGCCTGCTGCCGCAGCACCACGCGGTGGTGCGGCATCTTGACGTAGTCACCCGGGGGCAGGTCGTCGATGTGGAACAGGCCGTTGTCGAGCCACTCCTGGTAGGGGTGCTCGGCCGCCAGCTTGTCCTTGATCTCCTCGTCGTCGACGATCCGGCCCTCGGCCATGTCCACGAGGAACATGCGGCCGGGCTGCAGGCGCAGCTTCTTGACGACAGTCGACGGGTCCAGGTCCAGGACGCCGGCCTCGGAGGCCATGACGACCAGGCCGTCATCGGTGACCCAGATGCGCGACGGACGCAGGCCGTTGCGGTCCAGGACCGCGCCGACGATGGTGCCGTCGGTGAAGCACACCGACGCCGGGCCGTCCCACGGCTCCATGAGCGACGAGTGGTACTGGTAGAACGCCCGCCGCGCGGGGTCCATGGTCTCGCTGCGTTCCCACGCCTCGGGGATCATCATCAGCACCGCGTGGTGCAGCGGACGACCACCGAGGTGCAGCAGCTCGAGCGCCTCGTCGAACCGTGCGGTGTCCGAGGCGCCCGGCGTACAGACCGGGAAAATCTTGTTCAGGTCGTTGTGGAACCCGAACACGTCGGTGTGGATGAGCGCCTCACGGGCCCGCATCCAGTTCTCGTTGCCGTTGACGGTGTTGATCTCACCGTTGTGGGCGACCCGCCGGAACGGGTGCGCCAGCGGCCACGACGGGAACGTGTTGGTCGAGAAGCGCGAGTGCACGATGCCCAGCGCGCTCTTCATCCGCTCGTCCTGCAGGTCCAGGTAGAACGCCTTGAGCTGCGGGGTGGTGAGCATGCCCTTGTAGACGATGGTCTTGCCGGACAGGCTGGGGAAGTACACCGTCTCGCGGCCGGGGCCGTCCTGGCCCGGGCCCTTGGTGCCCAGCTCGTGTTCGGCCCGCTTGCGGATGACGTAGGCGCGGCGCTCGAGCTGCATGCCGTCAGCGCCGGCGATGAAGATCTGACGCAGGGTCGGCATGGCGTCACGCGCCAGGGCACCCAGCGACGACTCGTCGAACGGGACGTCGCGCCAGCCCAGGACCTGCAGGCCCTCGGCTTCGACGATCTTCTCGAGGGCTTCGCACGCCAGCTTGGCGTCGCGGGCCGACTGCGGCAGGAACGCGATGCCGGTGGCGTAGCTGCCCTCGGCAGGCAGCTCGAAGCCTTCTTCCGCGCAGACGGCGCGGAGGAACTCGTCCGGAACCTGCAGCAGGATGCCTGCGCCGTCGCCGGTGTTCGGCTCGGCACCTGCAGCACCGCGGTGCTCCAGGTTCAGCAGTGCCGTGATCGCCTTGTCGACGATGTCGCGGCTCCGACGTCCGTGAATGTCCGCGACCATGGCGACGCCACAGGCGTCGTGCTCATGCGCGGGGTTGTACAGCCCGACCTTGCTGGGTCCGCCGTGCTGCGGCGTCATTCCCACCTAACCCTTCACCATCTTCATTACGAAGCATCGCTTGACCGCCGCTTATGGCGGCGCCAGCGGACTGAGCGACGGTATGCCAGCGTGCAGCACTGAACGACGGGCCGTCCCGCTCGCCTCGATTGAGACAAAACGATATGACAAACCCGGCCTGACATGCCAACTTAGGTAGGCCTAATGAGGTTGCTGCGATCAGTGTTTACAACACTCGAAAGCTACCCGTCGGTAGTTCCAATTTTATTGGAGCACTTGCATTTTCGCTAATCGATTCCCGTCACACCCGGGCGACGCTCACCCGTACCACTGGTCACTACGCCCCGTCTAAGTTTGCTGTAAATCACATTTCCGCAGGCTGTTATCAAATGGTTATTTGCTACAAAGATTGCTCAGATTCTTAGATTCGAGGGCTCCCGCGGGGCAACCTCCGGTCACCTTTGAGCCGCTGTTCAGCAACGACGGCGGGCTGCGCGGTCTATGGGTGGGACGCTCGAATGGCGGTTTGCTGACCCGGCTTTTCGACTCGAACTGGAGGGTTCCACCAAATGAGTGCTCCCACGATGACACACAAATTGGCGGCGGAGACCGTCGGCACGTTCTGGCTCGTCCTCGGCGGCTGCGGCGCAGCGGTCTTTGCTGCCAACCCCAGCGAGAACACCTCTGTCGGCATCGGATTCCTCGGTGTCGCAATCGCTTTCGGCCTCACCGTGCTGACAGGCGTCTACGCGTTCGGCAGCATCTCCGGCGGTCATTTCAATCCGGCAGTCACCCTCGGTGCGGCGCTGGCCCGCCGGATCGAGTGGAAGGCGCTGCCCGCCTACTGGGTCGCCCAGGTCGTCGGCGGACTGATCGCCGGCGGGGTGATCTTCTGGATCGGCAGCGGGCAGAAGGGCTGGTCCGCAACCGGGAACATGGCGGCGAACGGTTTCGGTGACCACTCACCGGAACATTTCGGCCTGGTGTCGGTGCTCATCACCGAAATCGTCCTGACCGCGATGTTCCTGTTCGTGATCCTGGGCTCCACGGATGCCCGGGCACCCAAGGGGTTCGCCGGCCTGTCCATCGGCCTGTCCCTGACCCTGATCCACCTGATCTCGATTCCGATCTCCAACACCTCGGTCAACCCCGCCCGCTCCACCGCCGTGGCCTTCTTCAACGGCAACGGGGCGCCGACGCAGCTGTGGGTGTTCTGGTTGGCACCGCTGGTCGGAGCCGCGGTCGCCGGTGTCGCCTACCCGCTGCTGTTCGGTAAGGCCGACGAATAGATCGGGACTAGATTTCCTTCAGGTTTGGAATCGCCTGGCGCGCACCGAATCTCGGGTTGCGCGCCAGGCCACTGACCTCCAGCAGCCGCACCGCCCGATGCCGGTGCGGCCGCAGGGGCGCCAGCAGTTCGACCATCTCGGCGTCATCGATCGGGCGCCCCAAGAGGGTCCAGCCGACCATCTTGGCCAGGTGGTAATCGCCGACCGAGAGGGCGTCGGCGTCGCCGAAGGCGCGTTGCACGGTCTCGGCCGCCGTCCAGAGCCCGACGCCCGGCAACGACATCAGCGCCGTCGTGGCGGTATCCGGCGTCAGTCGCTCCAGCGCATCGGCTCGCTGCGCGCAGCCGACCAGGGTCCGGGCCCGGCCGGGATCGACGTTGGCCCGGTGAAATTCCCAGGACGGAACACGCCGCCAGGCGTCGGCGGTCGGAGGCAGCCGCATCCCGGCCGGCGCCGGGCCGGGCGGCGGGGCGCCGTACTTGGTGGTCAGCTTGTGGAACGCGCTCCACGCATCGATGCCGTGCACCCGCTGTTCGAGGATCGCGGGCACCAGCGCCTCCAGTACCCGGCCGGTCCGGCCCAACCGCAGGTGCGGAGCTCGGCGCCAGGCTTCGGCGATGGTCGGTTCGGTCGGCGCGAATCCCGTCGGGTCGTCGTCGGCGCCGATCAGCCCCGGCAACCGGTCGAGGAACTCCGCGGCGCCGTCGCCCCAGACCTCGCAGTCGACGGTATCGAGCCGCGGAGAGCTGAGCCGTGCTGTCACCCCGCCGGTGCGCATCAGGCTGGTGCGCCAGATGACGCCGTCGACGGTCCGGAAGGTCGGGTCGGACCCGCCGCGGCGCAGCGGCGACAACGTCAGGCCCAGGCCGGCCGGGCCGTCCAGGACCAGGCTGGCGGTGGGCACGGGTTCAGGTTAGGCGGGGCGCACCACGATGTCGGCCTTCTGCGGATAGAACGCCACCCGGCCGGCGATCTCCGCCACCGCCGGGTACGGCTGTTCGTAGGTCCAGATGGCGTCCTCGACGTCGCCAACGTGGTAGTAGCCGGCGTCACCCTTGTATGGGCAGTAGCTGGTGGTGGTGCTCCGGGTGAGCACCGATTGGTCGACATCCGCCAACGGAAGATATTGCACCGCTGGATAATTCGACTCTTGCAAGGTGATCGCGTCAGTCGTGTCGGCAACCACACGTCCGTCGACCGTGACGGTGACGCGCCCGCCGGTCGGCGTGATCGTGATGGGGTGAGCCGCACTGGGCTGCAGCACGGGGCGCTCGGTCATGCTCATTGCAACACCTTTCTCGGCAGCGCCGATTCCCGACATGACGCTGGGCCTGTCACGAGTGACAGGCCCAGTCATCAGACGGCAACTACTGACGGATTACAACGCAATCCAGATGCCGAAGAACCAGAAACCCCACGCCAGGAATCCTGGGTCCCACACCGGGTACACGGTGTAGCCCCAGTAATCGAACGGCGGAGGCGGCGGTGCCCACGGCGGCGGCGCCACCCAGATGATCTGCGGTCTCGGCGGCGGTCCCCAGCCCCACGGCCCCGGACCATGGCCCCATGGTGGCGGGCCATGGCGCCAGTGCCAGTCGCCAGGACCCGGATCGCCGGGGCGGGGATGCCAATTCCCCTGGTCCCCCGGATGCCAGTTCCCTTGATCACCTGGGTGCCAGTCATCGTGATTACCCGGGTTACCGGGCGGCGGCCCACCGGGACCGCCAGGACCGCCGGGGTTTCCGGGCGGACCGCCAGGGTTTCCAGGTGGTCCGCCGGGGTTTCCAGGTGGTCCGCCGGGGTTTCCGGGCGGACCGCCGCTACCTGGTCCATGCCCATTGCCGGGACCGTTGCACACCTGCATCGGCGGGCAGGGCGGTCCAGGCTTCGCCTGCGCGATATTGACTCCCAATCCCATAATCGCCGCGCTCACCCCACTGGTGAGCGCAGTCGCTACCACGAATGTTTTTTTGCTCATATCAACCCAACTCCTTCGTTGGAAGGTGCCGTCAAGCGGTATATCGCCGGGATACCCCCAATCGGTTACCGGCAGAATCGCGCATTCTTGTTGCGCCGCCGACAATTACCGCTTGCCAGAACCCTTGCCGGTCTGTCTACGATCGCCCCATGACCGCACAGGGCCCTGCCACCGTCACCGCTGCCATCGAGATCGCCGCCAGCCCGTCAGCTGTGTACGCGTTGCTCACCGATTTGCCCACGCTGGCAGCGCTGGCCGAGGAGGCTCACACCATGGAGTGGCAGAAGGGATCGTCGGCTGCCCCCGGATCGGTGTTCAAGGGGTACAACCGCAACGGCTCGAAGACGTGGACCACCAGCTGCACCGTCACCGAAGCCGAGCCAGGCAAGACGTTCGGCTTCGCCGTGAAGTCTTCGATCGTGCCCATCGCACACTGGCGCTACGACATCGCCGAGACGGCGAGCGGCTGCCGCGTCGTCGAATCCACCTGGGACAACCGACCCGGCCTGTTGAAGATATTCGCCAGCACGCTCACCGGTGTCGCCGACCGCGATGCGGCCAATGCGGAAAACATCCGGTTGACGCTCGAGCGCCTGAAGGCCCGCGCCGAAGTCGCCTAGCCGTCAGGCTCAGCGGTCAGCCCCACGAATACCGGTGGTACTGCGACATATAACGCATCCCGGGCACGGCGCGCATGACCGCAGCCATCACGCGCAGCCCCGTCGGCAGCAGGTCGTAGCCGTCGGTGTCGAAGGCCGACACCCACGACAGCAACCGCAGCCCCGGCACCGCTGACAGCACGTCGCCCGGGCCGTCCATGGCCCACTTCAACGTCGCGCCGGAACGGCGGACCACCCCGTTGGTCCACTGGAGTTTCACGCCGAGCCGGCTGAAAGCGTCGAATTGCAGTTCGCCGCTTGGGAAATGCGTCACGATGCGGCGCAGCAGCGCCTGCCCGTCGGCCTCACTCAGGTACATCGTGAGCCCCTCGGCGAGCATCAGCACCGGGCGATCTGTGGGGATATCGGCCAGCCACGCCGGGTCCGTCACCGACGCGGACACGATGTGGCAGTGCTCACGGGCCGGATACAGCTTGCGTCGCAGATCAGCGACCTCCGGGTAGTCGATGTCGTACCAGTCGACGCCAGGCCCCGGATCCAGCCGGTAGTACCTGCTGTCCAGCCCACAACCCAGGTGCAGCACAACGGCTTCCGGATGCACGGCGAGGAACTGCCGGGCCGTCTTGTCGAAATATGCGGACCGTAGGGTGACCCCCGGCGAGTTGGCCGCCGTGATCGTGGTCTGCGACCAGTCGTAGTCGATACGAGCAACGACATCCCTGGCGTAGGTGTCGTGCAGCACCGACTTCGGCAGGTCGGCGTCGAGCGCCTTGCCGTACAGCGTGGCCAGCATGGTCTGCGGCGCACCGGTCAGGTCCACCTGCAATCTGTCCGTCATGGCTTCGACGCTAACCGTGACCCACACCGTTGCGCCACGACTTAACGCCGCACGGCGCGTTGTTCAGCCCTTGAACTTCTGGGCTTGGCGGGCCTTTCGGAGGCCGACCCAGAATCGCGCGGCGTCCCGCACCGCGTCCTCCACCGGCCTTGGCTCCCAACCCAATTCGTTCCTGGCCTTCGTGCAGTCGACCGGCGCCTCGGCGCGCATCAGGCGCAGCGACGCCAGCGACATGTGCTCGTCGCTGCCCTTGAGCCGGCCTTTGATCGTGCCCATGGTGGCGAGGGCGTACGTCACCGGCAGCGAGAGCGACTTGGCCGGCGCCGGTACCCCCGCCTCGGCTGCGGCGATCCGCGCCACCTCGGCATTGCTGATCAACTTGTCGGAGATCAGGTATCGCTCGCCGGGCCGGCCCTTGTCGGCCGCCAGGATCAGCGCGCGTGCGGCGTCGTTGACGTCGACCGCTTCCAGCTCGATGCCGCTCATCACGAACGGCAGCTTCCCGAATGCGGCGCCGGCGATGATGGCGCCGTGCGGCGTGCGGCCCCAGTCCGTGCCGCCGTAGGTGGTGGACACGCACATCGCGACGGCCGGCAGCCCGCGTTCCCGGGCGTACTCCAGCACCAGTTTCTCGGCCTGCACGCGCGAGCGCACGTACGGCGGCAGCGTGCGCTCGTCGGCGATGTCGTCCTCGGTGGAGACGAGGCCGCGCTTGCGTCCCACCGTGGCGTAGCTGCTGGTGAAGACGAATTTCTTGAGGCACGAGGCGATTTCAGGTTCGACCGCGACGTTCAGTACGTTCCGGGTGCCCTCGACGTTGGTGCGGAACAACGGTGACGGGTCCCGGAGCCAGCCGCGGGTGTCGACCACGCAGTAGTAGACGACGTCGGCTCCGGTCATCGCGGCCCGGAGGGTGTCGTTGTCCCAGATGTCGCCCTCGTAGCGGGTCACGTCGAGGTCGTCGATGCCGATGGTGTTGGCGCCGGCCCGCACCATGACCCGTACGTCCTCCCCGGCCGCCACCAGCTGCCGGGTCACGTGCGAACCGAGGTAGCCGTTGGCCCCGACGACGAGGACCGTCACCGGCGTCCCCTGCCACCGAACTTGTGCATCCACTCCTGCGCCACCTCAGGCAGCGTGCCCAGTGCTTCGGCTTTCTTGCACCACGCCATGGTGGTCTCGAGGAACTTCATGGGGTTGTAGATGTCTTCTTGCTTGCTCCACAGGCCGTCACCTGCGTACGTCATGATCGAGATGTTGGTGGCGCCGATGATGGTGCCGTCGCCGGGATCGCGCATGGGGTTGTCGAGCTCGCAGATGACGCGGCCGGTGGCCTCGTCGTAGACCTTCCACAGCGACGGGAACGACGTCATGTAGCTGCCCGGGAAGTTCTCCATGGTGTTCCAGATCCAGGGCCGCACTTCCTCGCGCCCGTGCATGGTGCCCATGGCGTGCTCGATGTACAGCACGTCCTCGGTGTAGTGGTCGGTCCACGGATCCCAGTCGCGGGTCTGGGCGGCGCGGTCCACGGTCTGCTCGAAGACGTCGAATGCCGCGATGAGTTCCTCGCGGCTGAAGGTGTTGCCCGTCACAGGAAAACTAGAACACGTTCTAGTGGCGTTTGTCGAGCACTTGCGCAGTCGCCGGGAGTTCGGTTCTCTGGAGTCAAAGCGAGGAGACGTACATGACCGACACTGCGACCGCGATCCTGGCGGGCGGCTGCTTCTGGGGGATGCAGGACCTGATCCGCAAGCAGCCGGGAGTGCTGACCACGCGGGTCGGCTACACCGGCGGAACCAACGATCACCCGACCTATCGCAACCACCCCGGCCACGCCGAGGCCGTCGAGATCGTCTACGACCCCAGCCAGACCGACTTCCGGGCGCTGCTGGAGTTCTTCTTCCAGATCCATGACCCGTCGACCGTGAACCGGCAGGGCAACGACGTCGGTACGAGCTACCGCTCGGCGATCTTCTACACCGACGACGAGCAGAAGCGCGTCGCCGAGGACACCATCGCCGACGTCGACGCCTCCGGCCTGTGGCCCGGCAAGGTGGTCACCGAGGTGACGCCGGCAGTCCCGTTCTGGGAGGCCGAACCCGAGCACCAGGACTACCTGGAGCGCATCCCCAACGGTTACACCTGCCACTTCCCGCGGCCGGGCTGGAAGCTGCCCAAGCGAGCGTGATTTGTGCACGATTTTCCGCGCCTGCCGCGGATTTTCGTGCACGAATCACACGGTGGCGGCGCGCTCGGTGATCAGCCGGGCGACCAGCTCGGGATGCTGATCGGGCAGCCAGTGGTTGGCGCCCGCCACGATCTCGAACTTGTACGGCGCGTGGACGAACTGCTCGGTCAGCAGGGCGCCCTTGCGCCCGAGGGCGATATCGCCGTCGCTCCAGATGTAGGTGGTCGGCCGGGTTACCGGGGTGAACGCCGATTTCGGGTTCACGAACGGCATGGCGCGGTACCAGTTGAGTGCAGTGGTCAGCGCCCCGCTGTCGAATACCTCGGCGCGCGTGACGGCCAGCGCTGCATCGGTCATTCCGCTGCGCGGCATGGCCAGTTGCGCGAATCGTTCGCCGAGCCACGGCAGTTGGAAGATCAGCATGTAGTACGAGTGCAGCGCCTGGGTGCCGACGGCCATCGCCTTCAGGAAGGCACCCGTGTGGGGCACCGACACCGCGGTCAGGGTGCGCACCAACTCCGGTCTCGTCGCGGTCAGCGCCCAGGCGATGGCTGCGCCCCAGTCGTGCCCGACCACGTGCACCGGTCCACCGACCAGGTCGATCAGTGCCGCGACGTCACCGGTCAGTCTGGGGATCGTGTACTGCCGCCGGCCCTTCGGCCGGGCACCGGGCGAATAGCCGCGCTGGTTGGGCGCAAGCGTCCGGAAACCGTTGGCGTGCAACAGCTCCGACACCGCCGCCCAGGATTCTGCGGTCTGCGGAAAGCCGTGCAACAACACCACGACGTCGCCGTCGATGGGGCCCGAATCGACCACGTCGAAGGTCAGTCCGTCGTTGCGGTACTGCGAAATCCGTTCGGTCACAGCATGAACCTACAGCGGGTTGGCGCGGCGGCGTAGGGTCACGCGACCACCGTCTTTCGGCGTATAGGCGACGCCACGCGAGAAGATCTTCTCCCCCGGTGCGCTGTTGACCTGAATCGCGAAATGTCGCAGCACCGTCCGCAGCACGACGTCCATCTCGACCTGCGCGAACACCGCTCCGACGCAGCGCCTGGTGCCGCCGCCGAACGGCAGGAACGCCGGCGGCGGCCGGTGCCCGACGAAACGCTCCGGGCTGAACCGCTCAGGGTCGGCGAATTCCTTTGCGTCCTCATGCATGTGGTCGATGGCGACGATGATCGAGAAGCCGCGCGGGATGCCCCATTCGCCGAGCTGGAACACCGGGGCGTACACGTGCCGACCGGCGAAATCGATGATGGTGCGGATGCGTTGCACCTCCAGCAGCACGGCCTGACGGTACTCGTCGGTCTCGCCCGTCTTCACCTCGTCTTCGAGCCGCCGCAGCACCTCGGGGTGCCGGGAGATCCGTTCGAAGGCCCACGCCAGGGTGGCCGCGGTGGTCTCATGGCCGGCGGCGAGCAGCGTCAGCAGTTCGTCGGCAATGTCGCTGCGGGACATCGCCGTACCGTCCTCGTAGGTACTGCGGAGCAGCAGCGCCAGCACGTCGTCGCGGCTCTCGAGATCGGGATCGGCGGCTACCGCGTCGATCAGTCTGCCGACCACCTCGTCGTACTGGCGCCGGTACTCGGCCAGCCGGCCCCACGGTGAGAATCGGCCGTAGGTCCGCTGCGGCATGGGCAGCACGGCGAGGCGCGACCCCAGGGTCACCCACGGCGGGATGATCCGCCGCAGTTCGTCGAGATGATGGCCGTCAGCACCGAACACCGCGCGCAGGATGGCGTTGAGGGTGATGTGCATCATCGGTTCGAGCGTCGGGAATGACTTCCCCTCGGGCCAGGAGGCCGCCGCGCGCAGCGTCTCCTCTTCGAAGATGCGCTCGTAGTTCTTGATGCTCTTGCCGTGGAATGGCGGGGTCAGCAGCTTGCGGCGCAGCCGGTGCTCGGAGCCGTCGAGCGCGAACACCGATCCGCTGCCGAGTACTCGGGACAGGTTCGGCTGGATGTTGCCGACGTCGGCGGAGTTCGCCGCGAACAGCTGCTTGGCCAGTTGCGGGTCGGTCACCATCACGGCGCGACCGAAAACCGGTACATCACAGGTGAATACCGGGCCGACCCGCGGGACCACTCGGTTGACGAACTTGCGCCGATTGGTCGCGAACGCCACACCCTGGAGAAGCTTGGGGACTCCGGTCGCCGGCGGCAAGTGGATCGCCGGGGCACACTCGGTGAGTTCAGCGGTGACGGTCTCTGTCATGGCACGCTCCAAGCCACTGATTACGCGGTACCACGGTGTACCACGAGGTTGTCCGGTACGGTACCGGCTAGTACCACAGGTAGGCAAGGGTTTTGGGAGACAGATGGCAGTCGGCGAGGTCAACGCGGCACAATCGGGTGCACAGCCGTTCCGCGGGCGGCTGCTCGACGGGCTCGCCACCTCGCTGGCCACCCGCGGATACCGGGACACGACCGTCGCCGACATCGTCCGCAACGCCAAGACCTCCAAGCGCACGTTCTACGACCAGTTCGCCAGCAAGGAAGAGTGCTTCGTCGAGCTGCTGCGCTCCAACAACGAGGACCTCATCGCGCGAATCCGCGCTGCCATCGACCCCGACGCCGACTGGGCACAGCAGGTGCGCAACGCAGTCGACGCGTACGTCGCGCACATCGCCTCCCGGCCCGCGATCACCCTGAGCTGGATCCGCGAAGCGCCGGCCCTCGGCGACGTGGCGCTGCCGCTGAACCGGCACGCCATGGAGCAACTCACCGACATGGTCGTCGACCTCAGCAGCGGCGCGGGATTTCAGCGCGCGGGCCTGTCCCCGATCAGCCGTCCAGTGGCCCTGATCCTGCTCGGGGGTTTCCGCGAACTCACCGCACTGCTCGTCGAGGACGGCCGCGACGTCGCGGATCTCACCGAGCCCGCGCTCACCGCGGCGCTCGCGATCCTGGGTGCCAGGTCGTCAGCGCAGCATCAGCCGGGCTGACTTCTCCAGCCGCTCGGCGATCTCGTCGTACGACGTGAACCCCATCCCGGCGCGGACCAGCGCGCCCGAATAGAGCATCTCCAGCGACTCGATGACGTCCTCGTCCACGTCCGGGCCGAGTGCCGCGGCGAGCCGGGAGCGAATATCCCCGGCGATGCGCTGGCGCAGCACCTCGACGTCCGGGTCGCGCCCGAGCAGCGCGTTGGTCACGGCACCCGCGAACTCCGGCTCGTCGATCACCAGTAGCGCGATGTGCCGCAGCACCTCGGTCACCCGGGTGGCGGGATCATCGGAGTCGTGCGCCGCGGCCGGCGATGCCGCCAACCGACGCCAGAACACCTCGGCGACCAGATGTTCTTTCGATGAGAAGTAGGTGTAGGCCGTCGCCGCGCCGACCCCGGCATCGGCCGCGACCCGACGGACCGTCAGACCCGAAAAGCCCTCACGGCGCAGCAGATCGAGGGCGGCACGGCTCAGCCGGTCGACCGTATCGGCCTGCTTGGCCGTCAAACGGCGCCGGGTGGGCTCAAGCGCCTGTTCAGACACGTGTCCGGACGCTACGGCACCGGACGTGGCGCAGCAACCGGTCTACCGTGGACACATGCGGGCGTTGATCGTCGTCGACGTGCAGAACGACTTCTGCGAGGGCGGTTCTCTCGCGGTGTCCGGCGGCAGCGCCGTGGCCCGCGCGATCACCGGTCTGCTGGCCGCCAGCGAGTATCACCACGTCGTGGCCACGGCCGACCATCACATCGACCCCGGTGCGCATTTCTCCGACGAACCCGACTACCTGACGTCGTGGCCGCCGCACTGCGTCGCCGGAACCGCGGGCGAACAGTTCCACCCCGATCTGGATGTGACCGCGGTCGAGGCCGTCTTCCGCAAAGGCCGGTACTCCGCGGCATACAGCGGGTTCGAAGGGGCCGATGGCGCCGGCACCCCGCTGGCGGACTGGCTGCGCGCCCGCGGTGTCGACGAGGTCGACGTGGTCGGTATCGCCACCGACTACTGCGTCAAGGCGACGGCTGCCGACGCCGCCAAGGCCGGTTTCCGCACCCGGGTGCTGCTCGACTACACCGCCGGCGTCTCTGCCGACGGCACCGCGAATGCCGTTGCCGCCCTGAAAGATTCCGGCGTGACGGTGGTCTAGTCCGTCGGATCCACCGGCCGGCCCGACCACCGCGGCAGTCGCCCCGCCTGCATCGCCCGCACGCCTTCCTTAGCGTCGTCGTGTGCCATCACGGCGCGGTGAATCTCGGTCTCCCGCTCCCCCACCTCGTCCCGCGACAGCTCGAAGGAATCCCAGAGCAGCCGCTTGCTGGCCGCCACCGACATCGGCGCGGTGTTGTCCGCGATGTCACGGGCCACCGCCAGCGCGGCCGGCAGCACCTCATCGGCGGGCAGCACCCGGCTGGCGATGCCCAGCTCCGCCGCGCGGTGACCATCGAAAGTTGCTCCGGTCAAAAGGATTTCGGCGGCCCGCGCGATGCCGACCAGACGGGGCAGCGCCCAGTGCGAGTAGGCGTCCCCGACCACGCCGCGGCGCACCTGCACGACGCCGTACCGCGCGTCAGCGGCGAAAATCCGGATATCGCACTGCAGTGCCAGGGTCAGCCCCAACCCGATCGCGTGCCCGTTGACCGCCGCGATGACCGGCTTGCTCAACGACCACGCCGGGACCGGGATGCCGGCCGCACTGAAATCCGGGCCGGGCTCGGCGAAGGTCTGGTCTCCCGCGGCCAGGTCGGCACCGGCGCAGAACGCCGGCGGTGCCCCGGTCAGCACGATGACGCGGACGTCGTCGGCCTCGTTGCAGCGGGTATAGGCGTCGGCGAGTTCGTCGCGCATCCCGTCGCCAAAAGCGTTGCGCCGCTCCGGCCGGTTCAGCGTCACCGTCACCACACCGCCGTCGAACTCCGTCAGCAACGTGCGGTATCCGGGGAACACCGCCCGAGTAAACCACGCCGCTGCAATACCTCTGTAACAGAGGTATTGTGGACATGTGCCCGCCCGCGTTGACCTCACCACCGACCTGTTCCACACTGTCGGCCGGTTCCGCAGGCAACTGCGCCGGACCGCCGGAGGGAGCTTCGCGGGCGTCACCCAGTCACAGGCCGAGCTGCTCCGGCTCGTCGGCCGCCAACCCGGCATCTCGGTACGCGAGGCTGCAGAGGAACTGGGTCTGGCCGCCAACACCGCGTCGACGCTGGTTTCGAAGCTGACCGCCGACAACCTCCTGGTCCGCAGCACCGACCCCGGCGACCGCCGGATCGGCCGGCTCCAGCTGACCGAACCCGCCCAACAACTCGCCGACCAGACCCGTGCCGCCCGCCGGTCGGCACTCGGCGCTGTGCTGAACCAACTCGACGACGAGCAGATCGACGATCTGACAAAAGGATTGAACGTTTT
Organism: Mycolicibacterium sp. P4_G11; assembly: GCF_056555145.1. NCBI lineage: Bacteria > Bacillati > Actinomycetota > Actinomycetes > Mycobacteriales > Mycobacteriaceae > Mycobacterium > Mycolicibacterium sp. P4_G11. The sequence goes on from NZ_JBFUJW010000002.1 coordinate 123,788, forward strand.
GGCCGAGATGACCCGCATGCTTCAGGAGAGTCAGCCATGAGCACTCCCGCCATCGAATGCGACCACGTCACCCACCACTACGGCGACTTCACCGCGATCGACGACCTGAGTCTGACCGTCGCCGTGGGTGAAACCATGGGGTTACTGGGTCCCAACGGGGCCGGCAAGACCACGCTGGTGCGGCTACTCACCACGCTGACGCCGGTGGAGGACGGGCAGGTGCGCATCTTCGGACTCGATACGAGACGCCGCACCATGGACATTCGCCAGAACCTCGGTTATGTGCCGCAACAGCTTTCGATCGAGTCGGCCCTCACCGGGCGCCAGAATGTCGACCTGTTCGCCCGTCTCTACGACGTGCCGCGGCGGGAGCGCCGAGCCAGGGTCGACGACGCGCTCCGCGCCATGCAGCTGCTTGAGGTCGCCGATCGCCCCGCCAAGACATTCTCCGGCGGCATGGTCCGCCGACTCGAGTTGGCACAGGCCCTGGTGAACCGGCCCTCGCTGTTGATCCTCGATGAGCCGACGGTCGGCCTGGATCCCATTGCCCGCGACAGCGTTTGGACCCAGGTGGCGAACATGCAGGAGGAATTCGGGATGACGGTCCTGCTCACCACTCACTACATGGAGGAGGCCGACGCTTTGTGCGACCGGGTGGCCCTCATGCACCGCGGCACGTTGCAGGCCGCCGGTTCCCCCACGGATCTGAAAGCACAACTCGGCCCGTCGGCCAGTCTCGAGGACGTCTTCCGACACCACGCCGGATCCGATTTATCGGGCGAGGCCGCTGGCGATGCTGACCGCCAGTCCATGCAGGAAGTCCGCGCCGGAAGGAGGGCGGCCCGCCGTGTCAGTTGACGTCGAACTGGTCCTCGCGCCCCGCGGCGCCCGGCGCATCGGTGGCCTGGCCCGGCGTATGGGTGCGTTTGCTCTCGTCGAGTTGCAGAAGCTGCGGTACGACCGCACCGAATTGGTCACCCGGATGGTGCAGCCCGCGCTGTGGCTGCTCATCTTCGGCCAAACGTTCTCACGGCTGCACGTCATCAACACCGGCAATGTGCCATATCTGGCCTTCCTGGCGCCCGGCATCATCGCGCAATCGGCGCTGTTCATCTCGATCTTCTACGGCATCCAGATCGTCTGGGACCGGGACGCCGGCATCTTGGCCAAACTGATGGTGACTCCGTCACCGGCGTCGGCATTGATCACCGGAAAGGCCTTCGCCGCGGGAGTCCGATCGATAGCCCAGGTGATCGGAGTCCTGCTGATCGCCCTGCTGATGGGCATCCATCTGACGTTCAACCCGCTGCGCATCCTGGCCGCCATGGCGGTGGTGATGCTCGGGTCGGCGTTCTTCTCTTGCCTGTCAATGACTTTGGCGGGACTGGTCCGTAACCGTGACCGCCTGATGGGCATCGGCCAGGCCATCACCATGCCGCTGTTCTTCGCCTCCAACGCGCTGTATCCGGTGGACATCATGCCGGGCTGGCTGCACGCGTTGTCCACGGTGAACCCGCTGTCCTATGAGGTGAACGCCCTGCGCTCACTACTACTGGGCACCCCGGGCAACACCCTGCTGGACGTCACGGTCCTGGCCGTCGCCGCAGTGCTCGGCATCGCCGCGGCATCGGCGCTACTGCGCCGCCTGGTCCGGTGACACACCCGTTGAGGCATCATCGCGGCACGACGGTCATCGGCAGTCCGCCCTTGAGCCCCATCGACATCCGGTACTGGCGCCGTATCCGGTATCCCGGCTCGAGAGTCAACCGATACCGCCGATAGGCGGTCGCGATGGTCAGCACCCCTTCGATGTAGGCCATGTTCTTGCCCAGGCACATGCGCTGCCCGCGGCCGAACGGGACCAAGGCGCGCACGTCGTTGTTGGCGGTGTCCTTGAACCGGTCCGGGTTGAATCGGTGCGGTTCCGACCAGAACCTGGGGTCGTGTTGCATCGCCAATGACGAGTACAGAACCGTTGTCCCGCTTGCGATGTGGCAACCGCCGATCTCATCGTCGACCACCGCGGTCTTGGGATTGATCACCAGACCGCCCTGCATGCGTTGCGCTTCGTCGAAACAGGCCCGCACGAACGGCAGCTTGCTCATGTCATCGAATGTCACGCGGCCGGACCCCAGCGCATCGACCTCGGCGACCACCCGCTCCTCGATGTCGGGATGCTGGGCCAGCAGCGCGAACGTCCACGCCAGCGCTGCCGCCGTCGTCTCGTGGCCGCCGACGACCATGCCCATCATCTCCGTGGCGATCTTCTCGTTCTCCAACGGTGTGCCGTCGTCGTAGGTGGCGTTCACCAGCAGACTGAGGATGTCCCCGCGTCCCGTGGGGTGCCGCCGGCGGGTCTCGATCACGTGGTCGGCGGCAGCCAATCCGGCGTTGAGCAGGGCCGCGGCCTTGCGCTGGAACGGCCTTGGCACCCAACCCGGCAATGACGACATCGCCACGCGCACGGTCGTGGCGAGCATGACCGGTATCGCAATGCTGCTGGACAACCCCAGTAGTCGCGGCGATAGGTACTCGTCGAACATCGCATTGAACAGTGCCGCCAACGCGAGTTCACGGGTCTTTTCTTCGATGTCGACGACGCCGTCGTGGCCGGCCGCATCGGCCCAGCCACCGACTTGCTCGCTGATCGATTGGGTGAACAGATCCCCGAGCGCACCCAGGTTCTTGTGGGTGAAACTGGGTCGATACAACGACCGCCCGCGCTGCCATTCGGCGTCGTCCGCGAAGGCGAAGAAGTTGTGCCCCAATTCCGGCGGCACCATCTGCGCTGCCACCATGTCCGAACGTCGGTACCTATCAGCATGTTTGACCAGAATGTGATCGATGTGGTCCGGATGGCTGATGTACACGACCTTGGCGAACGGTGCGGGAACGGTGACGACGTCGCCGAATTTCTTCGTCAGCTCCAGCGGGTAGAACCACGGGTCGCGCAGCAGCTGCGCGAAAGTGGCGTATCTTCCGACGCCGGTCGGCCCGGGTGGCGGAGCGCTGAGTCCAGATGTCTCCTGCGGCAACATAACTGACATGCCTCAGACCCCGCTGACCGACAAGACGCCGTGGCGGCCACGCGCGTGTTCATCGCGGAGTTGTCGCAGTTCCGGTATCTGCAGCAGCGCATAGGTGGCACTGATCGAGGTGGCGATCACCATCACGGCAGCCGCCCACACGACCGGTGCCGGCGCGGACGACTGCACGGCCTGGTAGGCAGGCCAGCTCACCCCGACGATGTACCCGATGGTGGTCGCCGGAATGAAGAGCACCAGCCACCAAATCCGCGCGCCCGTAAGGTATTTCGCGGCGAAGTAGATCACCACGCCGTACACCGGCAAGAGCGTCGTGTTCTGCACGATCGAGTACAACGGAATGCCGAGCACCCGCGTCGGATTGTCGCCGTAATAGGCGATGATGCCGAAGTGGTGCCAGGCCATTTCCAGCACGATCTCCGGAATCCCGACATACACCGCGGACAGCACGAAGATGTCCCGCAGGGACCTGCCGTTCTGTAGGTACCGATACGCCAGGTAGCCGCCGAACGCCACGTAGGTCGAAGCACCGACCAAGATGAATGCCGGCATGCGATGGCCCATCACCGTGTAGCCGAACCACGGGATGTCGTTGGCATAAACGATGGCGCCGACGAAATCGCCGAGCGGTTCGATGTTCGCCGCGATCGTGCCGGCGATCACCAGCACCAACGGTAGGACCTCGCGTCGCCGCGCCAAGCGCCACAATGCCCACCCCAACGCGGCGGCGAAGCCGCCGTACGCCGCGACGTGAATCAGCCACGCCATCGCCTGATTGGCGTGCAGCACCGGCGCGACCGGCACCCCACCCTCACCCGGCGACAAAGCGCCGGCCAGTTTGACTACATCTGTTGTCACCATAAACATGTCCCTAGAGTCACTCAATGAGGGACATTAGTCAATACCCAACTCGAGCGCGTTCGAGTGCCGGCGGAAAGCGCCGTGACATCATCGGTCGCATGCCCGCTGACGAGCCATCTGACGGACCGGAGGCGCTGATCGCCCTGGCTCTGTTGGGTGACACCGATGCCACCGAGCCCGAATTGACCGCGTCGGACGTCAAGATCCTCGACGCCACGATGTACGTGCTGGGCACACACGGAGAACAAGCGCTGACCATCGATCTGGTCGCCAAGCGCGCGCAGATGTCGCGCAAAACGGTGTTCCGGCGCTTCGGGAGCAAACAGAATCTGCTGCACGCCGCCAATCGGCGCGGCGTCGCCACGGTGCTGCGTGACGTGGCGCAAAAGGCCCAAGCAGCAGCCACGGCGCTGGAATGCGCGACAGCCGTGGGCGCCAGCCTGGTCGTCCACTCGACGAAAATGCCTGCGGTGCTTCGCTTCGTCCAAGTGGAGCCCGAGGCGGTCATCCAGCTGTGGCGCGACGGCGACCGCCCCGGCCAGACGCTGGGGCGGGTTTTCCTCTCACACTTGCTGCAGGATCAACATCTCGACGACCCGCTGTCGCCGGGCCACGCCGATTTCGTCGCCGATGTCGTGATACGCGTGGTCATGTCACTGGTTCTCGTACCGGACGCCGGATATGTCGACTCCGCTTGCGGTGGGCGCGAGCGCTACCTCGAGGCGATCATCGGGCCACTCGTCGAACGCTGTTCGAGCACCTAGTCGGTTCTCATCTGACGCCTAGGCGGCGCGGGTTGACTCGTTGTCATGAAGCACGACATCGTCGCGGTCGTCCTGGACGCCGGCACCGACGCGGGACTGGCCACCGCCCACAGCCTGCTGGCGGACGGACACCGAGTGGTGGTCACCGCCCGGCAGCCCGGCGCACTCGTCCGCATCACCCACGGCTACCCCGCCGATCGCGTCTACGCGTTGGCCGCCGACACCCACGATCGGCGCCAGTTCGATCAGGTGCTGGCCCTGACCCGTACCCGGTTCGGCCGCGTCGACATGATCGTCGACCCCAAGCTGTATCGATCAGTCGTGCCGGCGTCGGCCTGAATCCTGTTAGGTTCGAGCCAATCGGCCAAGAATGGCCACAGATTGGAGCGAACGTTGCGCAACGCCCTCAAGATCGCTGCAGCCGTCTTCACCGTCGCGGCGGTCTCCGCCGCCGCGACCGAAACCCTGGCCGGCTCCCCGGCCACCATTCCGTTCATCCCGACGGGCATCAGCCAATCGGCCAGCAGCGTCGGCTTCGCCGATTCCGACGTCTACGGCATGAATGCCGAGGACATCAACCACACCTTCGACCTGATGTCGGCGACCGGCGTGCGCACCGTCCGCATCATCATTCCGTGGGCCGGCATCGAGGGCACCCAGGGCAGCTTCAACTGGGGTCAGGTCGACACCGTCGTCGGTGCGGCCAACGCCCACCACATGTCGGTAGTCGGCGCGATCGTCGCCACGCCCGCTTGGGCGGTGGCGGCCGGTGCCCTCCCGATCAGCAGCCCGCCGGCCTCCGCCGCGGTGTACGGCGATTTCGCCGGCGCGGTGGCCGCCCACTACCGGGGCCGCGTGGACGCCTACGAAATCTGGAACGAGCCCAACGCCGTGATGTCCTGGACGTCCGGTCCACAGGGCCCCGAGCCCGCCGTCTACGCCGACATGCTCAAGGCGTCGTACCCGAAGATCAAGGCCGCCGATCGCGGCGCGGTCGTCATCGGCGGTGTGGTCGGCGCCGTGGTGTCCTTCGGCTCGCTGACCTTGGACCCGGTGACCTTCATCCAGCGCATGTACGGCGCCGGGGCGGCCGGTTCGTTCGACGCGCTGTCCTTCCACCCGTATCACTACAACCTCAAGTTCTCGGCGGGCGCCGGCGTGCCCAACTCGCCGCTGAGCCAGACCGACGGCATCCACCAGGCCATGGCCGCCAACGGTGACGGCGGCAAGAAGATCTGGGCCACCGAGTACGGCGAGCCCAACTCCGCCGTCGACGAGGCCACCCAGGCCGACTACATCCGCGACTTCCTGGCCAAGTGGCGCACCCTGCCCTACGCCGGCCCGGCGTACATCTACACCACGCGCGACCGCAACACCGGCAGCTCGAACCCCGAGGAATCCATCGGCGTCTACCGCTCCGACTGGACCCCGAAGCCGGCTCAGGCGGCCGTGAAGGCCATGACCTAACCGCTGACGATGTTCGCGATCGCGCCCAACGGCAGGTCCAGCCAATGCGGCCGGTGCCGGGCCTCGTACCCGGCTTCGTACACCGCCTTGTCGAGTTCGTAGGCGGTCAGTAGGTCAGCGTCGGCATCCGTTCCGCCGCCCTCGGCGTAGCCCGCGCAGAACGCCGTCCGGTTACGGTCGGCCCACTCGCGGGCGCGCGCGGCGAGCTGCTTGCGCCGCTGGTCGTTACCGCCGCCTTCGGTCAGCCGCTGGAACGCCGCGTACTGATAGGACCGCAGGACGCCCGCGACGTCGCGCAGCGGCGAGTCCGGTGCCCGGCGCTGTTCCAGCGACTGTCCGGGCTCGCCTTCGAAATCGATCAGCAGCCAGGTCTCGGGGGTGCGCAGCACCTGGCCCAGATGCAGGTCGCCGTGAATCCGCTGCACCGTGATCGGCTGCCCCTCGAGCGCGCGGTAGCGCGCCTCGATGGCCGCGGCGAACTCGCGGACCTGCGGCACCGACGCCGTCACCTCTGCCAGCCGCTCCAGCATCGTCGCCACGGGGAACAGCGCGGTGGCGGTGCCCAGCTCCGCGGCCAGCGTGGCGTGCACCGCTGCGACGGCCTGCCCCAGCCGCTCCGACTCCCCCGCGAAGTCGCCACCTACCTCGTCGGCGTACAGGTCCCCTTCGGCGTACAGATCCCGAGTGCTGGCGACGGCCATGTCCCAACCCTCGGCGGCGTTGTCGGCGAATCGGGCCACCATGCCCAATGCCGTCTCCGGGCCGCCCTCCAGCGACATCGTCCCCAGCAGCGGCGCCACGTGCGGACTGCCGGCCCGGCTCAGCACCCGGGTCAGCTCGATGTCGGGATTCACGCCGGGCGTGACGCGGCGGAACAGTTTGAGGATCGCGACCTCGTCGAACACCACGCTGGTGTTGCTCTGCTCGGCGCTGACCACCCGCGACGGTGCCCCCACCGGCAGCTCCGCTCCCGGCTCCGCCGCGAAAGCAACGGGACCGACCGTCGCAGACTCCGCGATCAGGCCCAACAGCAGGTTCGCGACCTCGGGGTCACCCATGGCATCGAACGCGGTATCGCCGTCCATCAGCCGGCGCAGCACCAACTGGTACCGCTCGCCGGGGCCGTCGCCGTAGCTGACGTCCAGCAGCACGAGGTCGACGTCGTCGCCCAGCGCCACCACCAACGCCGGTTCGGCGCCGGTCAGCTCGCGGTTGCGGCCGGCATACCAGCGCTGCTGGGTCAGGTATTCGATCAATTGCGGATCCATCACGCCTCCTCACCGACGGGCGCGCGCAACGAGAACCAGTAGAAACCATGCCCGGGCAGTGTCAACAGATACGGCAGTTCCCCGATGCGGGGGAACTCAACCCGGCCCGTCAGTTCAACCGGGGTGTAACCGTTCCAATGCTGCAGGTTCAGTTCGATCGGCTGGGGAAAACGGGACAGATTGTTGACGCACAAGACGATGTCACCGTCGAGTTCACGCACGTACGTCAGCGCCGACGGGTTGGGCCCGCCGAGTTCGCGGAAGGAGCCGACGGCGAACGCATCGTGTCGCCGCCGCACCGCGAGCATGGTGCGCGTCCAGTTGAGCAGGGAATTCGTGCTGTCGCGCTGAGCTTCGACATTCACCGCCTGATAGCCGTACACGGGGTCCTGACTCGGCGGCACGTACAGCCGCCCGGGGTTGGCGGTGGAGAACCCGGCATTGCGGTCGGCCGTCCACTGCATCGGGGTCCGCACGCCGTCCCGGTCACCCAGCCAGATGATGTCGCCCATCCCGATCTCGTCGCCGTAGTACAGCACCGGCGAGCCGGGCAGTGACAGCAGCATCGCGGTGAACAGTTCGGTCTGGTTGCGGTCGTTCTCCAGCAGCGGCGCCAGGCGCCGGCGGATGCCGACATTGGCCTTCATTCGCGGATCCTTGGCGTACTCGGCGTACATGTAGTCGCGCTCTTCGTCGGTGACCATCTCCAGGGTCAGCTCGTCGTGGTTGCGCAGGAAGATGCCCCATTGAGCGAGGTCGGGTATGGGTGGGGTCTGGGCCAGAATCTCCGAGATCGGGAAGCGGGACTCCCGGCGAACCGCCATGAAAATCCTTGGCATCAACGGGAAATGGAAGGCCATGTGGCATTCGTCGCCGCCCGTCTCCGGATCGCCGAAATATGCGACGACGTCCGCCGGCCACTGATTGGCCTCCGCCAGCAGCACCCGTCCCGGGAACTCGTCGTCGATCACCTTGCGGCAGCGCTTGAGGAAGGCATGGGTCTCGGGCAGGTTCTCGCAGTTGGTGCCCTCGCGCTCGAACAGGTACGGCACCGCGTCCAACCGGAAGCCGTCGATGCCCAGGCCCAGCCAGAAGCGCAGCACGTCGATCATCGCTTCCTGCACAGCGGGGTTGTCGTAGTTCAGGTCGGGCTGGTGGGAGAAGAAGCGGTGCCAGTAGAACTGCTTGCGCACCGCGTCGAAGGTCCAGTTGGATTCCTCGGTGTCGACGAAGATGACGCGCGCGTCGGTGTACTTCTCGCTGGTGTCGCTCCAGACGTAGTAGTCGCCGTAGGGCCCGGTGGGGTCGCGGCGGGACTCCTGGAACCACGCGTGGGTGTCCGAGGTGTGGTTCATCACCAGGTCGGTGATGACCCGGATGCCGCGCCGGTGCGCCGCGTCGAGCAGGGCGACGAAGTCCTCGACGGTCCCGAATTCGGGCAGCACCTTGTAGAAGTCGCGGATGTCGTAACCGCCGTCGCGCAGCGGCGAATCGTAGAAAGGCGGCAACCAAATACAGTCGACACCAAGCCATTTCAAGTAGTCGAGTCGTTCTGTCAGGCCCCGGAGGTCGCCGGAGCCGTCAGCGTCTGAGTCGTAGAAGGCGCGGACCAACACCTCATAGAAAACCGCGCGCTTGAACCAGGTGCGGTCCTCGGGGAGGACCCGCGCATGTCCGAAGTCCGCGGCGCTTGGATGTTCCACGCCACCGTTGGAGGCGTCCATCGACAACCAACGTACCCGCGTCGCAGTAGGGTGCAAACGTGGCGACACGCGATCATGGTGACCCAGGTGATGCCCCGACGATCCCGCCGCCGTTGGCTGAAATCGTCAATCCGACCCGGCCGTCGGCCGCAGAGGAGGCCCGCACCATCGCGGCCTCGACCAACACCGGAACCCTCGCGACCCTGACCGCGGACGGCGACCCGTGGGCGTCGATGGTGACCTATGGGCTGCTCGACGGCGCACCGGTGCTGTGCGTGTCGAATCTGGCCGAGCACGGCCGCAACCTCGCCGGCGACCAGCGGGCCAGCATCTCGATCATCGCGGCCAGCACCGACAAGGACCCCCTGGCCGGTGGTCGCGTCACACTGGCCGGACGGGTGGCGCGGCCAGAAGGCGCCGAGCGTGACGCCGCCCGGGACGCCCACGTGACTGCGGTGCCGGCCGCGAAGTACTACATCGACTACAGCGACTTCGCGCTGTGGGTGCTGCATGTCGACCGCGTCCGGTGGGTCGGCGGCTACGGTCGCATGGATTCGACCACGGGCGCGGATTACGCTGCGGCCCAGCCGGATCCGGTGACACCGTCGGCCGCCGGGGCCGTCGCGCACCTGAACGCCGACCATGCCGACTCGCTCGCGGCGATGGCCCGGGTGCTGGGCGGATACCCCGACACCGAGTCCGCGACCTGCACCGGCGCCGACCGGTACGGCCTGGATCTGCGGGTCGACACCGCTCGCGGCATGGCCTACACCCGCATCGGATACGCACAGCCGCTGCAGTCCATCGACGAATTACGTTCAGCGACAGTCGAATTGGCTCGACTGTCCCGCCAGGTTTAGGATTCGCATCATGTCTGATCGCCCGCAGAGCTGGGAAGCCGCATTCGACCTGATCCGCACCCGCGGCTACGAGCGCCGCGAGGAGCCGTTCCGGCTGGCCAGCGGGCAGCTCAGCCACGACTACATCGACGGCAAGTTCGCCATCGACAACGGCGTCAGCCTGACGGTCGTCAGCAAGGCCGTGGCTGAACTCGCCGCACTGCGCGGCATCGAGTTCGACGCGGTCGGCGGCCTGACCATGGGCGCCGACCCGTTGGCGCACGGCGTCGCGATGGTCACCGGCAAGGCCTGGTTCTCGGTCCGCAAGGAACAGAAGGCCCGCGGCCGCGAGCAGTGGATCGAGGGCACCCGCATCGAGCCCGGCACCCGGGTGCTGCTCGTCGACGACGTGATCAGCACCGGCGGCTCGACCGAAATCGCCTACGAGCGCGTCACCTCCGTCGGCGCCGTCGTCACCGGTGTCATCCCGATGGTCGACCGCGGCGACATCGCCACCGAGCGTTTCGCCAAGCGTGGCGTGCCGTTTGCCGCACTGGTCAGCTACCGCGATTTGGGCATCGAACCGGTCCAGGACGTCTAAAGCTTGGGACACGCGCGCCGATACCGAGCAATTGGCGCGAGCCACCCCTAGCATCTGGAAGGTGGCTGACAGCGACGACCCAGAGCGCGATCCATCGCCGGGTGGCGTGCTGGAATCACCCGCTAAGGCGACCGGCGGCGACCCGGACACCGATCCGTTCCGCGCCGTCGACCCTGGCCCGCACGGCACCGGACCGTTTGCCGGCCCGACGACCGGCTCGTTCGTCATCCCCGAACCGGAGCCGACCGGCGACACGTTCGACGCGTTCAACACCAATACCTGGCGGTTCCGCGAACCGCCGCCACCCTGGTATCGCACGAAAGATGCCCGGACGCTGCTGATCGTGGTGGCGGTGGCGGTCGTCGCGCTCGTCGTCTCGCTGGTGGTCCTGGCCACCCGCAAGGATTCCGATTCTGACCAGCCGGCACCGGTGGAACCGGCGACGACAACCACCACGACGACGACAACGACGACCGTCAGCTCGACGCCCAGCCCGGTGCCGCCGCCGCCCCCMCCCCCSMCCSAAGCGCCGCCCGCCGCGGCGCCGCCGGTCTATCACCCGCCGGCCGAGCCGGCCACACCTACCCGCCCACCCGAGATCAACGTGACCCGGATGCCCATGAGCGTCGCCCCGAACCCGCGGCATCGCTGATGTCCGACGCCGCCGCCGAGTTCGCCGCCGCGCCTGTCGCGGTGCTGGCCACGGTTTCCGCCGAAGGCCAGCCACATGTGGTCCCGGTCGTCTTCGCGGTCAGTGGGGACCTGCTCTATACGGCGGTGGACGCCAAGCGGAAGTCGACGCAGCATCTGCGGCGGCTGGACAACATCGCGGCCAACCCGCGCGTGAGCCTGCTCGCCGAGGAATATGACGACGACTGGTCCCAGCTCTGGTGGGCCCGCGCCGACGGCAACGCCACGGTGCACCCGAGCGGCGACGAGATGGCGATCGGCTACTCGCTGCTGCGGGCCAAGTACCACCAGTACGACCGGGTGGCGCTGGACGGCCCGGTGATCCGGGTCGCGATCACCAGATGGAGTTCCTGGCACGCCTGAGTCTTGCGCTTGAGTCTTGTGCCGACGGTCGCGACAGGAGCATGGTGGACGTGAGTCGTCGATAGGGGCACGCCATGGCGGACAAGTCGAATAACTCATCCGGCGCCGCGCCCAGCGCGGACAGTCCGGCTTCGATCCGAAATGTGGTTCTGGTGGGGCCATCTGGCTCCGGCAAGACCACTCTGGTCGAGGCACTGCTGCTGCATGCGGGCGTGCTGACGCGGGCGGGGACGGTGCTCGACGGCACCACGGTCTGCGACCACGAGCCTGCCGAACTCGAGCAGCAGCGGTCGGTCGGGTTGGCGCTGGCCTCACTGCAGCACGGGCCGGTGAAGGTCAATCTGTTGGACACCCCCGGCTATGCCGATTTCGTCGGTGAGTTGCGGGCCGGGCTGCGGGCTGCCGACTGTGCGTTGTTCGTGATGGCGGCCAACGACGTGGTGGACGCTGCCACCAAGTCTTTGTGGCGGGAATGCACCGACGTCGGGATGCCGCGCGCCGTCGTGGTGACCAAACTCGACCACGCGCGCGCCAGCTTCGCCGGCGCCGTGGAGTCGGCGCAGGAATCTTTCGGGGACAAGGTGATTCCGCTGTATCTGCCCGACGGCGACGGGCTCGTCTCCCTGCTGGCGGACGACGCGACCCTGATCGAGGGCATCATCGAGGAGTCCGAGGACGAAACGTTGATGGAGCGGTACCTGAGCGGCGAACAGATCGACAACGCGGTGCTGGTTGCCGACCTCGAGCGCGCGGTGGCCCGCGGTTCGTTCTTCCCGGTGATCCCGATGTGCAGCACGACGGGGACCGGGGCAGCTGAATTGCTCGATGTCATCGCCCGCGGATTCCCCTCTCCCCCAGAGCATGTGCCGCCGCAGGTGTTCACGCCGGCCGGCGTGGAAAAGCCCGCGCCCGCCTGCGATCCCGCCGCACCCCTGTTGGCAGAGGTGGTGAAGACGACGTCGGATCCGTACGTCGGCAAGGTCAGTTTGGTCCGGGTATTTTCCGGCACCATCAGGCCCGACACGACGGTTCACGTGTCGGGCCATTTCAATTCATTCGCCGATTCGGCCGCCGGGTGCGCCGAGCACGAGGACCACGACGAGGACGAGCGCGTCGGGGCACTGTCGTTTCCGTTGGGCCGCAAGCAGCGTCCGGCTCCCGAGGTGATCGCCGGGGACATCTGCGCCATCGCACGACTGACCTGCGCCGAGACCGGAGACACCTTGTCGGACAAGGCTTCCCCGTTGGTGTGCCGGCCGTGGACCATGCCGGCGCCACTGCTCCCGATGGCGATCGTGCCGCACGCCAAGACCGACGAGGACAAGCTGTCGGTGGGGCTGGCCCGGCTGTCCGCCGAGGACCCGACGCTGCGCATCGAGCAGAATCCGCACACCCACCAGATCGTGTTGTGGTGCATGGGCGAAGCCCATTCGGCGGTGGTGCTCGACGCGCTGTCCCGGCGGTTCGGAGTCGCGGTCGACACCACGGAACTGCGGGTACCGCTCCGAGAGACGTTCGGCGGCAACGCGAAAGGGCACGGCCGGCACGTCAAACAGTCCGGTGGGCACGGACAGTTCGCGGTCTGTGACATCACCGTCGAGCCGCTGCCCGAAGGCGCCGGGTTCGAGTTCGTCGACAAGGTGGTCGGCGGTGCGGTGCCGCGCCAGTTCATCCCGAGCGTGGAGAAAGGCGTTCGCGCCCAGATGGATCGGGGCATCTGCGGCTACCAGATGGTCGACATCCGCGTCACGCTGCTGGACGGCAAGGCGCACAGCGTCGACTCGTCGGACTACGCCTTCCAGCTCGCGGGCGGGTTGGCGCTGCGTGAGGCGGCCGCTGCCGCGTCGGTGAATCTGCTCGAACCCATCGACAGCGTGCACATCGTGGTGCCCGACGAAATGGTCGGCGCGGTGATGAGTGACCTCTCGGGACGGCGCGGCCGCGTGCTGGGCACCGACACCGCCGGCGATTCCTGCACCGGCATCGATGCCGAGATTCCGGAGATCGAGCTGACCCGGTACCCGATCGAACTGCGGTCGTTGTCCCACGGCGCCGGGTCGTTCACCCGTTCTTTCGCCAGGTACGAACCGATGCCGGAGGCGGCGGCAGCGCGGGTCCGCTGATCGTGCAGTGATCCAGGCATTTGGCAAACCTGATCGTGACTGACATCACCTGATGTCATAGTGTCGTCAGATTCGTGCGCGCGTCAGCGGGCACCTGGGATGTCAAAGGGGACACCTGTGGGGACACAGTCGGGGCTCAGTCAGCGCAAATCCAATCGGTACCGCCTCGCGGTGCTTGCCGCCGCCGTGGGTATCGCAGCCGCGACCAGCCAAAACGTTGCCTGGGCCGAGACCGGGGCCAACGATTCGAACGGCAGCCCGACCAGCCAATCCGGACCCCAGAAGCCCGGCCCCGCCAAGCCCAAGCCGGCGAACACGGACAAGAAGGACCCGAAGAAGCCCGGGAAGAAGACCGGCAAGGACACCAGCAAGGACGCTGACAAGTCCGACACCAAGCAAGACACCGCCACTGATACGTCGGCCACCGACCCCGCCAAGTCAGGCGCGGAGCCGGAGGCCAAGCCGGACACAAAGCCGGACGTCAAGCCCGCCACCAAGCCGGCGAAACCCCCTGTCGCGCAAAAGGGCTCCGACTCGATCAAGCCCGCCGGCGACGGCAAGAAGGCACCGAAGCTCAAGCCGGCCACCGCGACCGCCCCCGCCAAGGACGCCGCGGTCGACGCCACCGCGGCCACCGTGGCCACGCCGCCGGCCGCTGCCACCAATACCCCCGCGCCGGCCAAGACGCCCGCACCGACCACGCGGCTGGCGGCCCTGTCCGCCACCACCAACACCGTCGGCACCCTGACAACGCCGACGCCACCGCAGCCGCTGAACCCGATCGCCAAGATCATCCAGCTGCCCGGACGCATCATCAACACCGTCCTGCAGGTGCTGGACCTGACGGTCGCGCAGACCGGCCCGAAGAGCCCGTTCAACTGGTCGCCCATCTCCGAGGCGCTGTTCGCGGGGTTCCGGCGCATCGAGGACATGCTCGGGCTGAGCAAGACCCCGACCTCGAAGCCCGTGGTGCCGGAGCTGACCTACACCGGCCCGACCAGCGGCGACACCCCGACGGTGGAGCAGTTCCTGAATGCGTCGGCCAACGCCTACGTGCTCGGGGCCCAGCCGGGTGATCTGAAACCGTTCACTGTCAACGGCTTTCAGATGCAGACCTTCAATCCGCTGTCGGGCGCCGTCGGCAAGGCCTGGGTGACGCCGGAGGGCCAGATCATCGTCGCCTACCAGGGCACGACTGGCGGCACCAATCTGCTGTTCCATCCGCTGATCGCGCTGTCGCAGATCTTCACGGACATGCAGGTCATCTTCACCCACACCACGCCGCAGGCGTTCTGGGACTCACTGGCGTTCGAGCGGAAGGTCGAAGCCGCGGCTCTCGAACAGGGCTACACCACCGACGACATCTTCGTGACCGGCCACTCGCTGGGTGGTTGGGAAGCCCAGTTCGTCGCACAGAAGACGGGCCGTGGCGGCATCGGCTTCGAGGGTCCCGGCCTGAACACGTCGGTCCCCGGCAACGGCATCAACTCGAACTTCGTCAACATCGAGACCTACGGCGACACCGCGGCGTACTTCTCCACCGACCTGCCGGGTCTGCAGCCCTTCATGCCGGCCTACGACCCCACCGGCGGCAGCAAGCCGCACTACGGCAACATCGTGATGATCGGTGACCCGGAGGCGGTGAACCCGCTGTTCAACGCGTCCGCGCTGTGGGGCCCGAACCCGATCAACAACATCATCTTCGCCGTCGACATCCTCGGTAACTTCTTCGAGCACCACCTGCCCGGCATGCAGGCCTACAACCTGGGCGTGGCACCGGATCCCGGTGTGGTGCCCTGGCTGGGCTCCTACACCGGGCCGATCAACGACTGGGGCGACCTGGACATCTACGAACTGCAGCACGCTGCGTCCGACGCGGGTGTCCTGATCGCCCCGTAGCACCAGACAATTCGGGCCCGATCTCCGTGTGGAGGTCGGGCCCGAATTGCATGCGTCAGAGCAGGCCGAGCAGCTGCAGATCGGTGATGTACTTGACGATCACCGGCGCAGTGACATGCGGAATGTCCTTGTCCGGGCCCAGCTTTGCGTCCTGCACCGCCTCGCGGAACACCACCACCGGGGCGATGGACCCGTTGTGCGGGTGCTCCGGCTTCTGGTAGTTGTGCAGCAGCGGCAGCAGTGACGCCTGGCGCTGCCGGTCCGGCAGTGCCCGCAGGGTGGTCTCGAAGCGGGCCAGCCATTCGGCGTAATCATCAACGCGGGCAATGGAATACCCGGCGTCGATCAGCCAGTCGACGAACTCGTCCATGCCCAGGCCGTCGGAGTGCGGGTTCATCACGTGATAGGTGACGAACTCGCCGGCGGGCCGCACGCCCAGGGCGTCGATGGCCTCGGCGATGAACTCGACGGGCAGCCCGTCGTAGTGCGCGGCCTGACGCTTGCCCTCGTCGTCCCGCTCGTAGAACGAGTACGGGGCGATACCGGTGGCCACCAACGAGAACATCATGCGGGTGAACATGTCGGGCAGGTTGAGCTGTCCGGCATAGCTGGTGTCGGCCAGGATCATGTCGCAGCGGAACACCGAAACCGGAAGGCCACAAAGATCATTGGCCTCACGCAGCAGCACCTCGCCGGCCCACTTGCTGTTGCCGTAGCCGTTGGCGTACCCGTCGTGCACGGCACGCACCGGGCTCATTGCGCGCACGTCCGCCTCTTCGGTGAACGTGCCCGGTGCCAACTGGTCACCGACGCCGATGGTCGAGACGTAGATGTACGGCTTCTGCCGGGTGGTCAGGGCGATGCGGATCAGTTCGGCGGTACCGAGTGCGTTGGGTCCGAACAGTTCGCTGTACGGCAGCACGTGGTTCACCAGCGCCGCCGGGTCGACGATCACGTCGACCTCGTCGGCGAGCCGCTGCCAAACCTCCTGCGGCAGACCGAGATTCTCGTCGCCCTTGTCGCCGGCGATCACCTCGAGGTGGTCGGCGGCCAGCGCCTGGTAGTGCGCCAGCAGCTTCGGGTCACCGGAATCGAACGTCGCGTCGAGACGGGCTCGGGCCTCTTCGTCAGACTTGGCGCGCACCAGGGCGATCACCTTGCCGTCGACCAGGTCCATCCGCTCCAGCCACTCCAGCGCCAGGTAGCGGCCCAGGAATCCCGTTGCGCCCGTGAGCAGTACGGTCCGCACCTCCGACGCGGGTGCCGGCAGCGACGGCGCCGCGGCCAGCGTGGCGGCGTCGATGAACTTGTCCAGCGTCAGGTCCGCGGCGCGCACCTCGACGGCGTTCTTGCCGTGCACCGAGCTGAAGCTGGGCCGCTTGGCGCCGCCGCTGCGTTCGTTCTCGATATAGGCCGCGAGCGCCGCCAGATCGTTGGCCGGGCTGACGATGATGCCGACCTGCACCTCGACGCCGAAGATCTCTTCGAGCAGATTGCCGAAGGTCAACGCGGACAACGAGTCTCCACCGAGATCGGTGAAGTGGGCGTCTGCCGACACCTCGCCGGACGCACCGAGCAGTGCACTGGCCGCGCGAATGACGGTCGGCAGCGCGGGGCCCTCGGCGCCGTGCTGGCGCAGCGCGCGCAGCTCATCGGCCTGTCCCGCAGCAAGACTCACGTAGAGGTCTTCCAGCGCCGGGCCGTAGTGCGCCTTGAGCTTCGGCCACGCCAGCTTGCGGATGCCCGTCAGCAGCCCGTTCTCCAACGAGAACGGTTCGGTCTCCACGATGAAGTCGCGGGGGATCTCGTAGGACTGCAGTTCGGCGGCCTTCGCCACTTCCTGCAGCGAGTCATTGATCCGCTGCTTCAGCTCGGCGGAATCCCAACGCGCCAAGGCGTCTTCGGTCGGCACCACCACGGCCAGCAGGTACGGCTGAGCGCTATTGCCGTAGACGTAGATCTGCCGGACCAGCGGGCTGTTGTTGCTGAACGCCGCTTCCAGCTTGGCCAGCGTGACGAACTCGCCCTGCGCCAGCTTCAGCACATTGTTGCGACGGTCGACGTACTGGATCTGGTCCGGGCCGATCTCGGCGACCACGTCGCCGGTGCGGTAGAAACCGTCCTCGTCGAACACGCTCGCGGTGACCTCGGGCCGCTTGTAGTAGCCCGGGAACAGGTACTCGGTCTTCACCAGCAGCTCACCGCGCGGGTACGGCTGGTCGGTCAGGTAGTAGCCCAGGTCGGGCACGTCGACCAGCTTGTAGTCGATGGTCGGCGGACGCTGGATGACGCCGTCGAAGAAGACCATGCCGGCCTCGGTGGAGCCATAGCCCTCCAGCACGTGGATGCCGAGGAACTTCTCGACCCAGGCCTTGAGCTCGTCGGTGATGGGCGCCGAGCCGGTCATCGCCTTGATGTAGCGGCCACCGATCAGGTTCTCCCGCATGTCGGCCATCACCTGCTGCTCGATGCCGTCCCGCTCCGCCTCGCCGGCACCGACCGGGACCAGCTTGTCGACGCGGCTCTGGAATTCCAGGTACAGCATCTCCCAGACGCGGGGCACCAGGTTCAGCTCGGTGGGGCGCGCCAGCGCGAAATCGTCGAGGAGAGTGGACAAGTCGCTCTTGGCGGCGAAGTAGACGATGCCGCCGTTGGCCAGGCTGGAGTACAGGATGCCGCGGCCCATGACGTGGCTCATCGGCATGAAGGCCAGGTTGATCGACGCCTCGCTCGGGCCGAACCACGCCGAGCTGGCCCGCCGCCAGAAGCTCGTCATGTTGCTCTCGGGGTACATCGCGCCCTTGGGGGCACCGGTCGAGCCGGAGGTGTAGATCAGCAGGGTCAGCGCGTCGGCCTCATCGAAGACCGGAGTCGGGACGGACGGCAGGTCGCGGCCGCGGGCCAGTACGTCGCCGAAAGTCTCGACGGTGACGTTCAGACCCGACAGTGCGGCCCGCGCCTCCTCGACGGCCTCGCGCTCGTCGTCGACCTCGGCGTGGTGGTCGAACACCACGAACCGGGCCGGGGCGGGGCCACCGACCGCGAGTTCGACGGCGTCGGCGACGTAGCCCGCGCTCACCGCGATCAGCACCGGCTCGGTCTCGGCGACGATCGGTAGCAGCGACGACGCCGCGGAGCTGGTCTGCAGCGGCACCGACACGGCGCCGATCTGTCCGAGCGCGGTGTCGATGACGGTGTAGTCGGTGCTGGTGAAGCCGAGGATGGCGACGCGGTCGCCGGCCTTGACGCCGTCCGCGTGCAGCGCGGCAGCGACGGCGCGGATGCGGTACCACAGTTCGCGGTAGGTGATGGTGTCGTATTTCGGCAGCAGCCTCGCGACGGTGCGGCCGTTCTCGGTGACGAACTCGACGGCGCGCTGGCCGAGGGCGGTCCGGTCGGCGTAGCCCTCGAGGACGGTCTGCACGATCTCGGGCAGTCGCATGCCGGGTTTTTCGACCGACTGGGCCACCGACTGGAGCGGTATGGCCGCGGCGAACTGCGGATCGTTGGCGGACAATTCGGTGATCCGGCGGGCAAGAGCGCTGTCGGCATGGTCAATCGACATGAAAAAACCTCACGAAAAATCGAAATATCGAATGGGTACGCCCCGTTGCATCCCCACTAATTGAATGACGCTGGCGCGGCCGCCGTTGTTCCGGCGACGGCCTGCCAGTTTCCTGTGTGTTCTAGAGCAGGCCGAGCAGTTGCAGATCGGTGATGTACTTGACGATCACCGGCGCACCGATGTGCGGAATATCTTTGTCCGCACCGATTTTCGCGTTCTGCACTGCGGCCCGGAACCGCTCGACTGGGGCGATGGACCCCGGCACCGGGTAGCTCGGCTGCTGGTAGTTGTGCAGCAGCGGCAGCAGCGACGCCTGGCGCTGACGGTCCGGCAGGCCGCGCAGACCCGTCTCGAACCTGGCCAGCCAGTCGGCGTAATCATCAACGCGGGCAATGGAATACCCCGCGTCGATCAGCCAGTCGACGAACTCGTCCATGCCGATGCCGTCGTCGTACGGGTTCATCACGTGGTAGGTCTCGAACGTCGAGTCGGACGCACCGGCCGCGACCTGCACGGCCAGCGTCGAGATGGACTCGGAGACGAACTCGACCGGCAGCCCGTCGTAGTGGGCGCGCTGGCGCTTTCCGTCGGAAGCCAGCTCGTAGAACGAGTACGGCGCGATGCCGGTGGCCACCAGCGAGAACATCATGCGGGTGAACATGTCGGGCAGGTTGAGCTGGCCCGCGTACGTCGTATCAGCCAGGATCATATCGCAACGGAACACCGAAACCGGAAGGCCGCAAAGATCATTGGCCTCGCGCAGCAGGACCTCGCCGGCCCATTTGCTGTTGCCGTAGCCGTTGGCGTAGCTGTCGTCGACCGACCGCACCGCGCTCATGACGCGCACATCGGCGTCTTCGACGAACTTGCCGGGCGCCACGCCGCCGCCGACCGCGATGGTCGAGACGTAGGCGAACGGCTTGATCCGCGTGGTCAACGCGATGCGGATCAGTTCGGCGGTGCCCAGCGCGTTGGGCCCGAACAGTTCGCTATAAGGCAGCACGTGGTTCACCAGCGCCGCCGGGTCCACGATGAAGTCAACGGTGTCCGCCAGTCGCTGCCAAACCTCCGGCGGCAGACCGAGATTGGCCTCGCCCTTGTCGCCGGCGATGACCTCGAGGTGGTCGGACAGCGACCGGTAGTGCTCCAGCAGCTTCGGATCGCCGCTGTCGAACGTCGCGTCCAGACGGGCCCGGGCGTCGGCGTCGGACTTGCCGCGGACCAGGCAGATGACCTTGCCGTCGACCAGGTCCATGCGCTCCAGCCATTCCAGTGCCAGGTAGCGACCCAGGAATCCGGTTGCGCCCGTGAGCAATACGGTGCGTACCTCGGACACCGGCCCGGGCAGGGACGGTGCCGCGGCCAATGTCGCGGCGTCGATGAACTTGTCCAGCGTCAGGTCTGCGGCCCGCGCCTCGGTGGCGCCGCGGCCGTGCACGGTGGAGAACGTCGGACGCTTGCTGCCTGGCGCGCGCTCCCCTTCGATGTAGGCCGCCACACCCGCCAGGTCGGTGGCCGGGCTGACGATCACGCCGACCGGCACCTCGACCTCGAAGATCTCCTCCAGCAGGTTGCCGAAGGTCAACGCCGACAACGAGTCTCCGCCCAGGTCGGTGAAGTGGGCGTCGCCCGCGACGTCGGAACTGGCCGCCCCGAGCGTGGCGCCGACAGCGCGCAGCACGGTCTCGAGCACCGGCGCGTCGGACGCCCGCAACGAACGCAGCGCGCGCAGTTCGGCGGCCTGCCCCTCGGCCAGTTCGGTGTACAGCTGCTCCAGCTCGGCGCCGTAGCGGGCCTTCAACTTCGGCCAGGCCAGCTTGCGCACACCGGTCAGCAGCCCGTTCTCCAGTGAGAACGGTTCGGTCTCGATGATGAAGTCGCGGGGAATCTCGTATGACTGCAGCCCGGACTCGCGGGCCGCTGTCTGCAGTGCATCGGCCAGTTCGGGACGCAAGGCCTCCGGAACGCCGGCGCCGCTCAAAGCTTCCGAAGTAGGCACGATCACCGCCAGCAGGTACGAGCGAGAACTGTTGCCGTACACGTAGATCTGACGGATCAGCGGGCTGGTGCCGAAGGCCGCTTCGAGCTTCGACACCGTCACGAACTCGCCCTGCGCCAGCTTCAGCACATTGTTGCGGCGATCCAGATACTGCAGGTGATCGGGGCCGAGCTCGGCGACGATGTCGCCGGTGCGGTAGAAGCCGTCCAC
This sequence comes from Mycolicibacterium sp. P4_G11, assembly GCF_056555145.1. Lineage (NCBI taxonomy): Bacteria > Bacillati > Actinomycetota > Actinomycetes > Mycobacteriales > Mycobacteriaceae > Mycobacterium > Mycolicibacterium sp. P4_G11. The sequence goes on from NZ_JBFUJW010000002.1 coordinate 145,184, forward strand.
GTCGAAGACGTCAGCGGTGACGTCGGGCCGCTTGTAGTAGCCCGGGATCAAATCTGTTGATTTCAGGAGCAATTCGCCACGCGGATGCGGCCGGTCGGTCGACAGGTAGCCGAGCTCGGGTACGTCGATCAGCTTGTAGTCGATCACCGGCGGGCGGCTCAAGTGGCCGCTGATCATGACGCCGCCGGCTTCGGTCGAGCCGTAGGCCTCCATCAGCTCCAGCCCGAGGAATTTCTGCACCCAGGCCTTGAGCTCCGGCGAGATCGGAGCCGATCCGGTCATCGCGACGAGCTGCCGCCCACCGATCAGGCTGAGGCTGCGTTCGTCGAGCACCTGCTGCTCGGAGACGCCGTCCATCACCCGGCGGTCGACTTCGCTCTGCACCTCCTGGTGGATCATCTCCCAGACCCGGGGCACGAAGGTCATCTGCGTCGGCCGGACCAGCGCGATATCCTCCAGCAGGGTGGACAGGTCGCTCTTCGCGGCGAAGTAGACGGTGCCGCCGTGGGCCAGCGTGCGGTAGACGGTGCCGCGGCCCATCATGTGGCTCATCGGCAGGAAGCTCAGGACGATCGACGGCAGCGCAGGCTGCTGATGCGTCAGCCCGGTCCGCCACGCGTTGGCGACGAGCCGCTCGGGGTACATGGCGCCCTTGGGGGTGCCGGTGCTGCCGGAGGTGTAGATCAGGACCAGCAGCGGGTCCGGATCCGCTGAGACGACGGGCTCGACCGTCGGGAGCGCGGTGCCGCGCGTCACCAGATCGGCAAGAGTCTCGACAACGATGCCGCGCTCTGCCAACTGCGTCGCGGCCCGTTCGACGGCCTCACGCTCGTCATCGACCTGGGCGTGGAGGTCGAACACGACCACGCGCTTGACGGCGGGACCCGAGCCCGAGACCAACTCGACGGCCTCGTCCAGGAACTTCACGTCGGCGAACAGGGCGACGGGCTCGGTCTCGTCGAGGATGGGGCGCAGCTGCTCGGCGGGTGCGCTGGTCTGCAGCGGGACGGCGACGACGCCGGCGCGCGCCAGCGCGGTATCGATGATCGTAAATTCGGCGCTCGTGAAACCGAGCATGGCGACGCGGTCGCCGGCGGCGACGGCATCGGGTCCGGTGAGCAGGGCGTTGCCGATGGCCTTGATCTGCCGCCAGGCCTCGCCATAGGTGATGGTGTCGTAGCGCGGCAGCAGCCGGGAGACGGTGCGGCCGGCGTCATCGGCGACGTATTCGACGGCGCGCTGCCCGAGAGCGGGCCGGTCGGCGTAGGCCGCCATGACAGCGCTGATCATGTCGGGCAGCCGGATTCCGGGCTCGTCGAGGGCGGCGCCGACAGCGGCGAGCGGCCGGGCGGCGGCAAGTTGCGGGTCGGTGGCGCAGAGGTCAGCGATGCGCTGCGTCAGCTCGTCAGTAAGTGCGGTTTCTTCGTTCGACATAACAACCTCATCAATTAGTTCACCAGCGTCGCCACATACAACGTTAGCAAAACTAACGATATGCCCGGGTTGGCTGTGTGACAAACCACACCACTGAGGTCAGCGTTCTGAGGTCGGTTGCACCTGCTGCGGTGCGATCGGCGGCGCCACCTTCGCGCCCGCCTGCGTTTCGTACGCGCCCTCGTCTCGACCGAGGGCAATGGTCGCCGCCGCCATGGCGCCGATGGACACCACGAGCGCGACGGCCTCGACTCCAGTTGTGTCGAAGCCCTCGCCGAGAACCAGGGCACCGAGGAGAACGGCCACCACCGGTTCCAGCACGAGCATGGTCGGCACCGAGGTCTGCAACGCGCCGGCATGGAACGCGGACTGCTGCAGCACGGTCGCCACCGCACCCAAGATGATGAGCAGGTATGGAGCCGGCGTCGTCAGCAAGCCGAGCCAGCCCCGGTGCTGCAGGATCGCCATGAAGATCTTGGTCACCACCGCGACGACACCGAACAGCACGCCGACACCGACGGCCAGTAGCACCGCACGCTGCCAGCCGTCGCACCGCACCGCCAACAGCACGCAGCCGATGATCACCGCGGCGCACACCGCGGCGACCAGAACGATAACCCCTGGTGAGGCCAGGTGTTCGTCGCGCTCCGGCCGGGCCAGGACGACGAATCCGGCGAGCCCGATGGTCAGCAATCCGGCCCACAGCCATTCGCCGCGGGTCACCCGGCGGTGCGCCTGGTGCGCGCTCAGCGGCAGCGCGAAGAGCAATGCCGAGACCAGCAGTGGCTGCACCATCAACAGGGATCCGTGCGCCAGGGCCAGAGCCTGGAAGACATAGCCGGCGACAGCCGCGCCGGTCCCGGCCCACCACAGTCGGCGGCTCAGGAGCGTCGACAGCATGACGACGCTGACGCCATGTTCGGGCGGCACGTCGATGGTCGCGCGCTGGCGCACCACGATGCCGACGGCCGCACACACGGCCGCGCACAGGGCGAACAGCACCACAAGTCCGTGTTCGATCAACGGAGGCGTCCGATCGGCGTGGCCGCGTACCGCGCCGCAGGCGTCACCGGAAACGTCACGCCCAAAGGGTAGTCGAGCGGGACTGTCCGTCCCACCCGCGAGCCTCGGCCAGCCAATCCAGCTGCCAACACATTTACCGTTACCTTAAGTTTCCCTTATTTTTCTTAACTTTGAGGTACGGTCGAAGCCATGCACCCCAGGATCGCGCTCGTCACCGGAGCTTCCCGCGGCATCGGAGCCGCCGTGGCTCAACAGCTCGCCGGGCCGGACACCCATGTCCTGGTGAACTATCGGGAGAAGGCCAAGCGCGCCAACGCCGTCGTCGACGGCATCCGTGCGGCCGGCGGGCGAGCCTCCACGATCGGCGCCGACGTGTCCGACGCCGCTGCCGCCAAAGCCATGATCGACCGGATCGACAGCCGGTTCGGGCGCCTGGACATGCTGGTGCTCAACGCCTCCGGTGGCCTCGAGTTCGGCGCCGCGCCCGACTACGCGATGCGGCTGAACCGCGACGCGCAGCTGCGGCTCGTCGACCTGGCGCTCCCCCTGATGCCCGCCGGTGCGCAGATCGTGTTCGTCACCAGCCACGAGGCCCACTGCTATCCGCACCTGCCCGTGCCCGACGACTACGTGCCGATCGCGGCCAGCAAGCGGGCCGGTGAAGACGCGCTGCGGGCACTACGCCCCGAATTCGACCGGTGCCGAATCGGATTCACCGTCGTCTCCGGCGACATGATCGAAGGCACGATCATCGCCCGGTTGTACGAACGTCGCGATCCCGAGGCGGTCGGCGCCCGCCGCAGCCAGGGACCGCTGCCGACCATCGAGGAATTCGCCACCGCGATCACCATCGCCGCCGCCGGGCGCGACCTGCGCGACACCGTGTACGTGGGAGGCGAGGACCATCTGGTCCGGCCGGCCTGATCAGGGCTCGAGCAGAACCTTGATGGCCGTGCGCTGATCCATCGCCGTGTACGCGTCGGCGACCTGTGCGAGTGGCAGGGACAGGTCGAACACCCGGCCCGGCTCGATGGCGCCGGACAGCACGTCGGGCAGCAGTTCGGCGAGGTAGGGGCGGACGGGCGCAATGCCGCCCGCGACGTGGATGTTGTTGCTGAACAGTTGCTGCATCGGCAGTTCGGGCGCGCCGGCCGGCACCCCGACGAACCCCAGATAGCCACCGGGACGGACCGCCCCGAGTGCCTGGTGCATCGAATCCTTGGTGCCGACGCACTCGAGCACGGAGTCGGCCCCGACACCGCCGAGCAGTTCCTCGATGGCCGCGATCCCGTCATCACCGCGTTCGGCGACGATGTCGGTGGCGCCGAAGGTCCGGGCCAACTTCTGCCGGTCTTCGTGCCGCGACATCACGATGATCCGTTCCGCACCAAGGCGTTTCGAGGCCAGCACGGCGCACAGCCCGACGGCGCCGTCGCCCACGACCACCACGGTGGCACCGGGTTGCACGTTCCCGGACCGCGCCGCATGGTGACCGGTGGACATGACGTCGGCCAGGGTCAGCAGGTGCGGGAACAGTTCTGCGTCAGGCGATTCCGGCACTACGACAAGAGTGCCGTCAGCGAAGGGCACCCGGACGTACTGTCCTTGGGCCCCGTCGAGCGGCTCGCCGGTCTTGGCGGTGCCGCCCCACACCCCGAAGTTGACGCACGAGGTGGTGATCCCGTTGCGACAATGCACGCAGGTGCCGTCACTGTCGGTGAACGGCGAGATGACGAAATCCCCGACGCGCACATTCCTGACCTCGGCGCCGACAGCTTCCACGATCCCGATGAACTCATGTCCGATCGGATGTGGCGCAGGCGTCGGGCGCACCCCGCGGTACGGCCACAGGTCCGAACCGCAGACGCAGGTCCGCACCACCCGGACCACTGCGTCGCCCGGTGACTGAATCTGCGGATCAGGGCGCTCCTCGAATCGAATATCGCCCGGCCCGTGGATGATCGTGGTCTGCACGGTTGTCCCGCCCTTTCAGGAGTCGAATCCGACCCCTGAGTCTTGCCGATCTAGCCCGTCGGCGCGAGCACCAACCCGCCGGTGACCGGCGGGGCAGCCGCCGCAGCAGGCGCCGGGACCGCGGCCGGAACCGCAGCGGGAACGGCGGCAGGAGCCGCAACAGGCACAGCCGCAGGGGCCGCAGCAGGTGCTGCCATCGCAACCGGCGCCGGGACCGCGGCAGGCGCGGGCACAGGAGCCGGGGCAGGCGCAGGGGCCGGCGGCGGAACCGGAGCACCGACACCCAGCACGCGCAGCAGATCAGGCTTCATGGCCTGCAGCTGCTGGCCCCAGTAGCCCCAGCTGTGAGTGCCGTCCTTCGGGAAGTTGAAGACCGCGTTGCGGCCGCCGGCCTGCTGGTACACCTTCTGGAAGTCCCGGTTCGAGCTGATCGTCAGGTTCTCCAGGAACTGGGCGCTGTACAGAATTCCCATGTCACCCGGGGTGTCGAGGTCGGACGGCGTGCCGTTGCCGCAGTACACCCAGATGGCGGTGTTGTTGGCCACCAGCTGCTGGACGTTGACGGTCGGGTCGTTGCGCCGCCACGCCGGGTCGCTGGCGATGCCCCACATCTGGGTCGGGTTGTAGCCGCCGGCGTCCTTCATGGCGAAGCCGATCAGGGTGGGCCACAGGCCTTGCGACGGGTTGAGGAAGCCCGAGAGCGAGCCGGCGAAGATGAACTGCGCGGGGTGCCAGGTGGCCAGGGTCAGCGCCGAGCCACCCGACATCGACAGACCGACGACGGCGTTGCCGGTCGGCTGCACGCCGCGGTTCGCCGCGAGCCAGGCCGGCAGCTCCTGGGTCAGGAACGTCTCCCACTTGTAGGTGGTGACACCGCCCGAGTTGGTCGCGGGCTGGTACCAGTCGGTGTAGAAGCTGGACTGTCCGCCGACGGGCATCACCATCGAGACGCCCGACTGGTAGTACCACTCGAACGCGGCGGTGTTGATGTCCCAGCCGCTGGCGTCGTCCTGGGCGCGCAGACCGTCGAGCAGGTACACCGCGTGCGGCCCGCCGCCCTGGAACTGAACCTTGATGTCGCGCCCCATCGCGGGTGACGGAATGTTCAGCACCTCAACCGCTTTCGCGGCAGCATGCGCCTGCGGCAGCGCCGCGGGCATCGCCATTCCCGGGACCGCCAGGGCGGCGACAGCCGCCACCGCGAGTCGCCGCAGTTTCACGCCGATATTCCTGCCAACCAGAGTCGCCAACACGAGTGAAAACTAACGCCGGGCCGACGCGGCCCCGGTGACCAACGCGCCACGTGATCGCCTTGTTATCAATGCGTTTGGCTATCGAGTCCGGAACATCTCACGCCATGCCGTGATCGGTGCCATCGCCGACGACGGTGACGTCGGCGGTCGTGCACGGCTCCTGGTGCCAGTCGCCGAACGGATCCGGGTACCCGGACCAGGTGTCCTGCGCGGCGAATTCCTCGTCGGTGAGCAGGGCGTCGTTCAGCGCGGCGGTCACGTCAGCGGGCCGCGCACCGCACACCAGGATCGCCATCGCGGTGTGCCGGTCGCCGAATTCGTTGTCCCACATGAGGTCTGCCAGGGCTCGTCGCTCGCGGTCCAGGTAGGCCGCTTCACTGACGGTCATCGCGGCGATCCATCGGCCGGCGTTGCTGACGCGCAGGCCACCACCGGCCGACTCCAGCCACATGACGTGGTCGGGCCGGTTGGCCAGCCACATCCGGCCGCGGGTCCGGATCACGCCGTCCAGGAGGTGATCGATGGCGTCGTGCAGCCGCTCGGGGTGGAACGGCCGGCGCGAGTTGAACTCGACAAGCTGAACGGGCCCTTCGGGATTCAGGCTGGGCTGCCCGGCCAGCAGCGGCCCGTGCGGCTCGTCGGCGCGACCCAGCCGGGCGTCCGGCCACACGGTGCGCAGCGCTTGATCAACCAATGCGGGCTCGGTGATGAGCTGCGCTCGCGGCGCGAGTCGGCGGCATACCGCGAGCAGGACGGGTTCGGCATGGGTCATCACCAGGACGTCGGCGAATTCGGTCTGCCCCACGGCCACCTGCGCGACGGTCCGGCCGTCGGGCAGCTCGTCGTCGCCCAGCGCGTCGGTGAGCCAGTCGGCGGCCTCGATGCACGTCACCACGCCGGCGATCGCCACGTCCCGCGCGGCCGGCCCGTCGATGTACCCGGGGCCGACGTGCACCCGAACGTGGTTGATGGCCCAGCAGATCGGCTCGGGTTCCATCCACGGCTCCAGGTGGACGACGATTCGGTGGACGTCGTCGCGCCGGTGCAGCAGGCGCAGGTAGATCAGCAGGTCGTTCCGGACGGTGCAGGACACGCAGCCGTGGGCCAGCTCCAGAGCAGCTTCCGTCTCGTTCACGATGCCGTGCGGTGCCGTGATGGTGCGACGGCGCACGACGTGACCGTCGAACTGGTGCTCCACGAGCACCGTGCCCGGCACCTTCACTAGTTCCTCGGTCACGTATCCGGTCGGTCCCTGACCAGCCACGACGATCACCGGCGTCCTCATCGCCACCCCTTATCGACAATCATTTTCAAATCTGTTGCCGTCACGCTACAGTGGCGACCGGCACTTGTCGAAAATGATTTTCATTAAGGATGGAGCATGTCAGCGCACTGCCAGGTCACCGGGCGCAAGCCCGGCTTCGGCAACACGGTTTCGCACTCCAACCGGCGCACCTCGCGCCGGTGGAACCCGAACATCCAGAGCAAGACCTACTACCTGCCCTCGGAAGGCCGGAGCGTCCGGCTCCAGGTCAGCGCCAAGGGGATCAAGGTGATCGACCGGGACGGCATCGAAGCCGTGGTGGCCCGGCTGCGCCGGGACGGGGTGCGAATCTAGATGTCCCGCACCGATATTCGTCCTGTGGTGAAGCTGAAGTCCACCGCGGGCACCGGCTACACATACGTCACCCGCAAGAACCGGCGCAACGATCCCGATCGGTTGGTACTGCGCAAGTACGACCCGATCGTCCGCAAGCACGTCGACTTCCGAGAGGAGCGCTGACCATGGCCAAGAAGTCCAAGATCGCCAAGAACGAGCAGCGCCGGCTGACCGTCGCCCGCTACGCCGAGCGCCGGGCCGAGCTCAAGGCAATCATCAAGTCCCCGTCGAGCACTGTCGACGAGCAGTCCACCGCCATGCGGGAGCTGGCCCGCCAGCCACGCGATGCCAGCGCGGTGCGGGTGCGCAACCGCGACGCGGTCGACGGCCGTCCCCGCGGCCACCTGCGCAAGTTCGGTCTCTCCCGCGTCCGGGTGCGTGAAATGGCGCACGAAGGACAGCTGCCCGGTATCCGGAAAGCGAGCTGGTGATGGCCAAGCGCAAACCCACCCGGCGACCGACCGAGGCGAAGCGTCCGGTCAAGAACATGCTGACCAAGCTCGGCGTGGACCAGCTCGATTACAAGGACACGGCGAACCTGCGGCTGTTCATCTCCGAGCGCGGCAAGATCCGGTCCCGGCGAGTGACGGGCCTGACGGTCCAGCAGCAACGGCAGGTTGCCACCGCGATCAAGAACGCCCGGGAGATGGCGCTGCTGCCCTACCCCGGGATCAACTGAACATCGTCAGCAAGGCCTGGGTGCGCCACATCGTCAGCCCGGCGAACAGCACCAGCAGCACTGCGGTCACCGAGATCAACGCCAGGAGTCGTTGCCGCGCAGGCACATACGCGAAGACCGCCGCCACCAGGGTGCCGGTGACCAACCCGCCGACGTGACCCTGCCAACTGATCGACTGCGAGCTGACCGCGGGCAGCACAAAGGTGATCACCAGGTTGATGACGATCAGGCCGACAATCCCGCGGACGTCGAGCTGCAGCCGGCGGAACAACACGAACGTCGCGCCGAACAGGCCGAAAATCGCGCCCGACGCGCCGGCCGTCGCCGAGTTCAGCGGCGACAGCAGGTACACCAGCACCGAGCCGCCCAGGCCGCTGAGGCCGTACAGCAGCCCGAAACGCAAGCGCCCCAGCCACTGTTCCAGCTGCGGCCCGACGGCCCACAGCGCCCACATGTTGAACACGATGTGCGCCAGGCCGTAATGCAGGAAGGCCGACGACGCCAAGCGGTAGTACTGGCCGTCGGCCACGGCGGGCGGCCACAACACCAGGTCCTGCTGCATCTGCGTCGAGGTGTGCTGCAGCACGAACATCACCACGTTGACCGCGATCAGCGTGTAGGTGACCAGCGCGCCCTGGGTGATCCGTCCGCCGAAGTGGGTCCGGGCCTGACGCACCGACCGCTTGCCTTCGTTGACGCACTCCGGGCACTGCTGGCCCACGGCGGCCGCGGTCATACAGTCCGGGCAGATGGGTCGTGCGCAGCGGCTGCAGCTCACGTACGTCGGGCGGCTGGGATGCCGATAGCAGGTCGGCGTCGGGGCAGTCATCATCTTCTCCGGACTACAGCCGCCACAGGGCTTCCTGGCTGGTGCTGGCGATCAGCACCCCACCAGTGTCGTACAGAGCTCCGGCCACCAGCCCGCGGGAGTCGGTGTTGTTCAGCCGGGTGACCTCGTAGCGGTGCCAGTCCCGCGGGACGAAGGGCCGGTGGAACCACACCGCGTGGTCCAGGCTGGCGGCGAAGCCCTGACGCAGATCCGTGCCGTCAGGCCGCGCGACAGGCACCGGCCCGAAGTCGGACATGAAGGTCAGCGTGCACGCCCGGATCAAGGCGTCGTCTTCGATCTCGTCTTTGGTGCGGATCCAGAACGGAGGCACTGCGAAGGCTCCGACGTCTTCGGGCCGTACCCGAATATCGAAGAAGTCGGCGACAGTCAGGCTCGGCGCTTTCGGCACGGCCGTATCGAACTCGACACCCAGGACTTCGGGGCGCTGCCAGTCGGCGCCGGGTTCGGGGACGTGGAACGACGCGATCATCTCCAGGATCGTCTTGCCGTCCTGTTTCGCAGTGACGCGCCGCGTGTCGAACGACCGGCCGTCGCGAGTCCGTTCCACGTGAAACTCCACGTCGATGCCGTACTGGCCACCGCGGACGAAGTAGAGGTGCAGCGACTGCGGGAGCTTGTCCGGCTCGACGGTGCGGCCGGCCSCACCGAGCGCCTGCGCGGCGATCAGCCCGCCGAACAGGGACCGTCCCGGCCCTTCGGTGGGCTGCGGTGCGATGAAGGTGTCGCCGTCGCGCGCAAAGTCGAGGAGCTGGGCAATCCAGCTGGGCGCAGTAGAACTCATAAAGCGGCAGCGTATCTATCAGCCCAATACGCGACGCGCCTAGGCTGACAGCCATGGTTCAACGCCGCGGATTCAATGACACCGTCACCCGTTTCTGGGGTTTCGCCGCTCCCGCCTACGACACCGAGGTGCTGCAGCGATTCGTCTACCAGCCAGCACAGGACGAGGTCCTGGCCCAGCTGCGCGCGCACGATTCCCTGACCATCGCCGATATCGGCTGCGGCACGGGTATTTTCGCCGATCGGATCGAACGTGAGCTGCATGCCGTCGTGACCGGCGTGGACATGTCCGAGGGCATGCTGGCCCAGGCCAAGGCCCGGTCATCGAAGGTCACCTGGCTCACCGCACCCGCCGAGGAGTTGCCGTTCAACGACGGCGCGCTGGACGCGGTCGTGACGACGTCGGCGTTCCACTGGTTCGATCAGCCGGCGGCCCTGCGCGAATTCCACCGGGTGCTCAAGCCGGGCGGTATCGCGGCCGTCACCACCATCAGCCCGCGGCAGGTGCTGCCGCTGCACGCGCTGTCGTCGCACCTGCTGAACCCGGCACACAACCCGACGCCCGCGGAGATGAAGGAGCTGTTCGAGGGCGCCGGGTTCACGGTCTCGGAGCAGCACCGGGTGAAGCGGCCGGTGTGGACGCTCATCGTGTCCGACCTGCTGACCGTCGGAACGAAGTAGCCGGGCATGCCCGATCTGCATCCCGACGTCGCGGTCCTGGCCCCGCTGCTGGGCACCTGGGCGGGCACCGGCGCCGGCGAGTACCCGACCATCCCCTCGTTCGACTACCTCGAAGAGGTCACCTTCGGGCACGTCGGAAAGCCCTTCCTGGCCTACAGCCAGCGCACCCGCGCAGCCGATGACGGACGTCCACTGCACGCCGAGACCGGCTACCTGCGGGTGCCCGCGCCCGGGCGCATCGAGTGGGTGCTGGCCCACCCCACCGGCATCACCGAGATCCTGCAGGGCACGCTGAGCACTGATGGCGAGTTCGTCCTGGACCTCGCCACCACCGACATCGGGCGCACCGACTCCGCGAAAGAGGTTGACGCCCTGCGTCGTTGGTTCCGGCTCGACGGAGACACGTTGAGCTACAACGTCCGGATGGCCGCCGTGGGCATCCCGCTGCGCCACCACCTCGCGGCAGTTCTACATCGGAAGGACGCATGACCGAGCCTCAAACCGGCCGTATTCGGGTACCGACCGACCTGGACTCGGTCACGGCAATCGGAGCCGAGGATCACTCGGTCGTCGATCCCCAAGCGGTGGAACGTATTTGGCAGTCCGCACAGCACTGGTACGCGGCGGGTATGCACCCGGCCATCCAGGTGTGCCTGCGCCAGAACGGTCGGGTGGTGCTCAACCGCGCGATCGGTCACGGCTGGGGCAACGGGCCGGACGATCCGGTCGACGCCGAGCAGATCCCCGTCGGCGTCGACACCCCGTTCTGCGTGTACTCGGCGGCCAAGGCGATCAGCACGACGGTGGTACACATGCTCGTCGAGCGCGGTGAGCTCGATCTGGACGCCCGCGTCTGCGACTACCTGCCGACGTACACCAGCCACGGCAAGGACCGCACCACCGTGCGGCACGTCGTGACCCACAGCGCCGGGGTTCCGCTGGCCACCGGCCCGCGGCCGGACCTCAAGCGGATGAACGACAGCGAATACGCCCGCGAGATGCTGGGCAATCTGCGGCCGATCTACCGGCCGGGCCTGGTGCACATGTACCACGGTCTCACCTGGGGGCCGCTGATTCGCGAGATCGTCTCGGCCGCAACGGGTCGCAGCATCCGCGACATCCTGGCCACCGAGATCCTCGACCCGCTGGGCTTCCGCTGGACCAATTACGGTGTTGCGCCCGAAGACGTTCCGCTCGTCGCGCCGAGCCACGTCACCGGCAAGCCGCTGCCCGCACCGATGGCGGCAGCCTTCAAGAAGGCCGTCGGCGGCACCCCGAGCCAGATCATCCCGTTCAGCAACACCCCGGACTTCCTGACCAGCGTCGTGCCGTCGTCGAGCACGGTGTCGAATGCCGTCGAACTGTCCCGTTTCGCCGAAATGCTTTGTCGCGGCGGGGAACTCGATGGAGTTCGAGTCGTCAAGCCGGAAACGCTGCGCGCCGCGACCACCCCGTGCCGGCGCCTGCGGCCGGACATCGCCGTCGGACTGATGCCGATGCGCTGGGGCACCGGATACATGCTGGGCTCCAAGCGATTCGGCCCGTTCGGCCGGGGCGCCCCTGAGGCCTTCGGACACACCGGGCTGACCAACATCGCGGTATGGGCCGACCCGGAGCGGAATTTGGCCGCGGCCGTGGTCAGCAGCGGCAAGCCCGGCGGGCATCCCGAAGCCAACCGGTACCCGGCGCTGCTCGACGCGATCGCCAGAGAACTCCACTAAACGCCGAATGGCCAGTTACGGCACGCAATTCACCAGAATCCGTGCCACAACTGGCCGTTGAGCGTGGACTAAGCCTTCGAGGCGGCCTTCGCGAACAGTCGCAGCAGGACCTGGTTGATGGCCGTCAGCGCCAGCTTCACCGGCGGGAACGACGCGGTCGAGTTCAGCGTGTAGTCGATGCGGGTGCCCGACCCCTCGGAGGTCAGCCGCACCTCACCCGAGTAGCCCGGGAACGGCACGCCGGAGCGGGCCTTGTAGCCGAACACGTTGGGAGCGTCGAAGGTCACGACCTCTTCGACGATCGCCGGAGCCGGTCCGGGCGCCGAGATACGGCGGACGGCGCCGAGGCCGTTCGGCGCCGGGGTGCCGGGCTGATCGATGGTCACGGTGACGCCCGGGCCCCAGTTGGACATGCCCTCGTGGTCGATCAGGGTCGCCCAAACAACGTCGATCGGGCGGGCAACAGTGGTGGTTGCTGTGGATTGCATGGCTCGATCATGCACCACCCCCACCTGCGCCGCCTGGCAGGCTGTCCCCATGCCCGGCCCAATGCCCGAAGTACCGTTCCGCGACGACCACACCGAACTCCTGCGCCGCCGCGCGCTCACCGAGGACGCGGCCCGGCCGGACGCGGTGCAGCGTCGGCATGACGCCGGCGGACGCACGGCCCGGGAGAACGTCCTCGACCTGGTCGACGACGGCAGCTTCGTCGAATACGGGCGCTTTGCGATCGCCGCCCAGCGCGCGCGACGTGAGCTCGACGACCTGATCGCCCGCACCCCTGCCGACGGCCTCGTGGCGGGCACCGCGCACGTCGACGGCCACCCCTGCGCGGTGCTGTCCTACGACTACACAGTGCTGGCCGGCACCCAGGGCGCCCTCGGGCACCTCAAGAAGGACCGGCTGTTCGAACTGATCGAGCGGATGAAGCTGCCCACGGTGTTCTTCGCCGAAGGCGGCGGTGGACGCCCCGGCGACACCGACCCTCCGACGGTGTCGTCACTGGACGTCCGGGCGTTCGCGCTGTGGGCCGGCCTCTCCGGCGTCGTGCCGCGGATCGCCGTGGTGAAGGGCCGCTGTTTTGCGGGCAATGCCGTGATCGCGGGCTGTTCAGATCTGATCGTCGCGACCGAGGACACCTCGATCGGCATGGGTGGCCCGGCGATGATCGCCGGCGGCGGCCTCGGTGACATCGCACCGGACGACGTCGGCCCGATCTCGGTGCAGGCACCGAACGGCGTCGTCGACGTGGTGGTGCCCGACGAGGCCGCTGCGGGCTCGGTGGCCCGGCAACTGCTCGGGTATTTCCGCGGGCCCACCACACCCGGCACAGCGCGCGACCAAAATGCTTTGCGCACAATCATTCCCGAGCGCGCCAGGCGCGCCTACCGGGTCGCGCCGATCATCGAGACGCTCGCCGACGAGGGCTCGGTCACGTTCCTGCGGGAGAAGTTCGCCCCCGAGCTGGTGACCGCGCTGGCCCGCATCGAGGGTCGGCCGGTCGGGGTGTTGGCCAACAACACCATGGTCATGGCGGGGGCCATCACGGCGGCGGCGTCCGACAAGGCGGCCCGCTTCCTGCAGCTCTGCGACGCTTTCGGAATCCCCGTGGTGTCTCTGGTCGACTGTCCGGGCTTCATGGTCGGGCCCGCGGCCGAGGCCGAGGCGCTGGTTCGACGCGGATCGCGGCTGTTGGTCGCCGGCGCGGCACTGCGGGTCCCGCTCATCGCGGTGATCCTCCGTCGCGGTTATGGCCTTGGCGCACAGGCGATGTGCGGTGGCAGCCTGCATGAGCCGCTGCTGACAGTGGCGTGGCCCGGGGCGCATCTCGGGCCGATGGGTCTCGAAGGTGCCGTGCGCCTGGGGCTGCGCAAGGAACTGGAGGCGATCGCGGACGACGACGCCCGTGAGCAGGCGGTGCGGGACGCGACCGCAGCTGCGCAGGCCAACGCCGCCGCGCTCAACTCGGCGTCGATGTTCGAGATCGACGACGTCATCGACCCCGCCGAGACCCGGTCCCTGATCGCCGCGACGCTGGCGACAGCCGCACCGGCGGGGCTACCGCCGCGCCGGGGTTTCGTCGACACCTGGTGAGTTTCGTTGGGACTCAGTCGAGCTGCCGGCCTGCGCCATCATCGCCCTTGACCTGAACCCGATTCGACAGACCTCCAGCAGGCCCGACTTCCTTTGGTGGCCAGCCGTATGCGACCCGCGGTGTTGCGGGGTGGCGGTCTAGTTGGTTGACGGTGTTGGTGGTGGTTCGAATGGTTGGTACCACCACCATTGGGCGCGTTCCCCGGTCGGTCCGGGGCACGGCGGGACATCGGGCGGTGGTGTGGTGGGTGGTCGGGCCAGTGATCCACCACTGAGTTGGTTACCGGCACGGTCGCTGATGGCGAGCCGATCGGCAGGTCCGGAGATCGTGATGCCACCTTGGTGGTGCAACCGGTGGTGGTACGGGCATACCAGCACCAGGTTGTGTAGCTCGGTGACACCGCCATCCTCCCAATGGATGACGTGGTGGGCATGCAAACCCCGGGTGGCCCCACACCCAGGAACGACGCAGCATCGATCGCGATGCTCCAGCGCCCGGCGCAGGCGGCGACTGATGGTGCGGGTCGTGCGCCCCGCGCCGATCGGCTGGCCATGCCGCTCCAACCACACCTCGCAGGTTGCATCACACAGCAGCAGTCGGCGTTCGTCGTCGGTCAGTGCAGGGCCCAAATGCATTGCCGCCATGCGCCGTTCAACATCCAGATGCACCACCACGGTGGTGTGCTGACCGTGCGGGCGGCGCTGCACATCGGCGTCCCAGCCGGCGTCGACCACGCTCATGAACCCGTCCACCTGGTTCGGGAAGGGCGGCGCCTCATCGGACACGGGCTCACCGGTTTCCCCAGCGGCGTGGTCGCGTTTCCAGTCCGCGATCAACGCATCCTGGTGGGATGCGATGGCGGCGTCGAGCTTCGCGGCCTCCAGCTTCGGCAACCGGATCGTGTAAGTCGTGGACCCGTCGTCGTGGGTGGTCTTCTTGATCGACCGCTCAGGTTCGCGCTTCGGCTCGGGATCGGGGCGCGGTTCCAGCTTCACCGCCGTGCGCAGCTGGGTGACCGTGGCGCTGGCCGCGAACTGTGCGTAATGCTCATCAGAACCCTCGGCTGCACCCTCGGCGACCACTCCGACCTGATCCAGCGACAACCGGCCCTCGCGCATCGCTTCGGCGCAGCGCGGGAATTCCTCGAGCCGATGCGCGACCGCCACCATGACCTCCGCATTACGCGGCGACACACCCGCCTTCCACGCCACCAACGCCGGAAGAGACCGCGCACCCGTGGCACCCCACAGCCCATCACGGTCGATCTCGGCGACGATCTCCACCAGTCGTCCATCGATCGCATTGCGCTGCCCAGTCAGCTCACCGATCTCGTCGTGCAGCGCCTCAAGACGCTCACAAGGCGACACCTCAGCAGCGAAAGAGGTTGTGGTGGTGGACATAACACCATCATCGCAGAGGGGTCCGACAAGAATCGGGACACAACAGTCCGTGGCCGCGAGCGATGTCGATCAACAGGCCGAAAGCGAAAGACGACCCTAATCCCGCACACCGCGGTACAGCTGACGGCGCACGATGAACCGTTGCAGCACCCGATCAACCGTCCACGCCGGGAACCGGACCGCATGCCCCCACGGAGTGAACACCTCCAGCCCATCAGGCTGCGGGCCAAGGACCGAACCCCACCGCACGGACGGCGGGCGGTAGCGGCGCAGTTTGCCAGACTTCAACTGAGCCATGATGTTCCGCGCCACCAGCGCCCCACCGCCATTGCGTGCTGACGTCCGCAGCGGATCAGTGGCCGCGACGTCACCGACCGCGAAGACCCCGGGATATCCGGGCACCGTCAGTTCCGGGGTGACGACGACGAAGCCGTCGTCGTCGAGAATCTCCGCCGGTAGCCACGCGGTGTTGGGCCGAACCCGGCCGACGGCCCACAGCACCGCATCAACGTCGGCGTCCGGTTGACCGGTGCTGAATTCGATTGGTCCGGTGGTTATTTCGTCGCGATCCGGGGGCAGGATCGCGCGGTGCCCGAGATACAGCCGGACGCCGAGTTCGGCCAGCCGTTGCGCAACGCGCACCTGGGTTCCGGAGTGGTAGCCCGGAAGTATCTGGGCGCCAGGGAAATACAGGTCGATCACTTTGCCGGGCCAGGTGCGAGCCAGGTTCCCCGCACTGCTCACCGCCGTGGCACCGCCACCCACCACGGCGACGCGCCGGGCACCGGCCAACCGCTCGTGGGTGTCCCGCAGGTCCGCCGCGACGTCGTCGGCTGATTGCAGCGTCGGTCGGCGCCAGAACCCGTTGGTGGTTCCGGTGGAGATGAGCAGCACGTCGAACGGCTCGATGGTCTCGGTGCCGTCCGCAGCCACGACGGTGACCGTGCGGGCGTTCAGATCGGCACCGGTCAAGGCACCGTGCACGACGCGCACCGGATCAAGTCCGCGGAACCGCCCGAAACCGATGAAGTAGTCACGAGCCCAGTCCTGCGGCCGTGACACCCGCATGCCGAGTTCCTGCCCGCTGACCAGCCCGTCTTTGACCGAGATGCCGACGACGTCGGCGTGCCGAGCCAGCCGGACGGCCGCGAGGATGCCGCTGTCCCCCAGCCCGGCGATGACGACACGTTTGCGCACGTCAGGGCAGGATCGAGTCGACGTAGCCACCGTCGGCGCGGACCGCGGCGCCGGTGGTGGCCGAGGACTGCTCCGAGCTGAGGTACACCACCATGTTGGCGATCTCCTCGGGCTCAATCAGCCTGCGTAGCAACGATTGTGGGCGGTACTTGATCATGAATTCGCGCTGCGCCTCGTCCCACGGCAGGTTCTTGTCGACCAGCTGGTACACGAAGTCCTCAACGCCGCCTGTGTGCGTCGGGCCCGCGATCACCGAGTTCACCGTCACGCCGGTGCCCGCCGCGTCCTTGGCAAAACCGCGGGTCACCGCCAGCAGCGCGGTCTTGGACGTGCCGTAGTGGATCATCTCCTCGGGGATGACGATCGCCGAGTCGCTGGCGATCTGGATCATGCGGCCCCAGCCGCGTTCCGTCATCCCCGGCAGGTAGGTGCGGATGAGCCGGACCGCGGACAGCACGTTCACCTCGAAGTACCGCCGCCATTCGTCGTCCGTGATCTCCTGGGCCGGGGTCGACCCGAAGATGCCGAGGTTGTTCACCAGGATGTCGACGTCCGGAAGTTGTTGTGTGAGTTGAGCTACGCCCTCGGCGGTGGTGACGTCCGCGGCGACGCCGACGACATCGGCGAGGCCTTTGCCGGTCAGCTCGGCGACGGCCGCTTGGACTCGTTCCTCGCTGCGTCCGTTCACTGCGACGCGGGCGCCGCTGGCACCCAATCCCTCAGCGATGGCCAGTCCGATGCCCTGGGTAGATCCGGTAACCAGGGCGGTTTTGCCGGTCAGATCAATGTGCACAATCAGCCTCCAATGAATACTCCGGTCACACAACGCTAGCGACCCCGCTGAATAATCCAGGGCATGACCGAACTTTTGGTGCTGCACATCGCCAAGCGCGAGATTCAGGCCGTGTCGCTGGACGGTTCGCGGGTCCGGACGGTGGTCGCCGATGTCGATGAGACGCCCGACGGCATCGTCGTCGACCAGGCCCGGGGCCACATCTACTGGACCAACATGGGCACTCCCGACCCGGACTCCGGACGCGGTGCCTTCTCCACCTTCTTCACGCGCAACGGATCGCTCGAGCGGGTGAATCTGGACGGCTCGGACCGGCGGACCATCGTGCCGCGGGGTGCGTTCACCACGGGCAAGCAGTTGACGGCTGATTTCGGCGCGGGGTTGCTCTACTGGTGCGACCGCGAAGGCATGCAGGTGCTGCGCTGCCGGCTGGACGGTTCCAGTTTGGAGACGCTGGTGGTGGCGGGCACCGACGCGCAGGACGAGCGCAATCACTGCGTGGGTATCGCTGTCGACCCGGCCAATCGCCTGGTCTACTGGACACAGAAGGGCGCGCCCGACGGCGGGCAGGGCCGAATCTTCCGGTGCGGCACCGATATTCCGGTGGGTCGCACGGCCGCTGACCGCGACGACATCGAGCTGCTGTGGCGGGACCTCCCCGAGCCCATCGACCTGGATCTGGACGACTCGGGGCGCCTGGTCTGGACGGACCGCGGCGCCGAACCGGACGGCAACACGCTCAATCGCGGTCAGGTCCAGCCTGCGGTCGGGGCCTACGAAATCCTGGCCCGCGGGTACCAGGAGGCGATCGGTGTGGCCACGGCCGACTACACGACCTACTACGTGAGCGAGCTGCGCTCCGGCGGCATCCGCGTGCTGAACCTGGCCGACGGGACCGACCGCGAGCTGGCGCAGCTGGGCCCCGGTGTCACCGGTGTCGCGCTGGCCGAGCTCTAGCTCGCCTGGATGAACGCGGCGATGCCGCGGGCGACCGCGTTGGCGATGCCCTGCTGACCCTGCTGTGACGACATCAGCGCCGCATCCTGCGGATTCTTCATGTTGCCGCACTCGACCAGGATCGACGGGTACTGAGCGAGGTTCAGGCCGGTCAGGTCGGCTCGGCCGTACAGACCGTTGCTGCCGATGTACGTCGCCGGCGTCATGCCCCCGGCCACAAGTTGATCGCGCATGATCTGCGCAAATCTGACCGAGGGGCCGGCCTGCACCTGGTTGAGCGGAGGCGCGGAGTAATTGACGTGGAATCCGTGGCCGCCGGGGGGACCCCCGTCAGCGTGAATCGACACCACGGCGTTGGGGTGCAAGGCGTTCGCCATCGCCGCCCGCTGGTCCACACACGCGGCCAACGCATTGTCGTTGTCCCTCGACAGACCCACCTGCACTCCGGCATTGATGAGCTCCTGCCGGATGAGCAGCACCACGTTCCAGGCGAAGGTGTGCTCGGGAAAACCTGCGTTGGTGGAGGTGCCACTGGTCTGGCAGTCCTTGGTACCGCCGCGGCCGGTGGGTACCTGTTTGGTGATCGACGCATCGTTGGCCCCGTTGTGACCGGGATCGAGGAACACGATTGCGCCGGCCAGGTTGGTCGCTCTGGCCACCGGAGCGGTGAGCGACGACACCATGGCAGGCATACCGACCAGAACCGGCGCCGCAGCAGCCATTCTCAGCATGCGTCGGCGCGAGATGCAGCCGACGCCCTTACCTGCGTCGTCTCTTTCACACGGACTACTGGTCACTGATTGGATGCTACGGACCGACCCTGGGAACGCCCGCGAGCGCCCAGACACGGTTCCGTCACGAAGCCATAACTTCTTTCCGGTTCGGCGTACGGTCGAGGCGTGGAGACGAATGTCGAGACAACAGGCGTGGGCGCACGTATCAAGGCCATAGCCGGTTGGGCCGCCACCCGCACACACAAGACCAGTCCGTCGCCGCTACTGCCATCGTGGGAGGCCCCGCCGGCGCAGTACGGCGTCGGTGTCCACCACAACGTGGCGGTGCCGATGAGCGACGGCATCGCGCTGCGGGTGGATATCCACTATCCGACCGATCCGGGGACGGGCGAGCCCGCGCCCGGCCCCTTCCCCGTGCTGTTGTCGATGACGCCGTACGGCAAGAAGGCACCGCCGCCGGCCGCCCAGATCGGTGGCGGCGCAACACCGTATCTGATTCGCCGCGGCTACATCGAGGTGATGGCCGACGTGCGGGGCACTGGCGTGTCGGGCGGCTCCTTCGAGATGCTGGGACCCGACCAGGTCCAGGACGGCGTCGATCTGGTCAATTGGGCTGCCTGCCTGCCCAATTCGAACGGCCGCGTCGGCATGTTCGGTATTTCGTATCTGGCCATCAACCAGCTGATGACGGCGGCCGCGGTGGGCCCCGGGTCGCCGCTCAAGGCGATCTTCCCGGCGATGGCCGCCAACGACTTCTATCGCGACGTCGTCACCATGGGCGGCGTCCCGCACATGCGTACGGTCCGCGCCTACGGCGCCACCTACTCGCTGCTGAACGTGATCAACCCGGCACTGGAGTTCGCACACCGCGGCGACCATGAAAGGCCCAGGGCCGGCGGCATTTCCGCTGTGCGGCAGCGGGGCCGCGACCAGCGCGGCTACTTCAAGAACTTGATCAAGGACGCGGTCGCCGGCGGCGACACCGCATTCGACGGAGCCTTCTGGGACACCATGCGCCCGGCGGATGTGGTGCCGAAGATCGCCGAGAACGGTGTCGCGGTCTTTCTGGTGGCCGGGTGGCACGACGCGTTCCAACGCGGTGCGCCGCTGAACTACGCCGCACTGCAGAACACCTTCGCCGGCCGTCCCGCCGACGCTGCCATGACTGCCGACCAACCTGTCTCCGACAAGTTCCAGCTGATGGCCGGCCCGTGGTATCACGTCTCAGATCTCGACGGCCAGCATCTGCAGGCCTTGCAGCTGCGCTGGTTCGAACATTGGCTCAAAGACGACGACACCGCGGCCGTCGCGGGCGATCCGGTGCGGTTCCGGGCCATCGGGAGCTCAAAGTGGTTCCGCACCAACGCCTATCCGTTCCCGGAAGCAAAACCGACCCGGCTTTACCTCGGTCTGGGCGGCGGCCTGCATGCCACCCCGTCGACCGACGAGTCGACCGCCACGCTCCAATACCTCTCTCGCGGACCGGTTTCCGGGCGCAGCCTGGAGCAGTGGAGCCTCGGCATGGGCAGTTTCATGGTCTCGCAGACGGGCCGGAGCGTCCGCTACGACCAGGACAACACCCGGCTGCAGCGCCAGGCCCTGACCTACACCAGCGAGGCGTTCGACACCGAACAACTGCTGGCCGGGCCGGTCGGGTTGACGATCTTCGCCACTGCAGATCGAACCGAAACCCTGTGGGTCGCACACCTCGACGACCTCTCTCCGGAAGGCGTCAGCCGGCCGCTGACGCAAGGGGCGCTCCTCGGTTCGCACCGCGCCCTCGACCCCGAGGCCAGCTGGCTGCTGCCCGACGGCACCGTGCTCCGGCCACAGCACATCAGCACCAAGGCGGCGGCCGAGCCCGTCGTGCCCGGTGAGCTGACCCGCTACGACATCGAGGTCTTCCCCACCGCGGCAATCATCGCCCCGGGCCACCGACTACGGCTGACCATCACCACCTACGACTTCCCACATCTCGTGCCGACGCGTCCGCAGCGGGCAGCGCTGGCCGGCGGGGTCTACCGGATCTCGCAAGGCGGCGTCCACGCCTCGCACCTGGTGGTGCCCCTGGCCGATCCGGCAACCATGGAGCAGCCCTAGCTGAGGAAGCGCTGAGTGTAGGGCGCGAAGCGGGCCAACAGGTCATCCGGGTCGAGCCCGAACATCTCGCAGGAGGTCTCGACCCGGCCCAGCCGGCCGCGCTGATGAACGGCCAGGTAGTCCGCCATCTTGCTGCGTTCGACCTCCGAAAGTTGTTCCTCCGCAAGGGCGAAGACGCTTTCTGCGGCGCCGAGATCGTCGGCCATGAAATCGTCGAAGCGGATGTCGATGGACCGGTCCCGGCCGATGATCTCCCGGTTACGGACCAGCCCGGCGAGCATGTGCTCCAGCCGCTGCACCCAGTAGGCCGCGATGTGTTCGACCGGAACCGGGCTGCGGTGCATGCGCGCCGAGTAGGTGATCATCGCGAGCATCGACAGCACCACCGGAACCGGATCGCGATGCGTGAAAATGCCGACCACACCGGGCAATTCGGCATTGAGGACAGGTAGTTGTTCGAGATGCTGCGGCGACTTGAGCAACCAGCGCCGGCCGCCGCGCAGGAACTGCAAGGCCTTCAGCTGGGTCACCATGTGCCGGTAGTGCGGCGTCTGGTCGTGGGATTCGTAGTAGTCACGCCACGCGGGGACGTCCGCCAAGGTCTCGAAGTACATCGTCGAAAAATCGTTGGCCAGCAACTGGATTTCCTCGTGCACGTGATCGGTGGTCATCTCGTGCATAAGAGGGAAATGCGGCATCACGATGTTCATCACATTGATCGCGACGTCCATCCGGGTGCGACGCGGGTCCGGCTCGATGTGCGCCTCGGAGGCCAGCGGGAACGGCTCCATCGACTCCCAATATGGCAGAGTCCGGAAGGTCCCGGAGGCAGCCAGCAGGTTGTGTAGGTGCGTGGTACCGGTACGCGGCAACCCGACGATCACGACCGGGGGCAGCAGGTCGATGTCGTGAATCTCGGGGTGGCGCTTCAACAGATCGGTCAGCAGCAGCCGGTTCTTCAGCAGCTGCAGTAGTTGACCGTAGAAGTTCACGGTCCCAGGGCCGTTGAAGCCGTCGATGTCCCGCAGCGCGCCAAGCAGCACATCGAGGCGCTCCCGATAGTCGGCAGGCCCGAAATCATCGAGGCCGGTGTCGGCACTTGCCTTGGCGTGCAGCGCGGCCGCGTCGAGCGGACAGTCCGCCGCCATCATCGTCATCATGTCCCGGAACTGTTGAGCCTCGGCCGTGAAAGTGGGTTCGGCCAGGTCATCGAGCCGGACTACATCTGTGGTGTCAGTCACACGAGTTATGTTACTATGAGTTTCGTAATGATGAAAGAACTTGGACGGCCCCGTGATTCACGCATCGACAATGCGGTGCTCACCGCCACGGCAGAGCTGCTCGGCGAAGTCGGCTATGCCCCGCTGTCGGTGGACGCCATCGCCAAGCAGGCCGGCACCAGCAAGCCGGCGATCTACCGGCGCTGGCCCAGCAAGGCGCATCTCGTCCACGAGGCCGTGTTCCCAGCCGGCATCGCCACAGAGCTGCCGGACACCGGCTCCCTCGCGGGCGACGTTCGCGCGATGGTCCGTGGCACCGTGGCAGTGCTGAGCACGCCCGCGGCCCGCGCCGCGCTGCCTGGACTGCTCGGCGAAATGACTGCCGATGCCACCCTGCACAGCGCTCTACTGGAACGGTTCGCTGAAGCATTGGGCCCCGAACTGCATGCTCGCCTCGACGCCGCCGCAGCGCGCGGCGAACTCCGCGCGGACGTCACCTCCGCCGACCTGACCGAAGTCATCACCGGCATCGCACTGCTCGCCGCACTCACGCGCAGCGCTGCCCCCGATGACGACTGGATCGACCGCAACACCACACTAATTCTGAAAGGTATTGGCGCATGACCGAATCCGCTGCCGCTTGGCGGGAACTCCTCGACACTCTTCGCGAGCTCGACACCTCCTTCCTCGAGGGTCCGCGTGCCGTCACCGACGACCGACAGGTGGCCGACGGCTACCGGATGCTCGCGACCGGACTCGGCGTGGCGCTCGACTGCTACCTGTATCCCGAGCCCGGCCGGCCACAGTTCATCGTCGTCAATTCACCGTTCCGGCATGACCGTCGCTGGGGCGGCGACAACACCGACGCGCACTACTACATGTGCCCAATCGACCCGCAGGGCCGCTACCGGATCAGCGGCAACAAGGGTGACAGCGTCTATCTGTCACTGACCGCGTACAACGAACCCTCCCCTGGCGCCTGGTCCAACCGCGTGGTGGCGATAATCCGGGACGACGACATGGATTTCGACGACGAGGGCAACTTCTCTTTCGAGATCGGCCCGCTGCCCGACGCCGCAGTCTTCTTCACCCGCGACTATCAGGCGGACCCTGACACCGGCCGAGCGGCCACTTGGAGCATTGAGGCACTCGACGCGCCTGAGCCGTTGCGGCACAACGATGTTGCCACCGCGGCCGCGCTACGGGCCAGCGTCAACTGGCTCCGAACACTGTTCGCGATCATGCCCATGCCGGTGGGCACCCGGCCAGACGAGACTTCCCTGGGCCACTCTGTCGCCCACTTGGCCAATGAATTCGCCGCGCCCTACCAGGTGCCGGATGCCAACTTCGGCTGGTCTGCGCGCGATGCCTGCTATTCGTACGGCAGCTTCGTGCTCGCCGAGGACGAAGCTCTCGTCATCACCCACCGCCCGCCGGCGTGCCGGTTCTGGAACCTGGTGGTGTGGAACCAGTTCATGGCCAACCCGGGTGTCCGCGACGCCCGCAGCTCGGTCAACGGGTACAGCGCGGTGCCGAATTCAGATGGCACGGTGACGGTAGTCCTGTCGGGCGGTACCACCGCGCACCCGAATTCATTGACCACACTGGGCTATCCGCAGGGCATTCTGGCATTCCGGTGGTTCCTGACCGATCAGGTGCCGGACCGGCCCGAAGTGCAGCTGGTCAAGATCGCGGACGCCCCGACCTCGCCGTCCTGAGTGATTTGTGCACGATTTTCCGCGCCGACCGCGGTGTGGTGTCTCGGGACATCGCTGACACTTATGTCTCGGGACATCGCTGACAGTCAGTGTGCGGGTTTGGGTGCGCGGGTGCGGTAGGTTCGCGTGGTTTTGTCGCCGGGCTGGTAGCGGCGGGTTGGGTCGGCGGTGAGTTCGCGGATCAAGGTGGTGCCGCTGAAGATGGCGATGTGGTCGCCGTCGCGGATGCAGTCGCATTGGTGCCCAGCCCAATACCGGCCGACGTTGATGACGTAGGGCGGCACGAACACCCTTCCGGTTGTGTCGTTGACGGTGCCGGTGGTGACAAACACGGGGGCCGGCAAGGGCCGGTCGGCGGGGCGGGCGCGTTCGGTGGCGGCGAAAACCTCTGCGGGAGTGGCTCCGCCGAGCGCTCGGTGTGGTCGCTGACGGTTGTAGAAGTTCCGGAACTCCTCAAGCAGATCGCCTAAATCAGCGACCGTGTCCGGGGTGGGGTGCGCGCGGAGCCACTTTTTGAGGGTCTGCCAGAACCGCTCGATCTTGCCGCACGTCTGCGGGTGATAGGGGGTGGAGTTGATCGTTTTCACCCCCAGGGCCCGCAGGTTCGCCTCGAACGCCGTTTCAAACCCGAGCCACCGCCCGGTGTACATCAATCCGTTGTCCGACAACGACATTGCGGGAATCCCGCACTCGCCGATACCGGCCAGCATCACCGACCACACCAACTCACCGGTGCCGGGCCCGGCCGCGGCGGCCAACCCGACCAGGTAGCGAGAATGATCATCGACAGACCCGGCGATGGCCACCGCCGTGCCGTCGGCCAAGGCCCATTCGGTCCAGTCCGATTGCCAGCACCCGTTCGGGCGATCGAAGACAAACCGCTTGGTCGCCGACTTGGGCCGTTTACGCGGCTGCGGGGTGATCGCACCATGGCGAGCCAAGATCCGCCAGATCGTGGCCGGTGCAGGCACATCAGCATGGCCCTCACGCCGTAGCGTCCAGTGGATCGAGTGCGCGCCGTGATCCCGGCCGGCCTCCAGCAGCTCTTTGCGGCGTCGCAGCACCAGCTCCTCGACCACCGCTGTGGTCTGTCCAGGACAGGACACCGGTCGTCGTGACCGCTGTTCGAGTCCGGCCAGCCCCAGCTGGCCGAACCGCTTGCGCCACTTGCAGAACGTCTGCCGACTGATCTGCTGATCCCGGCAGAACGCCGCCACATTTTCGATCTGCCCGGCCAACGCCGTCGCGGCACGAATATCCATCGCCGTCACCTTCTGGGCCATGAACCACGATGGGTCCACAAACTCACTCAGGTGTCAGCGATGTCCCGAGACATCCATGTGTCAGCGATGTCCCGAAACAGAACACCGCGCCGACCGCGGAAAATCGTGCACAAATCACGGGACGACGGCGTCGATCGCCCGGTAAATCCGCTGCTCGCTGACCGGCCGCGGGGTGCCCAACTGCTGGGCCCAGAGGCTGACGCGCAGTTCCTCGATCTGCCGGGCGATGTCGCGGACGTCGTCGCCCTGGCAGCGCAGGGGTGAAAGTGCCCGCCGCAGTTCGTCGTACGCGTCTTCGACGGCATACACCCGATCCATCCGTTCGCGGTCCGCGGCCGGAGCCTGGGGCAATCGCTCGAGCCGCCGGCCGACCGCGGTCAGGTACCGGGTCAGATCGGCGAGGTGCGTGACACCCGTAGCCGCAACGAATCCCACAGGCAACAGCCGAGCCAGCTGCGCCCGAATGTCCGCGACCGCGTCGGCCTGGAGGGCAGATGGCTTGTCGGGCAAGGCAACCTGTGCCGCATGCGCGGCGGTCAGCACCCGCTCGACGCGGCCGACGACGTCGAGCGTCGTCGGGACCAACTTGGCTGCGACCGCGTCGCGTAGCGACGCGAATTCAGCGGCAGTCCAGACCGGTTTGGGCGCCAACACCCGCATCGCGGCGTCAGCACAATCCTCCAGTAGCGCGGCCAGGCTACCGTCTGGATTGCTGGCGAGCGACAGTCGGGTACGAGGATTCAGTCCACGCTCAGCGGCTTTGACCGGTGACGGTGCGGCGAGCCGCAGCAGCCGTCGCAGCCCCGGCCCCATGGCCGCGGCCTGTTCGGCCACCGTCGGGAACACCCGGATGTCCACGGCCGCACCGGTATCCACGAATGCCGGGAATCCGCGCACCGTGTGGCCAGCGGCCGAGCTCTCCACTGTCCGAGGCAATTCGGCGAGGTCTTCAGGCCAGGATTTCAAACCGGTCCGCTGCAGATCGCCCGCGACGGCACCGGCAACCGCCTGCCGCACCGAGCCGGCCAGCTTGTCGTGGAGCGCGCCCAGGTCCTTGCCGCGCGCCACCTCGGTGCCGTCTTTCTCGACAGCGAACGTGACCCGCAGATGATCGGGAATCTTGCTCAGATCGAAAGCGTCGATCGGCACCAGAATGCCACTGCGCCTGCGCAGTTCACGCTGCAATTCCTCGAGTAGCGAGCCGTCGCCGGGGTTCAGGTCCGGCAGTACCGCCCGTGCGGTGTCGGGCGCCGGCACGAAGTTGCGCCGCAGATCCTTGGGCAGCGACTTGATCAGCGCCGACACCAACTCCTCACGCAGCGCGGGCACCTGCCAGGCAAAACCATCGCCCCCGAGCCTGGCCAGCACCTCGACCGGGACATGCACCGTCACACCGTCATCAGCAGCCCCCGGCTCGAACCGATAGCTCAGCGGCAGCGCCAAGTCGCCCGTCTGCCAGGTATCGGGCTGATCGGCATCGGTGTCCGAGCGGAGCAGGTCGCTGCGTGTCATGGTCAGCAGGTCCGGCGTCACATGCCGCTGCTTCTTCCACCAGGCATCGAAATGCCGCGCCGACACGGCATTTTCGGGCACGCGTTGGTCATAGAAGGCGTAGACCTCGTCGTCGCCCGCCAGCAGATCACGGCGGCGGGCGCGTTCCTCCAGCTCCTCCAGTTCGGCACGCAACTGCGTGTTGTCCCGGAAGAAATGGTGCCGCGTCTGCCAGTCCCCCTCGACCAGCGCGTGCCGGATGAACAGCTCGCGCGCGACCACCGGGTCCACCTGCGCATATCCAACCCGCCTGCGCGGCACCAACGGCAGCCCGTAGAGCGTCACCCGTTCGAACGCCATGACGGCACCGCGGCGGGCATCCCAGTGCGGCTCACTGAAGGTGCGCTGCACCAGATCTCCGGCGACCCGCTCGACAGTCTCGGGTTCGATACGAGCCGCGATACGGCCGAACAGTCGGCTGGTTTCCACCAGGTCCGCGACGACGATCCAGCGCGGCGGCTTCTTGGTCAGCACCGAGCCCGGTGCCAACACGAACCGGGAATTGCGGGCCCCCTGGTAATCCCGCGTCTCGCCTTCCCGCAGTCCGACATGCGACAGCAGGCCGGCGGTCAGCGCGGTGTGTACTTGCGCCGGGTCCGCATCGTCACCAGACTCCCGAATGCCGAGATCGCCGGCGATGCTGCGCAATTGGCCGACCAGGTCCTGCCATTCGCGAATCCGCAGATAGTGCAGGAACTCGTCGCGGCACATCCGGCGGAACGCACTGCCGGACAACTGGTTCCGCTGCTCGCGCAGGTAGTTCCACAGGTTCAGGTAGGACACGAAGTCCGAATGCTCATCGGCGAAGCGGGCGTGCTTCTGCCGGGCCGCTTCTTCCCGGTCCGACGGCCGTTCCCGCGGGTCCGGAATCGACAGCGCGGCAGCCAGGATCAGCACCTCGCGCACGCAGCCTTCGGTGTCGGCCTGCAGGATCATCCGGCCGACCCGCGGGTCCAACGGCAGCCGGGCCAGCCGGCGTCCCACGTCGGTGATGGCACCCTTCGCGTCGAAAGCGCCCAATTCCTGCAGCAATTGGATGCCGTCGCGGATGCTGCGCGCGTCCGGTGGATCGAGGAACGGGAAGGCCTCGATATCGCCCAGTCCAAGGGCCGCCATCTGCAGGATGACCGCACCCAGGTTGGTGCGCAGGATTTCCGGATCGGTGTACCGGGGCCGCGACTCGAAGTCGTCCTCCGAATACAGGCGGATACACACACCGGGTGCCGTACGGCCGGACCGGCCGGACCGCTGGGCGGCCGAGGCCTGTGAGATCGGTTCGATCGGCAGCCGCTGCACCTTGGTGCGCCGGCTGTAGCGCGAGATGCGGGCGGTGCCCGGGTCGACCACGTACCGGATGCCCGGGACAGTCAGTGACGTCTCGGCGACGTTGGTGGCCAACACAATCCGGCGCGGGCCACCCGGCTTGGCGTTGAAGACCTTCTGCTGGTCCGCCGTGGGCAGCCGGGCGTACAGCGGCAGGATCTCCGTCGGGAAGACGTCGCCGGATAGCGCGTCGCGCAATGCCTCTGCGGTATCCCGGATTTCGCGTTCGCCGGATAGGAACACCAGTACGTCGCCGGCCGGTTCGGATTCCAGTTCGCGCACCGCGTCGACGATCGCCTCGGTCTGGTCGCGTGTCTCGGTACGGACGATCTCGTGGTCCGGATCGTCGGGATCGTCACTGTCGTCAGCAGCGACGGGAACTTCCAGTGGCCGATAACGGATTTCGACCGGGTAGGTGCGGCCCGAGACCTCGACAATGGGCGCATCGAAGAAGTGCTTGGCGAAGCGCTCCGGCTCGATGGTCGCGGACGTCACGATGACCTTGAGATCGGGGCGGCGCAGCAGCAACTCGCGCAGATACCCGAGCAGGAAGTCGATGTTGAGGCTGCGTTCGTGGGCCTCGTCGAGGATCAGGGTGTCGTACCGGAGCAGCCGCCGGTCCCTCTGAATCTCGGCGAGCAGAATGCCGTCGGTCATCAGCTTGACCAGGGTGGAGTCGCTGGCCTGGTCGGTGAACCGCACCGTGTAGCCGATGGCACCACCGAGCGCGGTGCCGGTTTCGTCGGCAATGCGCTGCGCCACGGTGCGGGCCGCCAGCCGGCGCGGCTGGGTGTGCCCGATGGTGCCGCGGATGCCGCGGCCGAGTTCCAGGCAGATCTTGGGCAGCTGTGTCGTCTTGCCCGATCCGGTCTCGCCGGCGACGATCACCACTTGGTTCTCGGTGATGGCCTTGGCTATTTCAGCGCGCCGGTCGGTGACCGGCAGGTCCGGGTACGTGATGGCAGGCACCGCCGCGAGACGGCTGGCGATGACGCCCTCCGCCGCGGCGATCTGTTCGGCGATCTTCTCGGGGGTGTCGCCCCGCAGATTCTTCAGCTGACGATCGAGCCGCGCGGCGTCACGGATGGTCAGCCCATCGAGACGATCACGCAGATCGCGCAGCTGAAGGTCGGACACCAGTCCCAGGATAGGTGGTGACCTGCAGCACGGTCGGTTGGCTTCAGAGATCGAGGACCCTGGCACTCTTCGAATTCGCAGCGGCACCCGCTGTCATGCAACACGGCTGACGTGCGCGGCCGATTCTCCGATCGTTGTCGCGCTGTCGCCGATCATGGTGCGTAGCAACGCTTCTTGCTCGCGTTGCCCACGCACGTCAGCGCGGGCCATTGCACCGGGCAGGGTCAGGGCGGCCGCACTGAGAGCCAGGTTTATCGGGATGCGCACTACCGGGTACCACGGCAGTACGTAGGTCAGGCCCAGGTTCCGCATCGCGCGCGGTCCCAGGAAGGCACTGGTGACAGACAGGTGCTGGACCTTTGCGATGCGGCGACGCAAGCCCGGTAGGACGCGGTAGTGCCAGGCCAGCGGATCCTCAGCCATCGGCATCGCCAACTGCTTCGTTGATTCGTCGGGCTCGGCCAATGCGGTGAGCGTGTGATACAGAATCCGAACGCCGTCACGGAAGCTGCGAGGCAGCCACTCATCCTGCACGCCGATCAACCACCCGACATACCGGGTCAGGTGCGCAAGACCGTCGAGTTCAGCCGGCGAGAACACAAATCCCATGCCGATGGATGCGGCAGGCGGCGCAATGAGTGCGCCGACCAGGGTGGCGGCCATGTCGGTCTGGTTGACCGGCATACCCCATTCGTCGGCTCGCCAGTCCGGCATCGCCGCGACATGGCGGCGCACGAACCCGTGGATCAGCCGCACTCGGACCGTGGACCGGTAACCCACCCCGAGCGGTTCCAGGCCATCTTCGGCGATGACATCCAGGGCCCACTGCATGGTCTCGGCAAAACGCTTGTTGGACCCCTTCTCCAAAGCACCGGTGCGCAGCAGCGTCTTGTTGAAGCCGGAGAACTGATAGCCGCCCAGCAGTGACACATCGCGCGCGATGTACATCCCATCAGCGCCGCCTCGGCGCAAGGTCCGCGCACCGATACGCAACTTGTCGCGGTCGACCCAGTCCGGCGTGTCCTCGATCTGAGTGAAGAACTCCCGCAACGGTTCCGGCGCATCGGGCACGTTGGTGATGCCCTCGGCCAGGGCCAGATCAAACAGGGTCCGGGCCTGCTGTGTCCCGGTGGTCACCATCCACTCGACGAGGCGATCCGCCGGCTCGTCGCCGACCGTGAGCCGCTGACCGAGCCGCTCCCACTGCTCGGCGTTGGGGTTGCCAATACCCAGCAGCAGCACGAGCGTCCGCACCAAAGCCGGGACATCGCGGGGCTGCTCAGGATGCCGAGCAGGAACAGAACGCCGTTGTTCTTGAGTCGATGGGGCCATGATCAAAATGCTGACACGAGCATTTACTCGCATACAATTCGCGTCGTGATGGCCCAATGAGCAGCACCTCGGGGGTTCCGCGACGCACACCGCGACAGGAACGCTCGCGTTTGATGGTTGAACGCATCCTCGCCGCCGGTCGGCAGGTGCTGATCGACCGCGGATACGACGGAGCCACGACGAACCGGATCGCGGAGGTCGCCGGTATCAGTCCGGGGTCCCTCTACCAGTACTTTCCCAACAAAGACACCATCATCGCGGCGATCATCGATGACTACACCGACCACGTCCTGCGCACGGTGACCACGCGTCTCGTGGCGCAGGTCGGCCAACCCGAAGACGTCAGCTCCCTGCGCGAACTCATCGCGATTCTGCTCGACGCAATGATGGATCAACCCGAGATGCTCCGGGCGCTCATCGAACACACTCCCCGGCTCGGCCTGGGTAGCAAGATCGCCGATTTCGAACAGCGCGTCGGTGAGCTCGCGATCGCCCACCTGCGGATGCGCCCAGAGCCCACTCGCCACGCCGATACCCGAGTCTGGATCGCCGTCCGCGCTGTCGAGCATCTGACCATCCGATATGTGCTCGACCGTCCGGCGATCGACCACGACGAATTCCTCGACGAACTTGCCGCGCTCACGTCGTCCTACATGATGGTCCGCAACACCGCTACGACGACCGACCAGACGGCCAACTAGGCTGGGGCTGAACGAGTTTCAGCAACCAGCAATACAATCCGACATCACGGGGCGAGGAGATCGCGGCCGGAGCCCATCGCGGCACCGGCGAGCCGATGCCCCAGACCTTCGACGACGCGCAGGACAGTGTCCCGTTCCTGATCGTTCAGATCGCCGACGGTCATCTCCTCGAGCTGCCTCCACACGTCTTCGATCTGTTGCTGCAATCCGCGACTGGCGGGCGTTGCTTCCACCAGGTGGGCACGCTTGTCCTCGGGACTCGGGAAACGACGCACGAACCCGGCGTGCTCCAGGCGCTGGATCATCCGCGTCATCGTGGGGGCGTCGGAGCTGGTGAGACGCACCAGATCCGTCTGCCGCAGCGGACCGCGGTCCCACAGGTACATCATCACCAGCTCCTGGCCCGGATACAGACCGAGTGGGCGCAGCAGCGTCGCAACGATCGTTCGGGTCAGCCGCGTGAGCTGGAAGACCGCATGACTGACCGGGCCACTGCGGGCTGCCGTCGGCGATGTCAGCGCCTCACAGGTCTCCCCACCGTCCGAGCTCTCCGTTGCCATCAACGCACCCCTTATCAGTTAGTTGTTCAACCATGATAACTGAACTGGTCCAGATAATAATCCCTGTTGGAATAGCTTTTCCAAAGTACTTGTTCGAGCAAGTATCGGACGAAAGGCGATGACATGAACACCACAGGCACCGACCACACCAGCGCCAGTTCGCGCACCCGGGGTCAGCACAAGCTCCACCACTCCGTCGTTCGCGTCATAGCCGCAGGCGCCGTCGGACTGTCGGCTCTCTCTATCGCGATGGCTGCGCCGTCCGCGGCGAAGGGACCCCATCCCGGCCCCGTGATCGACCGCCCGCAGCCAACCAGCTCACTCAGCGCACAGAACAATGACGGCCGCATCTCTACCGCTCCGGTGAGCCCCGCTCAGCGGATGGCGCCTGGCGCCATACCCCGGTCGCAACCGGCGACGTCGATCAGCGCGCAGCAGACCGCCGGCAGTACCCCACAGTCATCGACGAACCGTGCCGAAAGCCCGGCGCCCGGCCCGGATTCCGCCAGCGGGGCGCGCGACACCGCACATCGTGCGGAACCAAGGACTCCCTCAATGCCAAGCGGTATGACGCCCGCCGATGCTGTCCGTTCGTCCGGAGGCATGGGCGCAGCTACGTAGTCTCAAAGTCGCCGCCGTTGCGCACCCGAATGGAGAACCCCATGGCCGACCGCGAAGACATCATCGACCTGCTGACCAGGTACGCCACCGGCATCGACCGGCAGGACTGGCCATTGTTTCGCTCCGTGTTCACCACTGACTGCGTGTTGGACTACGGCCAGATCGGCTCGTGGCACGGAGTCGATGGCGTCACGGACTACATGATCCAGGTGCACGTGCCGTTCGAGCACACGCTGCACCGGCTGAGCAATCACGCCATCGAAATCAATGGCGATACCGCCACCGCCCGTACCTACGTCGACGTGTTGCTGATTGCCCGAGATGCCAAGCCGCACAAGACATCTGACGTCAATGCGACCGGCTTCTACGACGACGAACTGGTCCGCACCGGCGAAGGGTGGCGCATCAACCGTCGAAAACTCACCATGGTCCGGAACCGCTCCCTCTGAACTCCGAAGGTGCGCCGAAACGGCTACGTGTAGCAGGTTTGCACAGGTGCTGAGCTGCGACGACGAACGTAGGCGACATCGCGGTGACGTCCGGCTGTGCATTGTCGGCGGCTTCAAAACCGGTCATGACCGAACCTGCTTGCGCGTGGGGGTTCGACCAGCCTCGGTCTCGTCGAAGTGGCATGCCCCGCTTTGTGTGAAGGGTTCGACGAGTTGCCGCAAGTAACCCGTCGGGTAGTCGGGTTTGGCTGCCATGCCGAGATCGTCCGTCGTGAATCGGCGTTGCGGGTCATAGGAGTAGGTGCGGTACCAGTGGTCCCACAGCAGGGTGAACAAGCCGAAGTTGACGTCGCCGACTCCTGCCCACTTGAGGTGATGGAACCGGTGGCCCTCGTTGAGAGCCAGAATCGAGTGCAGCGGCCCGACCCGGTAGTCGACGTTGGCGTGCTGGAGCAGCAACTGCACGGCTACGCACACCGCCAGCGCTGAAGCGACCTGCACCGGTATCCCCATGATGATCAGGGGGAGGACACCGCCCACCATTTCCACGGCCTGGTGCAGCGGGTGTTTCATCAGACCGTTGAGGCCGTAGAACCGCCGAACGCTGTGGTGAACTGCATGCAGCCGCCATAGCCAGCCGATTTTGTGGCTGGCGAGGTGAACCGTGGTGATACCGAAGTCGGCTACCAGCACCGCGATGAGCAATTGGGCGACGAACGGTAGCGACGCCGGCCACCAGTGATGGAATGGTGTAACCGCCGCCAGCAGCGGAATGACCGCGACACTTGCCAGGATGAACGATTCGTTGACGAAAGCGTGAGCGCTGTCGCGCCCGGCGTCATCGAGACCGTCGTTCCACTCGCGACGGTACGGCGCGATCCGCTCCGCGGCGAACGAGCAGCCGATCGCCACGACGATGACGGCGACCAGCCAGAATTCCGTCACGCCGCGGGCGGCCAGGAAGGCGGCCACGCCGTTGACGCCAAAGAGCATGAACGGCACGTAGCCGTATCGAATTGTAGAAATAACCACGCCGACCACGGTCGCGCATGCCATCACCTCGGCGCTTGTACAGACCTGTCGTCTTTTATGGACACTTGGTGGGTTCAGCCCCACACCAAGTGTCTGCTCGCGCGGCTGGGTGACAAGCCAAACATTTCGTGACAGACACGATTGGCGTGAGCGCTATCGGTGAAGCCGGCAGCGTGGGCAGCGTCAGTCAGCGAAGCCCCCCGTTGCAACGCTTCAACGGCCAACCGCAACCTTCGCCACCGGACATAGGCAGGAAAGGGCTGGCCCACATGCTCATTGAACAGGCGGCTCAGACGACTCGGCGACAGACCGACCGCGTCGGCGACCGCGACCAGCGTGACGGGCTCGGGAAGTACTTCGCCAACCCGGTCGACAGCCTGCTGCACACTACGGTGCCACGGTCGAGGACCACCATGACGATTCTCATCGTGACGTTCGGCCATCGCCTCAAGGATTGACGCTGGATCAGACGCCGAGGACGCTATCGACTTCACGAATGCGTGTCCTGCCGAGACCCACTCCGTCACGTCCTCACTACGGCCGACGAGGTCGACCCAGCCCGAGCCCAGTGCAGATCCAGGGTCGAGGAAGACAAGGAACCCTTCGATTCCTGGGTCCAGAACACGGATGGAGTGTTGGCAGCTCGACGGGATAACTGCCGCCGATGCGGCGGTCCGGCGGCCGGAGCCGTCAGTAAGTTCGAAAGACCCCGACCACGCACACACTATCTGCGTCGCTACATGGTGGTGACCGTCGGTATCAGACAACGAGCCGACGTAACACAAAGCACCATCGGCTACCGCCAGCTCGCCCGCCCACGCAGCGGATGCCGCATTCATTGCTCCCACTGAGTGAACATCTCACACGACAGCAATCATTGGCGCGCATCCCCCGGCTGGCCCAACCAACCTCATGACCCGCGTCGGCTAGGGCTGGTCGGGTGCCCAGTAGTCCAACATCGCGGCGAACGTCTCGAACGCCGGCTTGGACACCCCGTACGCGGCTTCCAGATGGATGCTGATCGGGAAACCCAACTCACCGACCCCATCGATGACCCGCTTGTACAAGTCCAACATCAGCGTCCGCTTGACCGCCGGTTCCTCACCGGCCAGCCGCGTCACGAACTCCTGCTCCGCGGCCACCAACGGATTACCCGGATCCTGGATCAGCCAGTTGATCAAACCGACCTTGGACTCCATCTTCGGSACRAACCCGAACGACAGCAGAAGTTCCGGCCGGTGCTCGGTGGTCGCAGCGAACTCCTTCAAAAACCCCACGAYGGTGTCCGAATAGAGCAGCTGCGTCATCCCGTAGGTGGCGCCCTGCTCGATCTTGAAATTGAAGCGCCCCTGCTCGCCATCACGCGTCGGGATCAAGATGACACCCCGGTTGGGCACCTGATCGCGGTAGATCGTCAACGCRTCGGTCGGGGCCACACCCGTACCGTCGCCGTCGCTCATSGTGCGCGGCACACCCACGAACGCGATGCCATCGAARTCCGCATCCTGCAGCACACTCAGCCGCTTGCCGAGCGCATCCTCATCCAAAAACGACGTCACCTGCGTGCACAACCCACGCATCCCCGGCAGCTCAGGCTTCATCAACTGCCAAAAATCCAGGACGTCCATCTTCGGCTTCATCTCGATGGGCCGATCGCCGTCTTCCTCGATCATCCCCGGGATCATCACGTGCCGGATACGGCCCTCGATACCCACCGCGGCCGCATTGAGCAGCACCTTGTGCGCCTCGTCGACCGCGACCTGTAAACCCAATTCAAGGTTGGGTGGAACCAGTTCGAGCGCAATGGTTTTCATGGACATTCGGGAACTCCAGCTCTGAAGACAATCGGGAAGGTCACGCCTGCGCGGCGGACGAGTATGGCAGGTCACTGCTGTTGCACGGGTCGACGTGCACGGGCCGGCCGACATATGGGAAGGCCCGCTGCGGGCACGCCGGGCGGTCGCAGATTTTGCAGCCCGCCCCGATCGGCACCGCCGCGTCGGGATCTGCCAAATCGATTCCCGCCGCGTAGATCAGTTTCTCGGCATGGACCAGGTCGCAGCCCAGTCCGATGGCAAAACGCTTGCGGGGGCCGCGATATCGACTCGGAGCAGACGACGTGGTGCGCGCGATCCAGAAGTACGACCGACCGTCGGGCATCTGCGCGACCTGAGTGATGAACTCACCGGGCCGCTCGGCGGCATGGTGCACCACCCACAGCGGACAGTTACCACCCACCCGGGAGAAATGAAATGCCGTGGCGGACTGACGCTTCGAGATGTTCCCGGCGCTATCGGTGCGAACGAAGATGAAAGGCACGCCACGCGCATCCGGCCGCTGCAACGTCGAGAGACGGTGACAGATGGTCTCGAACCCGACGTCGAACCGCCGCGCCAGCTGATCGATGTCGTAACGCAATTCCTCGGCCGCATCCAGGAACATCCGGTACGGCAACAGCAACGCGCCGGCGAAGTAGTTGGCCAGGCCGATGCGCGCGACTTCCGTTGCCTCGGAACTGAGTTGGTCTGCCGTGGCGACGATCGCGGAGATCAATTCCGAATGCCTCAGCAGCGCCACCTGGGTGGCCAGCTGGAAGGCGCGCTGCCCGGGATGCAGCCAGCGCGCGATGTACAACACGCCGGTGTCGGGCCGATAGGACCGTTGTGTGTTGGGGCCCAACACATCACCGTCGTCGATCACCACGATGACCCCGAACTCCTCTGCCAACAGGTCGGCGAGTTGAGCGTCCAGACCCCCGAGCCGCAGACGGCTCGCGACGAACAACGATTCGGCCGCTTCGTCGAGTTCACCGATGTAGTTCTTGCGGTCGTAGAAGAAGTCTCGTACTTCCTCGAACGGCATCGGTTGTTGCGCGGCCACCGAGGTGTCCACATTCGCCCGGGTATGCATGGCGTCGAGTTCGGTTGTCGCGTCGAACAATCGGCGGTTCATGCTGACCAGCATCTGACCGACGGCCGGCATTCTCGCCACCAGCTCCTCGATCTGGCCGGCGGTCGCCGCGGTGTCGACGAGGATCTCGCGCAGGTCCGACACCAGGCGCGCATCCGAGTCGGGCGCGAAGTAGTTGGTCGGCAGCTCGAACCGTTCAGCCAGCGCCAGCAGTACCGGCACCGTCACCGGTCGCTGATCGTTCTCGAGCTGATTGACGTAGCTGGTCGACAGATCCAAGGCGCGCGCCAGCGCGACCTGGGTTAGGCCCTGCTCTTCGCGCAGCCGTCGTAGACGGGCGCCCACGAATGTCTTCGGCACCGCCGCCAGCGTAACTCGATCCACTTACACAAAGTTTGCAAACTCCTCCGTACGAGGACACAAAATTACGCATTTACAGGGGCTTTTGCGCACCCGACCAGCTGCGTACCGTGCGAATCATGCAGACACACGAGGTACGCACCCGACGCAGCGCCGAAGAGTTCCCCCGCTCGGAACACCTGGCCTGGAAGATCGCCGAGATCGCCGCCGACCCCGTCGAGGTCACGCCTGCAGTCGAGGCGATGGTCGTCAACCGCATCATCGACAACGCCTCCGTGTCTGCCGCGTCGGTGATCCGCCGCCCGGTCACCGTTGCCCGCACCCAGGCCCAGGCCCACCGCACGCAGCGCGGCGCGACCGTGTTCGGCATCGACGGCACCTACTCGCCGGAGTGGGCCGCGTGGGCCAACGGGGTCGCCGTCCGCGAACTCGATTTCCACGACACCTTCTTGGCCGCCGAGTACTCACACCCCGGTGACAACATCCCGGCACTGGTCGCGGTGGCCCAGCAGCTCGACGTCCGCGGCAGCGACCTGATCCGCGGCATCGCCACCGCCTACGAGGTGCAGATGGACCTGGTCCGCGGAATCTGCCTGCACGAGCACAAGATCGACCACGTCGCACACCTCGGCCCGTCGGTCGCGGCCGGCCTCGGCACCATGCTGCGACTGGACCCCGAGACCATCTATGCCGCAGTCGGCCAGGCGCTGCACCTGACCACCGCGACCCGACAGTCCCGCAAGGGACTGATCTCGAGCTGGAAGGCCTACGCCCCCGCGCTGGCCGGCAAGGTCGCCATCGAGGCCGTCGACCGCGCCATGCGCGGCGAGGGCTCCCCCGCTCCCATCTGGGAAGGCGAAGACGGCGTCATCGCCTGGCTGTTGTCCGGACCCGAGCACACCTACCAGGTGCCGCTGCCGGGTCCCGGTGAGCCCAAGGCGGCCATCCTCGACAGCTACACCAAGGAACACAGCGCCGAGTACCAGAGTCAGGCGCCGATCGACCTGGCTCGCCGGATGCGTTCGCGGATCGGCGATCTGGACCAGATCGCCACCATCGTGCTGCACACCAGCCACCACACCCACGTAGTCATCGGCACCGGCTCGGGCGATCCGCAGAAGTTCGACCCCGATGCTTCACGCGAAACCCTGGACCACTCGGTGATGTACATCTTCGCGGTCGCGCTGCAGGACGGTGAATGGCACCACGAGCGGTCATATGCCCCCGAGCGTGCGCACCGGCCGGACACCATCGAGCTGTGGCGCAAGATCTCCACCGTCGAGGACGCGGAGTGGACGCGGCGCTACCACTCGGATGACCCGGCCGAGAAGGCATTCGGCGCCAGGGCCGTGGTGACGCTCAAGAGCGGAGAGGTGATCGTCGACGAACTCGCCGTCGCCGACGCGCACCCGCTGGGCGCCCGCCCGTTCGAGCGTGAGCAGTACCGCAACAAGTTCACCGTACTGGCCGACGGCGTCATTGCCGAGGACGAACAGCAGCGGTTCCTGACCGTCGTCGACAGCCTCGCCGCCTTGAAGCCGGGCAGCCTCGACGCGCTCAACCTGCGGGTCGAGCAGATCGTCCTGGACAAGGCTCCGACGATCCCCTCGGGGATCTTCCGATGAGCGCCGGACTGTTGGGGTCGACGGTGTCTGCCGCCGACAAGCGCGCGAAGTTCCGTATCGCACTGAATTCCGGCCAGCTGCAACGCTATCCGGGCGCGTTCTCGCCACTGGTGGCAAAGCTCGTTTCGGAGATTGGATTCGAGGGGGTCTACGTCTCCGGCGCGGTGCTGTCGGCCGATCTCGGCCTGCCCGACATCGGGCTGACCACCTTGAGCGAGGTGGCCGGCCGCAGCGCCCAGATCGCCGCGGCCACCGACCTGCCCACGCTGGTGGACGCCGACACCGGCTTCGGTGAGCCGATGAGCGCCGCGCGCACCATCACGATCCTCGAGGATGCCGGGCTGGCCGGCTGTCACCTCGAAGACCAGGTGAACCCGAAGCGTTGCGGCCACCTGGACGGCAAGGCCGTGGTGCCCGCCGCCGAGATGATCAAACGGCTGCGTGCGGCGGTCGCGGCCCGCCGGGACCCCAACTTCGTCATCTGCGCCAGGACCGACGCAGCAGGCATCGAGGGCATCGACTCCGCCATCGACCGGGCAAAGGCCTACGCCGACGCCGGCGCCGACCTGATCTTCACCGAGGCGCTGTCCAGCCCAAGCGAATTCGAGCGCTTCCGGGCAGCGGTCGATACGCCATTGCTGGCCAACATGACCGAGTTCGGCAAGTCGGAACTCGTCACGGCCCAGCAGCTGTCCGACATCGGTTACAACATGGTGATCTACCCGGTCACCACGTTGCGCCTGGCGATGTACGCGGTCGAGGTGGGCCTGCGCGAAATCCACACTGCTGGAACGCAAGCCGGTCTGCTGGACCAGATGCAGCATCGCAGCCGGCTCTACGAGCTGCTGCGCTATGCCGAATACAACGAATTCGATTCAGACATCTTCAATTTCACCCTCCAGGACGTGAAAGCATGACCACCGAAACGTCTCACATCCGCAAGGGCCTCGCCGGCGTCGTTGTCGACACCACCGCCATCTCCAAGGTCGTGCCCGAGACCAACAGCCTGACCTACCGCGGCTACCCGGTACAGGATCTGGCGGCGCACTGCAGCTTTGAACAGGTTGCGTACCTGCTCTGGCACGGCGAGCTGCCGACCGACCAGGAGCTGGCATTGTTCTGCCAGCGCGAGCGCGCGTCCCGCCGGGTCGACCGCTCGATGTACTCGCTGTTGGCCAAGCTGCCGGACAGCTGCCACCCGATGGACGTGGTGCGTACCGCGATCAGCTACCTGGGCGCCGAAGATCCCGAAGAGGACGTCAGCACCCCGGCAGCCAACTACGCCAAGTCATTACGGATGTTCGCCGTGCTGCCGACCATCGTCGCGGCCGACATCCGCCGCAGGCAGGGGCTGCCGCCCATCGCGCCGCACAGTCACCTGGGCTATGCCGAGAACTTCCTCAACATGTGCTTCGGCGAGGTGCCGGAGCCGGCGATCGTCGAGGCATTCAGCCAATCGATGGTGCTCTACGCCGAGCACAGCTTCAACGCGTCGACCTTCGCTGCCCGGGTCGTGACCTCTACCCAGTCGGACATCTACAGCGCCGTGACCGCTGCCATCGGAGCGCTCAAGGGGTCGCTGCACGGCGGCGCCAACGAAGCGGTCATGCACGACATGCTGGAGATCGGCTCCGCCGACAACGCCGCGAAATGGCTGCACGGCAAGCTGTCTCGCAAGGACAAGGTGATGGGCTTCGGGCACCGCGTCTACAAGAACGGCGACTCCCGGGTGCCGACCATGAAGGCCGCGTTGGACCGCGTGGTGGCCGCGCGCGGCGGTCAGCAGTGGTTGGACATCTACCACGTGCTGGAACGCGAGATGTTCGTCGCAACCAAGATCAAACCGAACCTCGACTTCCCCACCGGACCGGCCTACTACCTGATGGGGTTCGATATCCCCGTTTTCACACCGCTTTTCGTGATGTCGAGGATCACCGGCTGGACCGCGCACATCATGGAACAGGCAGCGTCGAACGCCCTGATCCGCCCCCTGAGCGAGTACTCGGGCCGACCTCAGCGTTCCATTGCCTGAGCACGCAATCCGAAAAGTCCTCGTTGCCAACCGCGGTGAAATCGCGATCCGGGCGTTCCGGGCGGCCTACGAGCTGGGCATCGCGACCGTCGCGGTCTACGCGTACGAGGACCGGAATTCTCCACATCGGTTGAAGGCCGACGAGTCCTACCAGATCGGCGAACCGGGCCACCCCGTTCGGGCCTACCTCGCAGTGTCCGAGATCATCCGGGTGGCGCAACTCTCCGGCGCCGACGCCGTGTACCCGGGTTATGGGTTCCTCTCGGAGAACCCGGAACTGGCATCGGCATGCGCCGTCGCGGGGATCACGTTCGTCGGTCCCGACGCCGGAGTGCTCGAACTGACCGGCAACAAGGCCAGCGCCATCGCGGCGGCCCGGGCTGCCGGCCTGCCGGTGCTGACGTCGTCGGAGCCGTCCGCTTCGGTCGACGAACTGCTCACTGCCGCAGCAGATATGGAGTTCCCGCTGTTCGTCAAGGCGGTCTCCGGTGGCGGTGGCCGCGGCATGCGCCGGGTGACCGAGCCCGCCGCCTTGGCCGAGGCCATCGAAGCCGCGTCCCGGGAGGCGGAGTCCGCGTTCGGCGATCCGATGGTCTACCTCGAACAGGCGGTGCTCAATCCGCGCCACATCGAGGTGCAGATCCTGGCCGACGGCACCGGTGAGGTGATCCACCTGTTCGAGCGGGACTGCAGTGTGCAGCGCCGGCATCAGAAGGTCATCGAGCTGGCACCGGCCCCGAACCTCAGCGACGAGCTGCGGGCCCGAATCTGCTCTGACGCCGTGAGATTCGCCCGCCAGATCGGCTACTTCTGCGCCGGCACTGTCGAGTTCCTGCTCGACGAACGCGGGCACCACGTGTTCATCGAGTGCAATCCCCGGATTCAGGTCGAGCACACGGTGACCGAGGAAATCACCGATGTGGACCTCGTGGCCTCGCAGCTGCGGATCGCAGCCGGTCAGTCGTTGGCCGATCTCGGTCTGAGCCAGGACAGCGTCCGGATCCGCGGCGCCGCCATGCAAGCCCGTATCACCACCGAGGATCCCGTCAACGGGTTCCGGCCGGACACCGGCCGGATCACCGCCTACCGCAGCCCCGGCGGCGCCGGGGTGCGGTTGGACGGTGGCACCAATGTCGGCGCGGAGATCTCCGCGCATTTCGATTCCATGCTGGT
This sequence comes from Mycolicibacterium sp. P4_G11, assembly GCF_056555145.1. Classification (NCBI taxonomy): domain Bacteria; kingdom Bacillati; phylum Actinomycetota; class Actinomycetes; order Mycobacteriales; family Mycobacteriaceae; genus Mycobacterium; species Mycolicibacterium sp. P4_G11. The sequence continues at coordinate 187,542 of NZ_JBFUJW010000002.1, forward strand.
CAAACTCACCTGCCGGGGTCACGACTTCGCGACGGCGGTCAAACGGGCCCGGCGAGCTCTCGCCGAGTTCCGAATCCGTGGGGTATCGACGAATATCCCCTTCCTGCAGGCAGTTCTGGATGACCCGGACTTCGCCGCGGGCAACGTGTCGACGTCGTTCATCGACGAGCGGCCCCAGCTGCTGACCGCACACACCCCAGGGGACCGCGGCACGCGCATCCTCAACTACCTCGCCGACGTGACGGTGAACAAGCCGCACGGCGTGCGCCAGTCTGCGGTGTACCCACGCGACAAGCTGCCGGACATCGATCTCGGCGGGCCGCCACCGGCAGGCAGCAAGCAGCTGCTGACCGAGCTGGGCCCAGAAGGCTTCGCCCGGTCTCTGCTGGAATCGCCGCGATTGTGGGTCACCGACACCACGTTCCGCGATGCGCATCAATCGCTGCTCGCCACCCGGGTGCGTACCTCCGGCCTGGTCAAGGTGGCACCGTACGTCGCCCGGATGACACCGCAGCTGCTGTCGGTCGAGTGCTGGGGCGGCGCGACATACGATGTGGCGCTTCGGTTCCTGAAGGAAGACCCGTGGGAGCGGCTCGCCGCACTGCGGGAGGCAATGCCGAACATCTGCCTGCAGATGTTGCTGCGCGGACGCAACACCGTCGGTTACACGCCATATCCCGTGTCGGTAACCGCTGCGTTCGTGCAGGAGGCCACGGCCACCGGCATCGACATCTTCCGGATCTTCGACGCGTTGAACAACGTGGACTCGATGCGTCCGGCGATCGACGCGGTGCGCGAAACCGGTTCCGCGGTCACCGAAGTGGCGATGTCGTACACCGGCGACCTGTCGGACCCCAACGAGACGCTGTACACGCTCGATTACTGGCTCAAGCTGGCCGACCAGATCGTCGAAGCCGGCGCACATGTGCTGGCGATCAAGGACATGGCCGGGCTGTTGCGGCCGCCTGCCGCGGCAACACTGGTGTCGGCGTTGCGTTCCCGGTTCGATCTGCCGGTCCACGTCCATACCCACGACACCCCGGGTGGCCAGCTGGCAACGTACGTCGCGGCCTGGCAGGCCGGCGCATCGGCGGTCGACGGAGCGGCAGCGCCGCTGGCCGGTACCACCAGTCAGCCCTCCTTGAGTTCGATCGTGGCCGCTGCCGCGCACACCGTCCACGACACCGGGCTGTCGTTGGCGGATGTCTGTGAGCTGGAGCCGTATTGGGAGGCGCTGCGCCGGGTCTATGCCCCGTTCGAGGCGGGACTACCGTCCCCGACCGGCCGGGTGTACACCCACGAGATTCCCGGCGGGCAACTCAGCAACCTGCGGACCCAGGCCGTCGCCCTCGGCTTGGGCGGACGGTTCGAGGACATCGAGAATGCCTACGCCGGAGCGGATCACGCACTGGGCAGGCTGGTGAAGGTGACCCCGTCGAGCAAGGTGGTCGGGGATCTGGCGCTGGCTCTGGTCGGCGCTGGGGTCAGCGCCGAGGAGTTCTCCGCCGACCCGACCCGCTACGACATCCCGGAATCCGTGATCGGCTTCCTGCGCGGCGAACTGGGTGAGCCGGCCGGCGGCTGGCCGGAGCCGTTGCGTACCAAGGCCCTGCAAGGGCGGGCAGAACCAAAACCGGCCACCGAACTCACCGTCGAGGACTACACCGAACTGGCGGAGCCGGGGCCGACCCGCAGAGCTGCCCTCAATCGATTGCTGTTCCCGGGACCGACCCGCGAATTCCTTTCACATCGAGGGCAATTCGGGGATACCTCGAGCCTGAGCGCCAACCAGTTCTTCTACGGGCTGCGCCGTGGCGATGAGCACCGGGTGAAATTGGAGAAGGGCGTCGAGCTGCTCATCGGGCTCGAAGCCATCTCCGAACCCGATGACCGCGGCATGCGTACCGTCCTGTGTCTGCTGAACGGTCAACTGCGCCCGATCCTGGTGCGGGACAGGTCGATCGACAGCGCGGTTCCCGTAGCGGAGAAGGCCGACCGCACCAACCCCGAACACGTCGCGGCGCCGTTCGCCGGCGTAGTGACGATCGGGGTGGCGGTGGGTGAGCAGGTGCAGGCCGGCCAGACGGTCGCCACCATCGAAGCGATGAAGATGGAGGCCGCCATCACGACACCAAAGACCGGCACCGTCAAGCGGATTGCGGTGGCTCCCACCGCGAGTGTCGAAGGCAACGACCTGCTCGTGGTGGTCAGCTGACCGAGGTCATGTTCACGGCACGATGACGATCTTGCCGTGAACATGGCCCGTCGTGCTCGCGGAGAGCGCGGCACCGGCTTCGGTCAGCGGGTATGTCTGGCTGATCGAGACGGCAAGGCGATCTTGCGCGACAAGCGCCGCGAGTTCCCTGAGCGCGGCACCGTGTTCACTTCCGGCACCGCCGACGTGTACTTGGATACCGGTGCCGGCAGCGTCGAAGGCGACCAACGTGAGAACACGCGCCGGATCGCCGGTGAGTTCGATGGACAACGGAATCTCCCCGCGGCCCGAGGCGTCGAGCACCGCGTCAACTCCCTCGGGTGCGACGGCACGGACCCTGTCGAGCAATCCATCACCATAGGTGACGGGCGTCGCGCCGAGCGACCGCAGGTAGTCGTGGTTGGATTCGCCTGCCGTGCCAATGACATTGACGCCCTGAGCCTTTGCGAGTTGGACCGCGAAGGTGCCCACGCCGCCCGCCGCCGCGTGGATCAGCAGTGTCTCGCCTGCCTTGACCCCGAGCTTCTTCAGCACGGCATACGCGGTGCCACCGGCACCTGCCAGCGAACCAGCAACGTCCCAGGCAATACCCTCGGGCTTGCGGACGATTTCCGAAGACTCGGCCAGCGCAACATCGGCGAACGACGGTGTCGTCGATCGGCCCAGAACCTCGTCGCCGACGGCCCACTCGGTGACCTCAGAGCCGACGGCATCAATGACACCCGCCACGTCGGACCCCGCACCGGCGGGCAGCTCAAGCGGTATCAGTTCGCGCATCTGCCCACCGACGATCTTCCAGTCGATCGGGTTGACGCCCGCGGCGCGTACCGCGATCCGCACCTGGGTCGGTCCGGGAGCCGGTGGCTCGGCGTCGACCACGCGTAGCACCTCAGGTGTGCCGTATTCGGCGAATTGCGCAATTCTCGACATCTATCCGTCTCCAATCGGGTTCCGACAGCAGTCTCGCCGGTCTCCTGAAGACAAGCTGTCGATCGCCAGATTTATTTCATGAAACATGACGATGCCCCGGAATCTGAATCAGATTCCGGGGCATCGCCTTTGACTTACCGCGCGGCGCGAACCAACTGCGCCGCCTGCACCATGTTGCGCAGCGACTCGGTCACCTCGTCGGTTCTGCGGGTCTTGAGGCCGCAGTCCGGGTTCACCCAAAGCCGCTCAGCCGGAACGGCATCCAGCGCATGACGCAGTGACGTCACCATCTCGTCGGCGGTGGGCACGCGCGGCGAGTGGATGTCGTATACCCCAGGGCCGACGCTGTTCGAGAACCCGATTCCGTTGAGGTCGTCGAGCACCTCCATGTGGGAACGGGCGGCCTCGATTGACGTCACATCGGCATCGAGATCGGCGATGGCACCGATCACCTCACCGAACTCCGAGTAGCACAGGTGCGTGTGAATCTGGGTGGCATCGCTGACGCCCGAGGTGGACAGCCGGAACGCACCAACCGCCCAGTCGAGATACGCCGCCTTGTCGGCGTCACGCAGTGGCAGCAGCTCACGCAGCGCTGGCTCGTCGACCTGCACGATGACGATCCCCGCGGACTGCAGATCGACCGTCTCGTCCCGGATGGCCAGCGCCACCTGGTTGGCCGAGTCGGCCAGCGGCTGATCGTCGCGGACGAACGACCAGGCGAGGATCGTCACCGGACCGGTGAGCATGCCCTTGACCGGCTTGTCGGTGAGAGTCTGGGCGTACCTGGCCCATTCCACCGTCATCGGCTGCCTGCGGGCGACGTCACCGAACAACACCGGCGGGCGCACGCAGCGGCTGCCGTACGACTGGACCCAGCCGTTCTTGCTGGCGAAGAAGCCGTGCAGCTGTTCGGCGAAGTACTGCACCATGTCGTTGCGCTCGGGCTCGCCGTGCACCAGCACATCCAGGCCCAGGTCCTCCTGCAATCGGATGACCGTCTCGACCTCGGCCTTCATCCGGTTGGTGTACTCGGCCTCGCCGATCTCGCCGGCCACCAGCGCGGCGCGGGCCTTTCGGATGTCGACGGTCTGCGGGAACGAGCCGATGGTGGTGGTCGGCAACGACGGCAGGTTCAGCCGCGCGTCCTGTGCCTTGCGACGCTCTGCGGCCGGCCCGCGGCCGATGCCTTCGGCCAGCACGGCGTCCAGTCGCTCCCGGACGCCACCGTTGTGCAGGCGGGGGTCCTGTGCCCGTGACGCGATTGCCTGATCGGATGCCTCGATCTCGGCGGCCACCGCGCCCCGGCCGTCGCGAAGCGCCGTGGCCAGCGTCACCACTTCGGTGACCTTCTCCGCACCGAATGCCAACCAGCTGCGGAGCGCGTCATCGAGACCGTCTTCGGGATCGAGCGAGTACGGCACATGCAGCGTCGAGCACGACGTCGACACGGCAACGGCCTTTGCCGATCCCTGCAGCGCACCCAGCCGGGCCAGCGCCGCCGCCAGGTCCGTGCGCCAGATGTTGCGGCCATCGACGACGCCGGCCACCACCAGCTTGTCCGCCAGGCCTGGTACATCGGCTACCGGCTGGTCACCACCGGCGACGAAATCGACTGCGACACCGTCGATCTGGGTGCGGGCCAACGCCGGCAGCGCGGCGCCCAGTGCGCCGAAGTAGGTCGCCACCAGGATCGCCGGGCGCTTGGCCGCGTCCGCGAGCGTCGAGTAGACGTGCTCGGCCAGCTCCGGACCGTTGTCCACGATGTCGGTCACCAGCACCGGCTCGTCGATCTGCACCCACTCGGCACCGGCATCGGCGAGTCGGCCCAGCAGGTCGGCATACAGCGGCAAGAGCTCGCCGAGGCGCTCGATGGGCGCCTGTGCTCCGTCGACGGCCTTGCTCAGCGCCAGGAAGGTGATCGGCCCGACGATCACCGGACGAGCCGAAATCCCTTGTACTTGAACTTCTTTGAGCTCTGCCAGCACCTTCTCCGAATGCAGGGTGAACACGGTGTCCGGGCCGATCTCCGGGACCAGGTAGTGGTAGTTGGTGTCGAACCACTTCGTCATCTCCAGCGGTGCGATGTCCGCCGTACCGCGTGCCGCGGCGAAATAGCGGTCGAGGCCGTCGGCCACACCGCTCACTCGGGCCGGCAGGGCGCCGAGCAGCACTGCGGTGTCGAGAACCTGGTCGTAGTACGAAAAGGTGTTGACCGGAACGGAATCCAGGCCGGCGGCCGACAACGCGGCGACAGTATCGCGGCGCAAGCCCGCGGCGATTTCTTCGAGCGCGGCCCGGTCGATCCGGCCTGCCCAGTAGCGTTCGACGGCCCGCTTGAGTTCCCGGTCCGGGCCGATGCGGGGCGCACCGAGAATGGTGGCGGTGAATGGTGTTGACAACAGACGTCCTTCAAATGCGACGGAAGTGCGCACCGCCCAAGGACATCCATCGAGGACAGCCGAAACCGCCCTCGGCGATCAGCCCATTCCACGAGGCGATGCACCGCCGGACGCGGCGCATCCGGCACAGCTGGCAGGTCTTCGGACTCGCAGGCACGCACCCTCGGGTGCTCCTAGTGGCCGTCGCTTCCCGGTTCGAGATGAACCAGTGCGGATGACGGCGGTCGTTCCTGCTTACCGCTGCGGGACAGTCCCGGATTCTCACCGGGTTCCCTCTCATGGCGAATCACCGCCACTCGATATCCATGACACCGAAGCGTCATGGGTAAACCAGCTGCGCCGAGGAGATTACCCTGTCGGGCCCGGGCCAACCGGTCCAACCGGTCCGGCCGGACCGCCCGGACCAGCCGGGCCACCGCCGTAACCCAGCTGCTGCGCCGTGTAGCGAGCGGCATCGGTGACCGGAACCGCCTGCACCGCAGTGCCATACGCGCAGATCTCGGTCCACACATCACCGATCTCGGTGGTGTCGAACCGCATCGCGACAATGGCATTGCCGCCGCGGGCCTGACATTCCTGGAGGAGCCGGCCCATGGCCTCGTTGCGGCTCTCGGCCAGGTTCTTGGTCATGCCCTGCAGCTCGCCGCCGAACATCGCCTTGAAGCCGGCACCCATCTGCGCGAAGGCGTTCCGGGACCGGACGGTAAGGCCGAACACCTCACCGCAGACTCGCTGAATCTCCCACCCGGGCAGGTCATTCGTCGTGACAACCAGCATGCTGCAGCCTTTCGTTGGTCGGTACGCCTCGAACTGTAGTGCGCAGCAACCGGAATCGTCAGACGGCTGCTGCCACATCCTTTGCCGGCACGGCCTGCTTCGCGCCACCGAGGTAACGCTCGACGAGCCCGCCGAACACCAGCCCGATGACCGCCCAGATCAGTGCCTGATCGAGCAGCGAGTACCACCGGAACTTCCACAGCAGGTCGGCGTCGAAGCCCGGGTATATCAGCTGCCCGGGGGCGTAGACCTTGCCGTCGATGGTCACCGGCGTGGTGAAGGTGTTGGTGATCGGCTGCGGTGTCTCGGTTGCGGCGCGCGCAAAGCCGAGTTCGCCGGAGTGCTCGACGTTGGCGGCCAGATCGCCGAGCGACGGCAGCGCCGCCAGCAGGCCGCCGTACACCACGAAGAACCCGAGCACCGCGATCCCGACCGCGCGTGCCCAGCCGACCTTCGCGGACAGCTTGCGCGCGGCGAACACCGCGAGCCCCAGCAGCGTCAGCGATCCCCACACCATGCCCAGGTACAGGAAGCCGCGGGTCTCCATGGTGAACTCGTGGCCGATGGCCGGCGGGTTCGCCGGGTACTTCACGAACGGCAGCAGGTACACGCCGAGGAAACCGAAGCCGGCGATAGCCCAGCCCAGCACCAGCGGCCGCACCTTGAAGCGGCCGTGCAGCACCAGATAGGCGACGGCGACCAGCGCACCCATCGCCACCGAGAAGGCGATGATGCCGGTGGCCGCACCGATGCCCGACTGGATGGATCGGCTGAACAGCTCCGGTCCGTCCGGCTCGACCGGATGGCCCATGGCGGTGTGAATGGTCGAGAGCACATCCATGCGGCCGGACTCGTAGTCGATGGCCTTGTCGATGGCGGGTTCGGCAAAAATGCGGGCAAACAGGAACCCCAGAATGCCGGCGATCAGACCGGCGAGGGCTCCGCGCCCGATAACGCGGATTTCCACAAGGTCCCCTGGATCAGTGGCAGGGGAAGCCGAGGAAGTGCCGCGAGTCGTGCACCCACTCGTGGACCACGACGGTCTTGCCGAACATCGACATCATGCCCTCGTCGACACCGACCAGGTAGTACGCCAGCACCGCCAGAAAGATCGTCACACCCAGCAGCACCGCTACCCGAGTGGCCGAGAGTGCCCGGTGGGCCTCGGCGGAAACCAGCCCAGTCTTCGAAACTGCACTGCTCGTCATGGTCAAACCTCCTATGGGGTCACGCGCCCCTACGTGTTCGGTTTTGTACGACGGCGAAAGATCTGACTCACCCCGGGGGTTTCACAGTGGCGCAACCGTGCCGGATTCTCACCGGCTTCCATGCCCCGTCATACCGGGATCAAGATACACCCCCACCGAAAAATACCCTCACCGAAGTTCGGGGAGGGTATTTTTCGTGATCCGTTATTCGGCGGCGGTAACTGCGGCCTCGGCCAAGTCGGCCGATTCCTTGCGACGTCCGGCGAACGTGAACTTCGCGTCCTCGGTGTTGGCGCTCTCGCCGTCCCAGTTCTCGACATCCACGGTGACCAGCTGACCGGGGCCGACCTCTTCGAAGAGAATCTTCTCCGAGAGCTGGTCCTCGATCTCGCGCTGGATGGTGCGACGCAGCGGCCGCGCACCGAGCACCGGATCGAAACCGCGACGGGCCAGGAGCGCCTTCGCCTTCGGCGTCAGCTCCATCTCCATGTCCTTGGCCTTGAGCTGCTTGCCGACCCGGGCGATCATCAGCTCGACCATCTGGACGATCTCGTCCTGCGTCAGCTGGTGGAACACGATGATGTCGTCGATACGGTTCAGGAACTCCGGGCGGAAGTGCTTCTTCAGCTCGTCGTGCACCTTGAGCTTCATGCGCTCGTAGTTGTTCTCGCCGCCACCGGAGGTGAAGCCGAGGCCAACCGCCTTGCTGATGTCGCTCGTACCGAGGTTCGAGGTGAAGATCAGCACGGTGTTCTTGAAGTCGACGGTGCGACCCTGACCGTCGGTCAGGCGGCCGTCTTCGAGGACCTGCAGGAGGCTGTTGTAGATCTCCTGGTGGGCCTTCTCGATCTCGTCGAACAGCACCACGCTGAACGGCTTGCGGCGCACCTTCTCGGTGAGCTGGCCGCCCTCTTCGTAGCCGACGTAGCCCGGAGGGGCACCGAACAGCCGCGACGCGGTGAAGCGGTCGTGGAACTCGCCCATGTCGATCTGGATGAGCGCGTCGTCGTCGCCGAACAGGAACTCGGCCAGCGCCTTAGACAGCTCGGTCTTACCGACACCGGACGGGCCGGCGAAGATGAACGAGCCCGACGGACGCTTCGGGTCCTTCAGGCCGGCGCGGGTACGCCGGATGGCCTTCGAGACCGCCTTGACGGCGTCGACCTGGCCGATGATCCGCTTGTGCAGCTCGTCTTCCATGCGCAGCAGGCGCGTGGTCTCGGCCTCGGTCAGCTTGAACACCGGGATGCCGGTCCAGTTGCCCAGGACCTCGGCGATCTGCTCATCGTCGACCTCGGCGACCACGTCGAGGTCACCCGAACGCCACTGCTTCTCACGCTCGGCGCGCTGGGCGACCAGCGTCTTCTCCGAGTCGCGCAGCCTGGCTGCCTTCTCGAAGTCCTGCGCGTCGATGGCCGATTCCTTCTCCCGGCGCGCGTCGGCGATCTTCTCGTCGAACTCGCGCAGGTCTGGCGGAGCGGTCATCCGGCGGATGCGCATGCGGGCGCCGGCCTCGTCGATCAGGTCGATGGCCTTGTCCGGCAGGAACCGGTCGTTGATGTACCGGTCGGCCAGCGTCGCGGCGGCGACCAGCGCACCGTCGGTGATCGAGACGCGGTGGTGCGCCTCGTAGCGGTCGCGCAGACCCTTAAGGATCTCGATGGTGTGCTCGACGGTCGGCTCACCCACCTGCACCGGCTGGAACCGGCGCTCGAGGGCGGCGTCCTTCTCGATGTACTTGCGGTACTCGTCGAGGGTGGTCGCACCGATGGTCTGCAGCTCGCCACGGGCCAGCTTCGGCTTCAGGATGCTGGCGGCATCGATGGCGCCCTCGGCGGCACCCGCACCGACGAGCGTGTGCAGCTCATCGATGAACAGGATGATGTCGCCGCGGGTGTTGATCTCCTTGAGCACCTTCTTCAGGCGCTCTTCGAAGTCACCGCGGTAGCGGCTGCCGGCGACCAGCGAACCGAGGTCCAGCGTGTAGAGCTGCTTGTCCTTGAGCGTCTCGGGGACCTCGCCGTGCACGATGGCCTGCGCCAGGCCCTCGACGACCGCGGTCTTACCGACACCGGGCTCACCGATCAGCACCGGGTTGTTCTTGGTGCGGCGGCTCAGCACCTGCATGACCCGCTCGATTTCCTTCTCGCGGCCGATGACCGGGTCGAGTTTGCCCTCGGCGGCGGCGGCGGTCAGGTTGCGGCCGAACTGGTCGAGCACCAGCGACGTCGACGGGTTGCCCGTCTCGCCACCGCGGCCACCGGTGCCGGCTTCGGCGGTCTCCTTGCCCTGGTAGCCCGAGAGCAGCTGGATGACCTGCTGACGCACGCGGGTCAGCTCGGCGCCCAGCTTCACGAGCACCTGAGCGGCGACGCCCTCACCCTCGCGGATCAGGCCGAGCAGGATGTGCTCGGTGCCGATGTAGTTGTGGCCGAGCTGCAGCGCCTCGCGCAGCGACAGCTCGAGGACCTTTTTGGCGCGCGGAGTGAAGGGGATGTGCCCGGACGGAGCCTGCTGGCCCTGACCGATGATCTCCTCGACCTGGCTGCGCACGCCTTCCAGCGAGATGCCCAGCGATTCCAGAGACTTGGCGGCGACGCCCTCGCCCTCATGAATGAGTCCAAGCAGGATGTGCTCGGTGCCGATGTAGTTGTGGTTGAGCATCCGGGCTTCTTCTTGAGCCAGGACGACGACCCGACGGGCCCGGTCGGTGAATCTCTCAAACATCGGTGGTTACCTGCTCTCCCTCGTAGCGCAGCTCCTGCCACGTCACTTCGCGTGTCGCGACGCTGTGCGCCTACCGTCCACTCTAATGGGCGGCGACCATGCGTGCCCTGCGGTATCCCCTAGCTCGCAAGGCCACTCAGCGCTGCGAAAAGACCAACGCGCTGCGGCTTCGAAACGTTTCCCGGATCGGCCCGACCGGGCTACGCCGAAAGCGAACAGAAAAACCTCGGGCAACCCTGAATGACGTTGCCCGCAGACTCAGGTCGCGGCGTGGAACGCGTCGATGATCTCCGCCGGGATCCGACCGCGACTGGACACGTTGTGGCCGTTGCGGCGAGCCCATTCCCGGATGGCGGCACTCTGCTCGCGGTCGATGGACGCGCGGCCGCGGCCTGTCGAACCGGTGCTGGCGCGGCCCCGACGGCGGCCACCGACACGACGGCCGGCCTCCACCCATTTCTTCAAATCATTCCGAAGCTTGGTGGCGTTCTTGGTGGTGAGGTCGATCTCGTAGTTCACCCCGTCGAGAGCAAATTCGACCGTCTCATCTGCCGCACCTTCACCGTCGAAATCATCGACAAGAGTGACAGTCACTTTCTTTGCCATCGGCCCACACTAACCCTTCTGCCTCGATAAGAACGCAGAAACGACTCTGCCACAACAATGCTGGCATAGGACTGCAATTCCTTCAACAAGTCCAGGGTTAGGCAGTGTTCAGTCGCCCTGACGGCGCACAATCGGGAACAAAACCGTGTCCCTAATCGTCAACCCCGTCAACGCCATCAGCAAGCGATCGAGTCCCATTCCTGTTCCGGTGGTCGGCGGCATCGCATACTCCAATGCGATAAGAAAATCCTCATCAAGTCGCATTGCCTCGTCATCACCGGCAGCTGCGGCACGTGCCTGCGCCTCGAAACGCTCCCGCTGAATCACCGGATCGATCAACTCCGAATATCCGGTGGCGAGCTCGAACTTGCGGACATATAGATCCCATTTCTCGGTAACCCCCGGAATACTGCGGTGGGCCCGAGTCAGCGGGGTCGTCTCCACCGGGAAATCCCGGACGAAGGTCGGCGCCCAAAGGTGATCACCGACGGTGTGCTCCCACAGTTCCTCGATCAATTTCCCGTGCCCGTATCCACGGTCCCGGGGAATCTCGGCGCCGAGTCGCTCGGCCACCTTCCACAGGTACTCTGCGGAAGTCTCCGGCGTGATCTCCTCGCCCAGCGCTTCGGACAACGACGGATACATTTCGACGGTCGCCCATTCACCATCGAGGTCATAGGTGGAGCCGTCCGGCAGTGGCACCATTCGGGTACCAATGGCCTCGTCGGCAACCTCCTGAATAAGCTCACGCGTCACTATCGCGGAATCGTCATATGTGCCGTAGGCCTGATATGTCTCCAACATCGCAAATTCCGGTGAATGCGTGGAATCCGCGCCCTCGTTGCGAAAGTTCCGATTAAGCTCAAAAACCTTCTCGAAACCACCGACCAGGCAGCGCTTCAGGAACAACTCCGGCGCGATGCGCAGGTACAGATCCGCATCGAGCGCGTTGGAGTGTGTGATGAATGGGCGTGCCGCGGCGCCGCCGGGCAGCGTCTGGAGCATCGGGGTCTCGACTTCGAGAAAACCGCGGCGCTCCAGCGCCGACCGCAATGCCCGCACCACGGCAATACGCTGCCGGGCGACATTGCGGGCCTCGGGACGCACGATCAGGTCGACGTACCGCTGCCGGACCCGGGTCTCTTCATTCAATTCCTTGTGCGCGACAGGAAGCGGTCGCAGGGCCTTCGACACAATTTGCCAGTTCTGGGCAAGCACAGATAATTCTCCGCGCCGGGAACTGATGACCTCGCCCTCGATGAACACGATGTCGCCCAGGTCGACGTCAGCCTTCCAGGCATCGAGCGAATCCTGGCCCACCTTGTCCAGGCTCAGCATGGCCTGCAGCTGGGTGCCGTCGCCTTCCTGCAGCGTGGCGAAGCACAGCTTGCCCGAGTTCCGGGCGAACACGACCCGGCCGGCCACGCCGACGATATCGCCGGTCGCGGTGTCCGCGACGAGCTCCGGATACGCCGCGCGCAGCTCAGCGAGGGTGTGGGTACGAGCCACCTCGACCGGATAAGGGTCGCGGCCCTCGGCGAGCAGCCGCTCACGCTTGGCCTGGCGGATCCGGAACTGCTCGGGAATGTCGGGGCTTTCGGCGTCGCTCACGAAATGCCAGCTTAAATGAAGGCCATGGCAGCCAGTTTGGAGCAGTCCACCGTCGACGCCTTGGACCACGAACCGATCGACTGGAAATACAAGGGCCTGCCGTCCTCGTGGTGGGGCCAGACGCCCGCCCAGGTGTGCCGTCGGCGGCCCAACCTGTTCGACGATGGCGCGGTTTCGCCGGTCGCCACGCTGCGCACCCAGCCGCTGGTGCACAACATGGTCACCATGGCGCGCTGGTGCCGGCGCCGGGGCGTACAGCTCGCGCCGCACGGCAAGACCCACATGGCCCCGCAGCTGCTGGCCCGCCAGCTCGGCGCCGGGGCGGTGGCCGTCACCGCCGCCACCATCAGCCAGGTCCGGGTGTTCCGGGCGTTCGGGGTCCGCCGGATCATCCTGGCCAACGAACTGGTCGACGTCACCGGTCTGCGCTGGCTGGCCGCCGAGCTGGACGCCAACCCCGATTTCGAACTGACCTGCTGGGTCGACTCGGTCCGCGGGGTGCAGCTGATGACGGCTGCCCTGACGGGCCGGCGCCGCCCGCTGGACGTCTGCGTCGAGGTCGGCCAGCCAAGCGGCCGCACGGGCTGCCGCGACGCCGACACCGTGGACGCGGTGGCGCGTGCGGTGGTGGACTCGGACCGGCTGCGACTGGTCGGCGTCGCCGGGTACGAGGCGGCCACCGGCCACGAGGTGAGCGACGCCGCGGTGACCGCCGTGGCCGGGTATCTCCAGACTCTGCGCGACGCCGTCATCCGGTTGCGTCCGATGTTCGAGACCGACGAGATCATGGCGACGGCCGGCGGCAGCACCTACTTCGACCTGGTCGCCGACATCCTGACCGGCTGGCCCGACGGCATGTCGGTGCGCACCGTGGTGCGCAGCGGCTGCTACCTGACGCACGACGACGGCCTCTACGCCCGCACGACTCCGCTGGGCCGCACCTCCGATATTCACTCCGGCGGCCACTTCCAGCCGGCGCTGAGTGTGTGGGCGCAGGTGCTGTCACGGCCCGAGCCCGACCTCGCCATCGTGGGCATGGGCCGCCGGGACGTGTCGTTCGACCAGGACCTGCCCATGCCGTACGGCCGGCCTGACAGCCGTGTCGAGAAGCTCAACGACCAGCACGCCTACCTGCGGCTGGCACCGGCCGATCAGAGCATCCAGGTCGGTGACTGGCTGGAGTTCGGGGTCTCGCACCCCTGCACGGTGTTCGACAAGTGGCAGCTGATCCCGGTGCTCGACGCCGACCATCGGGTGGTCGAGCTGGTCCGCACCTTCTTCTAGGCGCTTCTAGGCGCGGCGGGAAGTGCGCTGGTTGCGCTCGAAGACCAGGCGCAGGCCGTCGAGGGTGAGGTTCCTCTCGTAGTGCTGCACGGTGCGCAGATCGGGCAGCACCAGTTGCGCGGTGTGCCCGGTGGCGACCACGGTGACATTGTGGCCGTCGAAGCCGTCGACATCGTCGCGCACCCGGTTCACCAAACCGTCCACCAGTGCGGCGAACCCGAATACCGCACCGGCCTGCATGCACTCCACGGTGTTCTTGCCGATCACCGACCGCGGCCGGGTCAGCTCGACGCGGCGCAGCGCCGCCGAGCGGGCCGCCGCGGCGTCCGAGGACACCTGGACGCCGGGCGCGATGGCGCCGCCGAGGAACTCGCCCTTGGCCGAGACGACGTCGACGCAGATGGACGAGCCGAAGTCGACGACGATGGCCGCGGTGCCGTATTTGTGGTATGCCGCAAGGCAATTGACGATCCGGTCGGCGCCGACCTCTTTCGGGTTGTCGACCAGCAGCGGGATGCCGGTGCGCACACCCGGTTCGATCAGGACGTGCGGCACCGACGGCCAGTACTGCTCCAGCATCACCCGGATTTCGTGCAGCACCGACGGCACCGTCGACAAACCCGTTGCGCCGAGCAGGTTTTCGGCGTCGTCACCGATCAAGCCGTCGATGGTCAGCGCGAGCTCGTCGGCCGTCACCTCCGACTCGGTGCGAATCCGCCAGTTCTGCACCACTTTTGCGTGATCTCCGGAACCGGAGATCAACCCGACGATGGTGTGGGTGTTGCGAACATCGATCGCCAGCAGCACCGGCGTTACCGCGGCGACAGCAGGCCGTCGACACCGTCCGGGACGTGTGCGGCGTCGTGCGAGAAGTCGATCTGCCGGTTCTGCGCGTCGACGAAGATCACGTTCGGCTGGTAGGTACGGGCCTCGGCGTCGTCCATCGTGGCGTAGGCGATCAGGATCACCAGGTCACCCGGGTGGATGAGATGTGCTGCGGCACCGTTGATCCCGATGATGCCGGTGCCGCGCTCACCGGTGATGGCGTAGGTGACCAACCGGTTGCCGTTGTCGATGTCGACGATGGTGACCTGCTCACCCTCGAGGATGTCGGCGGCGTCGAGCAGGTCGGCGTCGATGGTCACCGAGCCGACGTAGTGCAGGTCCGCCTGGGTCACCGTGGCCCGGTGAATCTTGGACTTCAGCATGGTGCGAAACATCAGTTCCTCCAGGGTAATTCGTTGTTACCGGTCTCGGCTCCGTCATGGCCGGCGGCAGACCCCACATTGGGGTGACCGTCGATCCCTGCGGATGCGCCGATGTCGATGGCGATGTTGTCCAACAATCTGGTCTTGCCGAGCCGGCCCACGACCAGCATCCGGGCCGGACCGGACACCGGTGCCGGACCCAGCCAGGGGTCCCGGACCTCCAGATAGTCGACGTCGATGGCGGGCACCTCGTCGAGGACCGCCCGGGCCGCATCGAGTGCGGCGGCCGCGCCGTGCGGCGCGGAGTACTTGCCGGCGAGCAGTGCCGCGGACAGCGCCCCGGCCTGCTCGCGCTGTTCGGTATCCAGGAAGCGGTTGCGCGACGACATGGCCAGACCGTCGTTCTCCCGCACGATCGGCACCGCCTGGATGCGTACGTCGAGGTCGAAGTCGTCGACCATCTGGCGCACCAGAACCAGCTGCTGGTAATCCTTTTCGCCGAAGAACGCGCGATCGGGGCGCACGATCTGCAGCAGCTTGAGCACCACGGTCAGCATCCCGGCGAAGTGCGTCGGCCGCGAGCCGCCCTCCAGCTCGGCGCCGAGCGGACCCGGCATGACCGTGGTGCGCTGGCCGTTCGGGTACATGTCGGCGGCGGTGGGCGCGAAGACGATGTCGACGTCCTCGCCGCGTAGCTGCTCGACGTCGGAGTCCAGGGTGCGTGGGTAGGCGTTCAGGTCCTCCCCCGCACCGAACTGCAAGGGGTTGACGAAGATCGACACCACCACGACAGCGCCGGGCACCTTCTTGGCGGCGCGCACCAACTCGAGGTGGCCGTCGTGCAGCGCACCCATGGTCGGCACGAGCATCACCCGTCGCCCGGTGGCGCGCAGCACCCGCGACACGTCCGACACGTCGGTCGGATTGGTGTAGAGGTTCAGCTCGCCGGCGGTGAACTTCGGCGGCCTGCGATCGGTCACTGCGCACTCCCAGAGTCGGTCAACACGGCGAAAACTTCGGTAGGTGCATGGGCACGTTGTGCGGTGCGTAGCGACATGGCTCGATATGCCTGCGCCAGTTCGGGATTCGTTTCTTTCATCGCGTGCAGGTGGGCCGCGACCGCGGCGGCGTCACCGCGGGCCACCGGACCGGTCAGCGCGCTCTGTCCACGCTGCAGCGCGTTCTCCAGGGAGGCCCGGGCCAGCGGCGCCAGAATGCGTTCGGCGATGCCGGCGGGGTCGCCGCTGACCAGTTCCTGGCCGAGCAGTTCCTGACCGGCCAGCGCGGCGCGCAGGGCTTCGACGGCGTCGAGGACGACGGTGGTGACGTGATTGCCGGCGTGCGCCAATGCCGCGTGATAGAGCGTGCGGGCGTCTTCGCGAACCCGGAATGGTTCGCCGCCGATCTCGAGAACCAGGGACTGGGCGACGGCGTAGCCGATGTCGTCGGCCGCGGTGATCCCGAAACAGGTCTCCGACAGCCGGGCGATGTCCTCGTCGGCGCCGGTGAACGTCATGGCCGGGTGGATGGCCAGCGGAATACAGCCCTGCGCGGTCAGCGGGGCCAGCACGCCGATGCCGTTGGCGCCCGAGGTGTGCACGACGATGGTGCCGGGACGCACTGATCCGGTGGCAGCCAGTCCGGCGACGACGGACGTCAGCTCCGCGTCCGGCACGGCCAGCAGCAGCAGTTCGGCTTTCGCGGCGACGTCGTGAGCGGGCAGCACCTGGGTGTCCGGCAGCCTGCGCTCGGCACGTCCGCGCGACGCATGGGAGATCGCGCTACACGCGACGACGACGTGGTCGGCGTGCTCGAGCGCAACACCCAGCGCACTGCCGACCCGCCCTGCGGAAATGATTCCGACAGCGAGCCGGGCCGGACGCAGTCCGTCGAGCTGCTTCATTGCAGCGACCTCACAAAGTGGTGGTATCAGTCGTTCCAGTCCTGCCTGGCAGGTACCGGACGGTCACCGCAGAGCGTAGCTCAGTCCTCGCGGCGACGTCGACGGCCGCCGCCGCTCGTGTTGGCCTGCAGCCGCGCCAGCAATTCGGCCGCCGGCTGCCCACCAACGTGCTGACCTGCGGGTTCGTCGTCGGGTTCGGCGCGGCGCCGACGACCGGATGTGACAGGGGTCTCTGGCTGGGCGGGCTCTTCGGCGGCGCCGTGGCGGCCCCGGCGCGGGGGCTGCGGTGCGGGTTCGGGCATGGGCGCGGGGGGCGGTTCCGGGGTGTACGTCGGCACCGGCGGGACCACCGGCAGGGTCATCGTCGGTTCGGGTCCGCGGTCCTGGACCGGCGGCACGGGCGGCTGCACCGGCGGCTGCGCGGGTTCCGGCGCCGCGGGTGCCCAGTTGCTGCCCGGCTGGCCGGCCGGGATCCACTGGCCTTCAGCCGGGGAGGGTTGCCAGTCGGACGGTGCCGGCCGCGGGGTGAGGCGGTGCGCCCCGCCGAACGGTGGCTGCGGCGGCGGAGGCGGCGGTGCCCACGGATCCGGCGGCACATGCGGCTCGGCCGCCACGTCGATGATGGGGCTCTCTTCGGTGTTCGGCTCCGACACCAGGTCCGGCCGGTCTTCCGTGTCGATCCGGCTGGCGACGACGCGGCCGACCGGCACGGCCTGGCCGCTGCGGTCGGTCTCGAGCGCCGGGCGGTGCGCCAGATCGGCGTCGAAGTAGAACTCGAGGTTCGCGCGCAGCGCGGCCAGCTCCGCGCGCAGCGCCGCGACCTCGTCGGCCGATTGGGCACGCAGTTCGGAGGCGAGCTCACGGCGCAGATGCGATTCCAGCGACAGCTCGTATTCGCGGCGCGCCGAAATCTCGCGGTCCAGCTGTAGGTCGTAGACGAGCTTGAGGTCGCGGGCCCGGGCCTGGTCCAGATCGGCCTGTCGCCGGTACACGAACGACGCGAACGCCGCCGCCACCGCGGCCCACAAGGCAATGACCACAGCCAGTTTCAGCAACTCGACCTGATCGGTGAACACCAGCGCCGAGCTGGCGACGATGGCCAGCACCAGCAACGCCGTCAGCAGCAACCAACCCGGCCTGCGGTTCGCGCGCCTGCCGCGCGCCGTCCGGGTCGGATCAATCATGCGCTGACTGTACCGTTCTGCGTTCCCCTCGCAGGTTGACCGACACCCGGTCCGGTCGGATCGTTACCTATTCGGTTGCGCCGTCAGACTTCTCCTGCGGGTCCAGCGGAGCGCGGCAGCAATGCTGCAGCCACAACGCCGCGACCACGAGCGCCAGCGCGCTGATCGCCGCAACCACAGCACCGGGCGTCGCGGCCGCGGGATACGCAAATTGCGACCGTCGCGGAAGCAGGTAGCCCAGCACGCCGAGCCACCAACCCAGCACCATCGCGCCGACCCACGCCGACGCCTTGGCCACCACCACCGATCGCGCAACCGCCAGCGGATCGATCCGGCCACCGCCCACCCCGATGTGACCGGCACGGATCTTGGCGCGCACGTAGAACGCCCACCCCGCTTCAGCGCCGGCAAAAACCAACAGCGACAACCCCGTCCACACCGTGATCGGCGGCAGCCAGCCGTACACCAGGATCACCAGCCCATACGCGGCGACCGTGGCCAGCGCTGTGCCGATCGCCAGATCGCGCTTCCGCGTCGGCCCCATCAGGGCACCAGCTCCAGGTCCGTGCGGCGCACGCCGTCGCGTTCGTCGGCAGCCAGCCCAGCCAGCAGATCGGCAACCGGCACCGGCTGCCCGGCCACCGTCAGCGCCGCGTCGGGGGCGGCGGCCAGCCACGGCACCAGCACGAAGGCGCGTTGATGCGCCAGCGGGTGCGGCAGCGTCAGGACCGGATCGTCAGAGCGCACTTCGGCATCGCCGTCGTGACAGCTCACGATGTCGACATCGAGAGTGCGTGGACCCCAACGCTGTTCGCGCACCCGGTCCGCGGCGTTCTCGAACTCGTGGGCCCGGCGCAGCCAGCCCGGACCGTCGAGGTCGGGAGCGTCGGCCAGTACCACGGCATTGAGGAACGGCCCCTGCTCGACGCCGCCCCAGGCGTCGGTCTCATAGACCGGGGAGACGGCCCGGACCGCGCCGCGCAGCCCGGAGACCACCGACTGCAGATGGGCGAGCCGGTCGCCCAGGTTGGAGCCGATGGAAAGCACAACTGAGCTCATGCGCGATCCGCCTCCGGCTTCTCGCTCACACTAGCCACGACCAGCCCGCCTGGACCGGCGCGCGACGACCGCAACATCGTTGAACGTCAACGGGATCGGCGCACTGGGCTTGTGCAGCACCACCTCGACGGCATGGACGCGCTGGTCGGTCATCACCGAATCGGCGATCTCGGCGGACACCGTCTCGATCAGATTCCGCGGCGGCCCCGCGATGATGTCCGCCGCCTGCTGCGCCAGCGCGCCATAGTCCAGGGTGTCCGACAACTCGTCGCTCAGCGCGGCGGCAGCCAGGTCGATCCACACCGTGATGTCGACGACGAAGTCCTGCCCGTCCTGGCGCTCATGGTCGAAGACCCCATGATTCCCGCGAACGGTCAAGCCCCGCAGTTCGATTCGATCAGCCATGCCAGGCCCCCACCACTTTCACCGCGTCCACCGAGGCTTGCACATCATGTACCCGCACCCCCCACGCACCGTGCTGCGCGGCCAGCGCCGAGATCACCGCCGTGGCGGTCTCCCGGCCGTCGGGCTCGCGCGGCGTGCCATCGGCATCCGCCAGCAGGGTGCCGAGGAATCGCTTGCGCGACGCCCCGACCAACACCGGGATGCCGGTGGCGACCAGGTCGGGCAGCGCCCGCAGCAGAGCCCAATTGTGTTGTGCCGACTTGGCGAAACCCAGACCCGGATCGATGATCAGGTGCTCCGGTTCCACCCCGGCCGCGACGGCGTCGTCGACCGCGGCGAGCAGTTCGGCCCGCACGTCGGCCACCACGTCGGAGTACTCCGGAATTCGGTGCGGCTGCTCGGCGTCGACCTCGCGCCAGTGCATCAGGACCCATGGCACCCGCGCGCCGGCCAGCAGCGGCGCCATGTTCAGGTCGGCCCGTCCGCCGGACACGTCGTTGACGATGTGGACGCCACATTCCAGGGCGGCCTCGGCCACGTCGGCGTGCATGGTGTCGACGCTGACTGTGATGCCCTGGGCGACAAGCTCTTTGATCACCGGTAGCACGCGGCCGCGTTCGACCTCCGGGTCCAGCCGGGCCGCACCGGGCCGCGTCGACTCCCCGCCGACGTCGATGATCTGTGCGCCCTGGGCGGCCAACGCCAGACCGTGCTCGATCGCACGATCGTGATCGAGGAACCGTCCCCCGTCGGAGAACGAATCGGCGGTGACGTTGAGGACGCCCATCACCACCGGGGCGAGCGGAGCGACGGGAAGGACCCCAGTTGGCAGTGCGTTCACTTCCGCAGGATCAGGTCCAGCGCCTCGGCTCGTGACGAAGCGCAGGTCTTGAACTGGCCGCGCACCGCCGAGGTGGTGGTCACCGCGCCGGGCTTGCGCACTCCGCGCATCGCCATGCACAGGTGCTCGGCCTCGATCACCACGATGGCGCCCTGCGGGTTCAGCTTGCGCATCAACGCGTCGGCGATCTGACCGGTCAGCCGCTCCTGCACCTGCGGCCGCTTGGCGTACAGGTCGACGAGGCGGGCGATCTTGGACAGCCCGGTCACCCGGCCGTCCTCACCCGGGATGTATCCGACGTGCGCGACGCCGTGGAACGACACCAGATGGTGCTCGCAGGTCGAGTACATCGGGATGTCTTTTACCAGCACCAGCTCGTCGTGACCCTCGTCGAAGGTGGTGTTCAGCACCGAGTCGGGGTCGATGTAGAGCCCGCCGAAGATCTCCTCGAAGGCGCGGGCCACCCGGGCCGGCGTGTCCCGCAGCCCGTCACGGTCGGGATCCTCGCCCACCGCGAGCAGCAGCTCGCGCACCGCGGCCTCGGCTCGATCGTGATCGAACTTCGGGGCGGTGAGCCTGGCCGAATGGATCTGCGACCGCGTCATCTATGTGGCTCCGTTCGGGTCAGCCGTGCGCAGGCGGCGCCTGCTCGTCGTTCGGTTGCGCCGGCGGCGCCGGTTGCTGCGGGTAGGGCTGGTAGCCCGGCGGCGGCGTGGGCTGGCCCCAGCCCTGCTGCGGGTACCACTGGCCCTGCTGGGGGTGGTGACCATGCTGAGGCGGTCCCTGCGGCGGCCAGCCCGGGGCCTGCCAACCCGCGGGTGCGCCGTAGTTCGGCTGGGTCTGGCCGTGCTGCGGCTGACCGTTCGGCGCGGCGTGCACGCCGTTGGTGCCGTTCACGGTGCCCGCGGCCTGGCTGGCCGCAGCGATCGCCGCCTTGAACGCCGGCTCCTCGACGGGCGGCGGCCACGGCTCACCACGCTCGATGGCCAGCTCGCCGGGCGTCTTGATCGGCGGCTTGTCAGACGGCACGCGGCCACCGAAGTCGTCGAACAGGGTCAGGCGAGGACGCTTCTCGACGCCGGCCAGAATGACCTCGAGATCGGCGCGGTGCAGCGTCTCCTTCTCGAGCAGCTCGCCGGCCAGGTTGTCCAGGACGTCGCGGTAGTGGGTCAGCACATCCCAGGCCTCGGTGTGGGCGGCCTCGATGAGCTTGCGCACCTCGTCGTCGATGAGCTGTGCCACCTCGTGGCTGTAATCGGCCTGGGTGCCCATGGTGCGGCCCAGGAACGGGTCGCCGTGTTCGGTGCCGTACCGGACCGCGCCCAGCCGGGCGCTCATGCCGAACTCGGTGACCATGGCGCGGGCGATCTTGGTGGCGTTCTCGATGTCGGACACCGCGCCGGTGGTGGGCTCGCGGAAGATCAGCTCCTCGGCGGCCCGTCCGCCGATCGCCATCACCAGTCGGGCGATCAGTTCGGAGCGGGTCTGCATGCCCTTGTCGTCCTCGGGGACGGCGACGGCGTGCCCGCCGGTGCGGCCGCGCGCCAGGATCGTCACCTTGTAGACCGGGTCCAGGTGCGGCATGGCCCAGCCGGCCAGGGTGTGCCCGGCCTCGTGGTACGCGGTGATCTTCTTCTCGTGCTCGCTGATGATGCGGCCCTTGCGGCGCGGACCACCGATGACGCGGTCGACGGCTTCTTCCAGCGCCGGCCCGGTGATCACCGTGGCGTTCTCGCGAGCGGTCAGGAGCGCGGCCTCGTTGATGACGTTGGCCAGGTCGGCGCCCGACATGCCGACGGTGCGCTTGGCCAAACTGTCCAAGTCCGCGTCGGGGGCGATGGGCTTGCCGGCCGAGTGCACCCGCAGCACGGCCTTGCGGCCCGCCAGGTCGGGTGCGGACACCGGGATCTGCCGGTCGAAGCGGCCCGGACGCAACAGCGCCGGGTCCAGGATGTCGGGCCGGTTGGTCGCGGCGATCAGGATGACGCCCTGGCGTTCGCCGAAGCCGTCCATCTCGACCAGCAGCTGGTTCAGCGTCTGCTCGCGCTCGTCGTGCCCGCCACCCAGGCCGGCACCACGCTGACGACCGACGGCGTCGATCTCGTCGACGAAGATGATGCACGGGCTGTTCTGCTTGGCCTGCTCGAACAGGTCGCGCACGCGGGAGGCACCGACACCGACGAACATCTCGACGAAGTCCGAGCCGGAGATGGTGAAGAACGGCACGCCGGCCTCACCCGCGACGGCACGCGCCAGCAGCGTCTTACCCGTTCCGGGCGGGCCGTAGAGCAGCACGCCCTTGGGGATCTTGGCGCCCAGGGCCTGGTAGCGACTCGGGTTCTGCAGGAAGTCCTTGATCTCGTACAGCTCTTCGACGGCCTCGTCGACACCGGCGACGTCGGCGAACGTCGTCTTCGGCATGTCCTTGCCGAGCAACTTCGCCTTCGACTTGCCGAAGCCGAAGCCCATGCGACCGCCGCCCTGCATGCGGGAGAACATGAAGAACAGGCCGACCAGCAGCAACAGCGGCAGCAGGTAGATCAGCAGCGAGCTGAGGATGCTGCCCTGGTTGACCACCGTCTTGGTCTTGACGTTCTTGCCGTTGAGCGCGTCGAACAGCGGCACCGCGTAGCCCGTGGGGAACGACGTGATGATCTTGTTGCTGTTGTCGGTGTCCGGGGTGACGCTCTTCAGATCAAGCCGGACCTGCTGTTCCCGGTCGTCGATCTGGGCGCCGGTGACGTTCCCGGCGTTGATCTGGGCGACCGCCACCGAGGTGTCGACCTGGTGATAACCACGGGTGTCATCACTGAAATAAAAGAAAGACCAACCCAGCAGCAACACGACCGCGACGACGGTCAGGGTGCGGATGACGTTTTTTCGCTTCATCGACATATTTCGGCCGGCGAATACTCGTCGGCCAGGTCCTTCCGATACACAGATGCGGGATAGTTCACAGGTTACCGCTATGCAAACGATCGGCAGTTCCCGGCAGCGATACCTCCTTCCGGCCGGACCGCCGCTGTGCTTTGGTGAGACCGTGATCACGTCCACCAAACGGTTAGTCGACACCAACGGCGTGCAGTTGCAGGTCACCGAAGCCGGCGAGCGCGGCGCCCCGGTGGTCGTGCTGGCGCACGGCTTCCCCGAACTCGCGCATTCGTGGCGGCACCAGATCCCGGCCCTGGCCGCGGCCGGCTACCACGTCCTGGCCCCCGACCAGCGGGGCTACGGCGGCTCGTCACGCCCGCCCGCGATCGAGGACTACGACATCGTCCACCTCACCGCGGACCTGGCCGGGCTGCTCGACGACGTCGGGGCCGAGCGCGCGGTGGTCGTCGGTCATGACTGGGGCTCGCCGGTGGTGTGCAACTTCGCGCTGCTGCATCCCGACCGGGTGATTGCCGTCGCCGCGCTGAGCGTGCCGCCGGTGCCGCGCGCGACTGCCCCGCCGACCGAGATCTGGCGCAGGCGCGTCGGCGACAATTACTTCTACATGCTGTATTTCCAGGAACCCGGCGTCGCCGACGCGGCGTTGGGTCGCGATCCGCGGAGCACGATGCGCCGCATGATCGCGGAGGAGGGTTTGTCCGCACCGCCGGACACACTTGCCGACGATCCGCTACCGCCGCTGCCGGACTGGATCACCGAAGACGAATTCGAGCCGTACGTAACAGCTTTCACCGAGAGCGGCTTCACCGGTCCGCTGAACTGGTACCGCAACTTCGACCGGAACTGGGAGCTGACGGCGACGACGCCCGCCCCGGCCATCACCGTTCCGACGCTGTTCCTGGCCGGCGCCGCCGACCCGGTGCTGAGCTTCACCCCGCGCGACCGGGTGCGCGACGTGGTCGCAGGCGACTACCGCGAGATGATGATCCCTGGTGCCGGGCACTGGTTGCAGCAGGAGCGCCCCGACGAGGTCAACGCCGCACTCATCGAATTCATCGAAGGACTGAAATGACGGGTCGCCCACTGGATTTCGGCGCATTCATCACACCGTTCCACCCGGTCGGCCAATCTCCCACCACCGCACTGGAATACGACCTGGAACGCACCGTCAGGCTGGACCAGCTGGGCTATGACGAGGTGTGGTTCGGCGAACACCATTCCGGCGGTTACGAATTGATCGCCTGTCCCGAGGTGTTCATCGCCACCGCGGCCGAACGCACCAGGAACATCCGGTTCGGCACCGGCGTGGTGTCACTGCCCTACCACCACCCGCTGATGGTCGCCGACCGCTGGGTGCTGCTCGATCACCTGACCCGCGGCCGCGTCATGTTCGGCACCGGTCCGGGTGCGTTGCCGTCGGACGCCTACATGATGGGCATCGACCCGGTGAACCAGCGGCCGATGATGCAGCAGTCCCTCGAAGCCATCCTGGCCCTGTTCCGGGCCGCGCCCGACGAGCGAATCTCGCGGGAGACCGACTGGTTCACGCTGCGCGACGCCGCGTTGCACATCCGGCCGTACACCTGGCCGTATCCCGAGATATCCACGGCGGCAATGGTTTCCCCGTCAGGGCCGCGGCTGGCCGGGCAGTTGGGCACGTCGCTGCTGTCGCTGTCGATGTCGGTGCCCGGCGGTTACGCCGCGCTGGAGACCACCTGGGACCTCGTGTGCGACCAGGCCGCGAAGGCCGGCCGGCCCGAGCCGGACAGAAAGGGCTGGCGGGTGCTTGGTGTGGTGCACCTGGCCGACACCCGCGAGCAGGCCATCGAGGACTGCACCTATGGCCT
The DNA here is from genome assembly GCF_056555145.1 of Mycolicibacterium sp. P4_G11. Classification (NCBI taxonomy): domain Bacteria; kingdom Bacillati; phylum Actinomycetota; class Actinomycetes; order Mycobacteriales; family Mycobacteriaceae; genus Mycobacterium; species Mycolicibacterium sp. P4_G11. Next base: position 212,641 of record NZ_JBFUJW010000002.1, read on the forward strand.
GGAGGACTTCTCGAACTACTTCGGCGCGGCCGGGTTCGTGCCGCTGGGCAGCCAGACCGGCCCGGCGCCGACGTCCCGGCAGTTCGTCGAAGACTATGCGGCCAAAGGCAATTGCTGCATCGGCACACCCGCCGACTGCATCGGCTACATCCAGGACATGCTGGACCGCTCCGGCGGCTTCGGCACGTTCCTGATGCTGGGCCACGACTGGGCGCCACCCGCGGCCACCATGCACTCGTACGAGTTGTTCGCCCGCGAGGTGATCCCCCACTTCAAGGGCCAGCTCACCGCGCCGCACGCCTCACACGAATGGGCCAAGGGCATGCGCGACCAGCTGTTCGGCCGGGTCGGCGAAGCCGTCGTCAACGCGATCGCCGAGCACACCAGCGACTCCTGAACGATGGGTACGGTGGACGTCATGCCACTTGCGACCCGACGTACCGCCGCCCTCGCCCTCGCCGGACTTGCTATCGCCGGCGCCGTCGGCGCGGCCGGCTGTGGCTCCGACTCCGATGCCAAACCGGCCACCCGCGAAGTCACCGTCGTCGGCAGCGGCAAGGTGCAGGGCACGCCGGACACGCTGAACGTCACCGCCTCCATCGAGGCGACGGCGCCGGACGTCACCGCCGCGATGAACCAGACCAGCAGCCGCCAGCAGGCCGTGATCGACGCACTGGCAGGCGCCGGCATCGACAAGAAGGACATCGCCACCAAGCAGGTCGAGCTGCAGCCCGACTACCGCGACTCCGTCATCACGGGGTACCGGGCCAGCAACACCATCGACATCAAGGTCCGCAAGCTCGACACCGCATCACAGGTGTTGGCGAAGATCGTCACTGCCGGTGGCAATTCCACCCGGATCAACAGCGTCGCCTACTCGATCGACGACGACTCGCAGCTGGTCAAGGATGCCCGCACCCGCGCCTTCAACGACGCCAAGGACCGCGCCCAGCAGTACGCCCAGCTGTCCGGGCTGAACCTGGGCAAGGTGGTCTCGATCTCCGAGGCAACCGGCGGCACCACCCCGACGCCCATGCCGGCCCCGCGGATGGCCATGGCCGAAGCCGTGCCGCTGTCCCCCGGCCAGCAGACCGTCAACTTCTCGGTGACGGTGATCTGGGAGCTCGCTTAGCGCGTCAGTTCACCAGTGATGTCGGTGGCCGTGAATGCCGACCGATCAGTTCGGTGGTCGAAGGTGTCCTGGCACTCGGTGTAGACGTCGATCATCACGTGGGAGTTCGGCGGCTCGCCAGGATCGGGTGGCGGTATCACCCACACCTTCACCTTCAACCCGTCACGCTTGAATGCCATCGCATGCGTGTGATAGTTCGGGTCGACATCCCAACCGTGTTCGCGCAACCGCGTCACCACCGACTCAGCCGTCACCTCGCGCGACCGATCCGCCCCCGGCATCCACACCCCCAGGTGGGCATGGCCCTGGAACGGCGGCGTGCCATTGACACCGCAGGAGTCGTAACCGAACTGCGCATCAGCCACCTGGCCACCGAGATCAGACACGATCTGCCGGGACACATCGATGGCCTGACGGCGCGTCTCCTCAGGAGAAACCGAATTCCTCATTGGCTCAGAACACCCCACCAACGTCAGTAGCACTGTCCACAGCACAGCGAATCGAATTCTCAATAGTCCCAGCCCCCGTCATCTCGACCTCATCGCTAGTGGTGGTGTTCATTGTTCGAGGGGTGCACCAATTCCGGATCGACCACCACCGAAGGCGGCCCCGGAAAGGGGAACGGCAGACTCGGCGTCTTCACCCGATGATCGGCCGTCATCCCGTGCTGCTGCAGCTGGTCGCCGTGGCCGGACACGATGTCGGCGATGCTGTACAACGACTCCGACCCCTCCACGAAGTACGAGGTGTGCTCATCGAGCGGGTTGAAACCGACCTTGGCCACCTCGGCATGGAACCGCGTCGAGCCGTACCCGTCCATCGAGGGATCGTTGCCGAGCCCGACCCCTGGAATGTTCATGTGCTCGCGACCGAGACCCGTGACGAAATCCGTGGATGCCGAGCCCACATACAGATGGCCGTCGGGCGGCAGGTGGAAGTCGGCAGCCGAGCGCGCCAAATCCGTTCCCGGACAACCCACCAGAACGATGTCGTCGGCCCGCATCCCGTAGCCGGCGGCGGCGTCGGCGACCGTCGTCGAGCCGTAAGAATGCCCGATCACCGTGGTATGCGCGGGATTTCCCTCGTGGGTGACAGCGAGAGCATTCACATCGGGGGCCAGCAACTGTGCACCCGCACGCGCCATGAACGGCTCACTGACACCGATGGCATTGGTGTCCAGGTCGAGGTCGATGTCCGGCGCGTTGTAACCCATCCACTGCACCACCGCGGTCGAATTGTTCGGATCGGCGAGATTCGCCTCGTTGTACACATTGACCCCGCTGCCATCGGACAACGTCCCGCCCGCGACCGATGTCGTCAACCCCGAAACCATCACCGTGGTGTTCGCGGCCTTGTCCGGATTGCCGATCGCGATGGCGGCGGCGCCCTCGCCGTCGAATGCCTCCGGGTCGTACTTCATCAGCAGAATCTCGGGGCGGCGATTCTTGGCGTCGCGCGCGTCCTTGGCATCCTTGTCCAGGGCCTCTTGAACCTTGAGTGCATTGTTGTACCTGGTCATCATCTGCCCAGCCATGCCGTACTTCTCGGGGTGGGCCAGCACTTCCTCTTTGGTCACCCCACGCGCGGCCGCCACCTGGGCGGGGCGATCGAGATCCTGCTGCAGGATGGTCTTGTTCGCGGTGCTCCGATCAGCGACCGGAATCCCGTTGAGGTTGCCCAACTTGTCCGGCCAATGTTGCAGGTAATAGTCCTTCTTGTCCTGCGGCAACGACTGCCACCACTTGTCGACCTCCTCAGCGCTCTTACCCTCGGGGATCTCGGCACCTGTGTCGTAAGGCACGTCCTGCGGGAGATCACCGATCCCCGACGACCGGGGCATGCCCCCCAGACCCGCGACCGCGCGGCGCAAGTTCCGGTCGAGTTCCCGGTCGGTGGTGTCGAACTCCGCCAACCGCATCTTGAGGTCCACGGAGTTGGCCGCGGCCAACTGCAATACCTGCATCGCGGCGACCGGACTCATTCTGGCGAACTGGTCGAGCGGGCCTCCGGGCCGCACCGACACGGAGCCGTCCGGCGAAACCTGCCACCCCTGGCTCTGCAGCTGCGACACTGCGCCGAGCAGGCCGGTCCGGGTCTGGCCGAGTCGGCCGCCACCGTCACTCAGCACAGGCTGGGCCCGGCGCAACGCATCGTGCACCTGCTGCATGCGTGCCAGTGTCGGTTCGGCTTTCGCGGCCGCAGCGTCCGACGCGGTGCCGCGCCACCGCGTCCGCAGCCCGTCGATCGTGGCGCGTTGGGTGTCGATCTGCGTGGCCAAACCCGAAGCCTTCTGACCGAGTTCGCCGGCCGCTTCGGTCAGGGCCTCGGGACGAGAGGCTTTCACCTGGGGAATGGTCACCGGCATGACACCGGACCCGTCACCGGATGAGCCCGCTGATGCGCTGACCGCCTCGCTCGTCGCCCTGCTGATAGAGATCGGCGGCGCGCTGCAGTTTCTCCGAATGGACGGTCAACTCGTCGCCGACGGTACCCAGCGCAGTGTCGACGACCGTCCCCACGAACTCGCAGGCTCCTGCACATGCCAAACCGGGCACCCCGGTCCCCGCGGCGGACATCGACGTCCCGACACCCATGCCCGAGACAGCCGCGCCGACGTCTGTCTGTGCCCGCGCCGCGTCACGCAGCGAGTCCGGGTCGACACGCAAAATTCCCCCCATGCAAGCAATTTACCCGCGTCGGTACTCAGCCAGCCGCAGAAATCTCCACCGGAATCCCGTTGAGCACCGCGGTACCCGACAACCGGTCCAGGTGCGTGCCGTCGTTGAGCTGGTTCACGTTGACCCCGGGGTGGCTGTTCGCGAGCTGCTGACCGGTGCCGCCACGGTTGTGGCCCCAGCCGTGCGGCAGCGACACCACGCCGCGCCGCATCACGTCGGTCACCTCGATCGGGGCGAGCAGTTCACCGCCCGGACCCTTGATGATCGCGATGTCGGTGAGGCCCAGGTCGGCGGCATCGTCAGGGTGAATCTGCAGGGTGCACCGGTTGGACCCGCCGGACAGCGCCGGCAGGTTGTGCATCCAGCTGTTGTTGGAGCGCAGGTGACGCCGGCCGATCAGCAGGAAGCCGCCGGCCGAGCGGCTTAGCGCATCCCGGAGCCGTGCCACGTCGGCGACGACAGGCTCGGGCGCGAGTTCTATTCTCCCGCTTGGGGTTCGCAGCACTTCCGGAATCCGCGGCCGCAGCGGCCCCAGATCGATGCCGTGCGGGTTGGCCTTGAGCTTTTCCAGCGTGAGCCCGTCGGGCCTGGTGCCGAACCCGTCGCCGTAGGGCCCGAGCCGCAACATCATGTCGAGCCGGCGTTCATAGCCGGGACCGGTACCGAGCATCGCGATCAGTTCGTCGACGTCCCGTCCGGCGACCGGAGAATCCGGGTCGGACACCTCCTTGGTCAGCGTCATCGCGATCACCTGGGCGTCGACCAGGACGGGATCCGCTTGTACCCCAATGCCGTACAGCACCAGCGCGACGCGCGACAGGATCTCCGCCTCGCCCGGCCGGTCCGCGAGGGGCAGCACGGGCGGTGAATAGCGCACGTTGTTGCGGACCGCCAGGTTGTTGAGCGCGAAGTCGAAATGCGGGCTCTGCGCGGGCGGAGGCGGCGGCAGGATGACGTCGGCGTGCCGCGTCGTCTCATTGAGGTAGGGGTCGACCGACAGCATGAATTCGACACTGTCCAAGGCCTTGTCGAGCCGGTCACCGTCGGGCGCCGACAGCACCGGGTTCCCGGCGATGGTGATCATCGCCTTGATCTGCCCGTCGCCTGCGGTGTCGATCTCCTCGGCGAGCGCGGCAGCCGGCAACTCGGACAGCACCTCGGGGTAGCCGGAGACCCGGCTGGCCCACCGTCCCGTCCGGAACCCGCGACCGGGCTTGGGTGGCCGCGGCGCCGCGGCCGCCGCACCGAGCGGGAACATCACCCCGCCCGGCCGGTCCAGATTGCCGGTGAGCACGTTGATCACGTCGACCAGCCAGCTGCCGATCGTGCCGAACTCGACTGTGGACGTACCGATCCGGCCGTACACGGCCGCCGTCGGCGCTGCCGCGAGCTCACGGGCCAGCTCGCGAATTTCCTCGGCACCGACCCCGCAGGCCTGCTCGACGGCTTCCGGCGCGAAGTCGGCGGCCAGCGCCCGGACCTGCTCGATGCCGACGACGTGCTCGGCGATGCCACCGAGGTCGACCAGGTCCTCGTCGAACAGCACGTGGACGACGGCGAGCAGCAGCGCCGCGTCGGTTCCCGGGCGCGGGGCGAGGTGGCGGTCGGCGAGCTTGGCGGTCTGGGTGCGGGCCGGGTCGATGACGACGAGCTTGCCGCCGCGCTTCTTCAGCGCCCGCAGCTTGCCGGGGAAGTCGGCGGCGGTGGTCACGCTGCCGTTGGACACCAGCGGATTGGCGCCGATGATCACCAGATAGTCGGTGCGGTCGAGGTCCGGCACGGTGAACGCGATGGGGCTGCCGTACATCAGGCCCAGCGCAACATGTTTCGGCATCTGGTCGAGGGTGCTGGCGCTGAACACCTGACGGGTGCCCAAACCTTTGAGGATCAGCGGCGCGTACAGGGCGCCCGCGACGGTGTGCGCGTTCGGATTGCCGAGGTACACCCCGACCGCCGCACCGCCGTGCGCGGCGATCACCGCACCGAGTCGTTCGGCGACGACAGCGTAGGCCTCGTCCCAGGTGGCCTCCGTCAGCACGCCGTCCCGGCGCACCAGCGGGCGCGTCAGCCGGTCGGGGTCGTTGTCGAGCTCACCGAAGCTGGCCCCCTTGGGGCAGATGAATCCTGCGCTGAAGACGTCGTCGTGATCACCCCGCGCGCCGGTGACGCGGCCGTCGTCGATGGTGAGGGTCAGGCCGCAGGTGGCTTCGCAGAAGGGGCAGATCCGGAGCGCAGTATCCATGCACGCGATTCTGCTCCGGCACCCCAGCCTTTTGTAAGCCTCCGGCTTAGTGCTGTTCGTACACCTTCGGATCGAGCGTGCCGATGTAGGGCAGGTCGCGGTAGCGCTCGTCGTAGTCCAGGCCGTAACCGACGACGAACTCGTCGGGGATGTCGAACCCGATGTGCGCGACGTCGATGTCGGCGCGCATGGCGTCGGGCTTACGCAGCAGCGTGCACACCCGCAGCGAGCGCGGGCCGCGGGTCGCCAGGTTGCGCAGCAGCCACGACAGGGTGAGGCCGGAGTCGATGATGTCCTCGACGATCAGCACGTCGCGGCCGTTGATGTCACGGTCGAGGTCCTTGAGGATGCGCACCACACCCGACGACGAGGTCGACGATCCGTACGAGCTGACGGCCATGAACTCGAGCTGGGTCGGCAGCGGGATCGCGCGGGCCAGGTCGGTGACGAACATGACCGCACCCTTGAGCACGGTGATCAGCAGCAGATCCTGGTCGCCGGAGTCGGCTCGGTAGTCCTCGGCGATCAGCGCAGCCATCTCGCGGATGCGCGCCTGAACCTGCTCCTGAGACAGGAGAACTGACTTGATGTCACCCGGATACAGCTCCACGGCAACAGCGTGCCATGCCGCCTGGCCCAGCACCAAGACCGTCCCGCTCGACGGTCGCTCACACGGGTCGGGCAGCCACTGTGAGTAGTCCGGCGCGTCGGCTGACCACGAGGCGCTGATATCGCAAAGGCGAGGTCACCGCCGCCCCGCCCTGCCCGTGCCAGTCCCAGACCAGCGCGTCGACGGCACGCAGTTGCACGTCGGTGAGCGCCGTCGCCCCGACGCCCAGCAGCCACCCGCGGATCACCCGGCGGCGCAGCGCGGCGGGGAGGTCTTCGAGCCCGGCGACCGTCAGGCCGTCGCCGGTGCGCAGGGCCGCCAGGTGCCCGGCCGCCAGGGCGTCGAGGGCGTCGTTGTCCTCTCGCAGCGCGGCGGCGGTGCGGGCCAGGGCCGGCGCGACGCCGCCCGCCAGCACGTCCTCCAGCAGCGGCAGCACTTCGGTGCGCAGGCGGACCCGGGTGTAGCGCGGGTCGGTGTTGTGCGGGTCCTGCCATGGTGTGAGCCCGAGCTCGGCGCAGGCCGCCACGGTGTCGGCTCGCCGCACCTCCAACAGGGGCCGTCCCCACGGCGGGTCCCAAACCTGCATGCCGGCAATCGATCTCGGACCCGAACCCCGACCCAGCCCGAGCAGTACGGTCTCGGCCTGATCATCGAGAGTGTGCGCGAGCAGCACCGGCGCGCCGTCCCGGGCAGCATCCAGTGCGTCGTACCGCGCGGTGCGCGCCGCGGCCTCCGGGCCGCCGTCGGTGCCCACGTGCACGGAAATCACCTGGGCATCAACACAACCCAACTGCCTGGCTTGAGCGGCCGCAGTGGCGGCCACATCGGCCGATCCAGGTTGCAGACCGTGGTCGACGATCAAGGCGGTGGTCGGCCTGAGGGCGGCGGCGACCGCGGTCAGCGCCAGCGAGTCGGCACCACCGGAAAGCCCGACGCACCACCGGTCGGCCGGATGCCGGCGCGCGAACGCCATGACCGCAGGGCGCAGTCGACTCAGAGCACTCGATCGATCCATCGCCGCGGCTCGTCGATTTCGGTTGGCAGCGGCAGGGTTTCGGCATCGGTCCAGATCGCGTTGAACCGCTTCATGCCAACGGTCGACACCACCTCGTCGACGAACTTCTTGCCGCGGGTGTACTGGGCGATCTTGGCGTCGACCCCCAGCAGGGCACGGACGATCCGTTGCAGCGGAGATTGTTTGCGATGGCGGCGCTCGTCGAACCGGCTCCGGATGGCGGCCACCGACGGCACCACCGCCGGACCGACGGCGTCCATCACATGGTCGGCGTGACCTTCCAGCAGCGTCCCCAGCACCAGCAGTTGATCGAGCGCGCGCTGCTGCTCATCGGACTGCATGATGCGCATGACACCAAGGATGCCTTGCGAATTCGGGTCGGACTCGCCGCCCCGCTGGGTCCGCACATACTCGGCCAACCGGCCGGCGATATCACCGGCATCCAGACCGGAGTCGTCGGTCAGCACCGCCAGCGCCTGCGACATGTGCTCGGTGAGCCACGGGTTGGCGCGGAACTGCACGCGGTGCGTCACCTCGTGCAGACACACCCAGAGCCGGAAGTCAGCGGGATCGACCTTCAATTGCCGTTCTGCGGCAAGCACATTCGGGGCGACCAGCAACAGCTCCCCGCCATTGGCGGCAAAGGGGTCGTACTGCCCGAGGATGCCCGACGATACGAACGCCAGCACCGCGCCCGTCTGCGCGCCGGTGACCCGGCCCGCCAGCATCGCGGCAAGGCCTGTGGCACTTGATGTTTCGCCGCCCGTCATGACCCGCATGGATTCGGTGGCGGCGCGCACCCAGTCCTGGCGGTCGACGACGCGGGCTTCGGGTACCTCGGCACCCTCGTTGAGCAGCGTCACCTCCCGCACCGGGAGCTCGGCCCGGCGCGCGGAATCGGCGAGCTGCTCACGCACCTGGTTGCGGGTGTAGTCGGTGGTCGCCGGTTCCGGGCGGGTCAGCTTGGCGCCGACCGTGGCGGCGAAGCCCCAGTCGACTGCGCGGCCGACGGTCGGCGTCCGGCTCACGAGCCGCACCCGCAGGGCCGCAACGCCGCGGCCAGGGCATCGAGCGCCGTGCGTCCCTCCGGACCGGCGTTGTTCGAGATCAGCGCGAAGGTCAGGACCCGTCCGCTCTGGTCGGTGACGATGCCCGCCAGCGCGTTGGTCCCGGTCAGCGAGCCGGTCTTGGCCCGCAGGTATCCGGCAGACGGAGTGTCGACGTAGCGGTTCCACAGCGTGCCGCTGCCGCCCGCGATCGGCAGGACGTCGAGCAGCGGCCGGAGCCGGGGCTCGCTGTTGCCCGCCGCGGCGTTGACGACGTCGTCCAGGACGGCTGCGGTGAGCCGGTCGTTGACCGACAGGCCGCTGGCGTCGAACAGCGTCGCACCCGAGGTGGTCAGTCCCGCTTTCGACAACTGGCCGAGGACGGCACGTACTCCGCCGTCGAAACTCTCCGGCTGGTTCACCGCGGCGGCGACCTCACGGCCGATCGACTCGGCCATCACGTTGTCCGACGCCCACATCATCTCGCGCAGGCGCTCGATCAGCGGCGGGGACTGCACCGCGCCGAGCTGCTGGCCGGCAGCCGGTGTGGTGCGGACCGTCACGTTGGCGGGGTCGACCCGCAGCGCCGCGGCCAGGGCGCGGCCGGCGTCGAGGGCCGGGGTGGTCGACCGCTTGGACTCCACGGTCGTGGGCTGGACGCGGCCGGCATCGACCATCACCGACTGGATCGGGGCCCAGTCGCCGCCCTCGATATCGGCGACGTCCCAGCCCGGCGCCATCGTCGGGCCGGAGTAGAGGCTGACGTCGACCTGAACGGCCGTGGGGGTGACGCCCGCCTTGCGGACCTGGTCGGCCAGGTCAGAAATCCGGGCCGCGTCGCCGTACCAGGTGTCGGTGCCGGGCGGCGCCGCGGACAGCGTCGGGTCGCCGCCGCCCTTGAGGACCACCACGCCCGGCGTGTCACCCGACACGACAGTGGTGGTCAACCGCGCGTTGCGATCGAGGGTGAGCAGCGCCGCGGCTGCCGTCAGCGTCTTGTTGGTGGACGCGGGCTGCAGGGGAATGTTCGCGCCTTGCGCCCACAGCTGCGTCCCGGTCAGGGCATCGGTGATCCGGCCGCCCAGCATGCCGAGATTCGGGTTGGCCGCCAGCGGCGCCAGTATGGCGGCCAGCTGCGCGGGCACCGGTTGCGCCGCGGCGTCGGAGACCGGCTGCACCCCAGGTTGGGCCGTGACGAGCGCAGGTTGCGGCTTGACGTTCGATCCGGCCGCCGGGACGGCCTCATGCCTCGTCATCACCGCGGCCGCCGCCACCAGCGCGGCAACCAGCACCAGAACTGCCACACCGATCACCAAGTGGGTCGATCGGCGCCACCGGGTGGGCCGCATGCTGCTCCTGAACTGCTCCGTGTAGTCGGATGTCACTGAGCAGGGTATCGCTCGTCTAAGGTGTACCCGGTTATCAGCACAGAGCTAAGGAGCCTCCCGGTGGAGCACGAAGTCGTCATCGAGATCCCCAAGGGTTCGCGCAACAAGTACGAAGTGGACCACGAGACCGGCCGAGTGAAGCTCGACCGCTACCTGTTCACCCCCATGGGCTACCCCACCGACTACGGGTTCTTCGAGAACACCCTCGGCGAGGACGGCGACCCGCTGGACGCGCTGGTGCTGCTCACCGAGTCGGTCTTCCCGGGCTGCATCGTCGACGCCCGCCCGGTCGCCATGTTCAAGATGACCGACGAGGCCGGCGGCGACGACAAGCTGCTGTGCGTGCCCGCCGGTGACCCGCGCTGGGACCACATCCAGGACCTGGGCGACATCTCGCAGTTCGAGCTGGACGCCATCAAGCACTTCTTCGTGCACTACAAGGACCTGGAGCCCGGCAAGTTCGTCAAGGCCGCCGACTGGGTCGGTCGTAAAGAGGCCGAAGAAGAGCTGGCCCGCTCGATCGCCCGGTTCGAGACCGAAGAGCACTGAGCGGCTCGCCGCTGAAGAGCACTGAGTTTCAGCGGGCCGCTTCGATCCGGCCCGCCAGCATCGCGGTCCAGTCCGCGATGTACTCCTCATCCGGGGTGTCCGCCTGCGGGGCAAGGAAGACGACGCGCGTCGCCTGCTTGCCGAGCAGCGCGTTGATCCCGACCACTGCGATCCGCCTGGCCTCGGCCTGATCGAGGCCAGGCGCGCAACCCCCGATCCAGTCGGCCAGTTCGCCGTACAGGCCGTCGACCAGGGCGGCATAGGCGGCATTCAGCCGGTCCGACTGATCCGCCGGCGTGCGAGCCGCGACCTGCAGGAACTGGCTTTCCTGGTTCAGCACGCTGAGCACATACCGGCCGAGCAGCGTGAGTTCTGTCCGCAGCTCCCCCTCACCGGCGAACAGCGCGCTGATGTCGTGCATCGCCCGCCGCCGGTCCAGCTGCCTGTCGATGCCTGCCGCCAGCAGGGCCTCTTTGGTCTTGAAGTGGTTGTACAGCGCGCCGCAGCCGGGCACCAGGCCGGCGGCCTTCTCGATCGCAGTGATGCTGGTGGCCTGGTAGCCCTGCTCACTGAACAGCCGCATGGCCTCGGTGACCAGACGTTCCCTGGTCCGTTCCTTGGTCGAGGTTTCCACCATTGACTCCCACCATTGACTGCATATAAGAAGGGTCATATATTTCGTACTAGGTCACCATATAACGCTTGGAGGCGCAATGGCCGGAAATGTGCCGCGCGGACGTATCCGCCGCACCATGCCGGTCGCCGGCTTCACCGCCCGCGCCGCGGGTGGGCGGATGGTCGCGGCCTTGCAGGAGAGGGCCGGCAACACCGGCGCGGTCGAACGGTTCCACGAGCGCACCGCAGAGCAATACGCCGAACTCCTCGGCCACTCCAAAGGCGTGTTGATGAAGGCCGGCCAGCTGATGTCCATGGTCGACGCCAATGCCATTGGCGCCGGCGAACTCTCGCCGTACCAGCGGGCCCTGACCCGACTGCAGGCCGACGCGCCGCCGATGGATTCGGCCCTGGCCCGGCGCATCGTCGAGGACGACCTGGGACGCCCGATCTCCGCAGTGTTCGCGTCGTTCTCCGCCGAACCGATGGCGGCCGCGTCCATCGGACAGGTCCACCGGGCCGTCCTGCACGACGGCCGTGACGTCGCGGTGAAGATTCAGTACCCCGGTGTGGCGCAAGCGATTCGGGACGATCTTTCGAACACCGAGTTGCTGGCGACGATGTTCCGTTTCGCGGCCGGGGCGGCCAGCACGCTCGGTGCGATCCTGCCCGACGTCGCCCCCATTGCCGCAGAGATATCCGAACGCATCTCCGAGGAGATCGACTACCGCCGGGAAGCCGCCCACATCACCGCGTTCAGCGAACTCTGGCGGGATCACCCGTATGTTCGCGTGCCCGAACTGATCGCCGAGGCATCCGGCGACCGCGTCCTCACCATGACGTACCTCGACGGATTGAGTTGGGGTGCAGCGCAAGACGCCGATCAGAACACCAAGGACACGTGGTCCGAGGTGATCGCGCGGTTCGTCACCGGCTCCTACCGGCACGGCCATCTGTTCCACGCCGACCCACATCCGGGCAACTACCGATTCGGCCTCGATGGCACCGTCGGATTCGTCGACTTCGGTTGCGCGAAGATCCTTCCCGAAGGCCAGCGCCGGCGCATCGTGAACCTGATGCGCTGTGCGGTCGAAGGGCGCCGCGACGATCTGCGGTCGAGCATGGTCGAAAGTGGTTTCTTCGCAACCGATTCGGTGCTGACCGCCGATGATGCCTACCGCTGGTGGGAGGGCATCATCTACGAGATCCTGGCGCCGCAGCCGGTGACCTACACCGACGAGGCATCGCGGCGCGCCATCGCCTCGATGCTGGACGTCCGCGAGGCCGACCACCCGATGAGGCATATCAGAGTGCCCGCCGACTTCGTGTTCTTCTCGCGCCTGAACCTGTCGATGAATGCGATCTTCACCGCACTGAACGCCACCTTCCACGCCCGCGGGATGCTGGACGAAATGGACGGCGTCTCAGCGCCTGTCACCGATCTTGGCCTCGAACACGAGGCGTGGGTCAAGCGCCGCGGACTGCCGCACGGGACGGACGATCATGTCGCCTAACGACGTCGCGGCGGCCCGGCTGCCCTGGGACGCCACTGATCCCTACCCCTTCTACGAGGCCCGGCGGCGCGACGGTGATGTCGTGTGGGACAGCGTCGCCCAAGGTTGGCTGGTGCTCGGCTACGACGCGGCCCGGCAGGTGCTCGGCGGGTCCGGCTGGACCAGCGATCCACTGGCCAACCCGGTGGCGCGTGCATCGATGACGATGATGGCACCGGAATTCACCAAGGCTTCAATGCTTTTCACCGACGGCGCCGACCACGACCGGCTGCGCGGCGCGGTCCGGGACGCGTTCACGCGCAGTACGGTGGCCGGATTGACCGAGGGTGTGGAGACGATCGCCGCCGAGGTCATCGCGCAGGCGCCCACCGGAGAGCCGTTCGATTTCATGTCGCAGATCGCGTTGCCCCTGCCGATCGCGGTGGTCGGTGAATGGCTCGCGCTCGATCCGGCGCACGCGGCGTCACTGCGCGAACTGTCGCCGTCGATCATCCGGATGCTCGGCACCCTGGCCGATCCGGTGGAGGTGGCAGAGGGGTTCGGTGCGGCCGCCGCGTTGATGGCGGAGTTCCTGCCACTCGCCGCCGACCGCCGGGCACATCCCGGCGACGACCTGTTCAGCTTCATCGCCACCGACCCCGAGCTGTCCCTCGAGGACGTCGTGGTGACGGCCATCCTGATCGCGGTCGCCGGGCACGAGACCACAGCGAATCTCCTTGGCGCGGGGCTGATTCGGCTGGTGGCTGAACGGGTCGACACCGTGGACGGGGCGGTGATCACCGAACTGCTGCGGCTCGACGGTCCCGTGCAGTCGACGGTGCGCACCGCCACCGAGGACCACCGACTGGGCGGCGTCGATATCGCGGCCGGAGACAGCGTCGTCGTGGTGGTGGCAGCCGCCAATCGTGACCCGGCGGTGTTCGAGGAGCCCGGCCGCTTCCGCGTGGACCGCACCGGCCCAGCGCCCGTGGCCTTCGGATACGGAGCGCACTACTGTCTGGGTTCCGCCCTGGCCCAGCTGGAGTTGACCGTGGCGCTGCGGGAAGTCGTTGCCCGCCAACCTGATGTGAGTGGGGCCGTCACCTGGCGGGATACGCCGGCCATCCGCGGGCCACAGACGTTGCCGGTGGTGTTCCGCTGATGCGGGTGTTCGTGACCGGAGGCACGGGTGCCATCGGCACCCATACCGTCCCCGCACTGGTCTCTGCCGGCCACTCCGTCACCGCTCTGGCCCGCGGCGATGCCAAGGCGGCGGTGTTGCGGAGCCAAGGCGCCGAGCCGGTTTCGGTGTCGCTGTTCGACCGCCGCGGATTGGCCGGCGCATTCGCCGGCCACGACGCGGTGGTCAACCTGGCGTCAGCGCTCCCCTCGACGACGGCGTTCATCCGCAAATCGGCGTGGGCAGAATGCGAGCGGGTGCGTTCAGAGGGGTCCGCCACCGTCGTCGATGCGGCCCGAGATGCGGGTGTTCAGAGGATGATTCAAGAGTCTGTCGTGATGATCTACCGCGACGGCGGAAGCGACTGGGTCGACGAAGACCAGCCCGTCGACCACTACCCCATCACGCGTGGCAACCACGCCGCCGAAGCCAGCGCGCGACGGTTCGGCGAGCAATCGACGATCCTTCGGTTCGGGGTGTTCTACGGTCCGCACGCCGCGCACAGTGAACAGATCCTCGAGATGGCCAAGTGGCACATCGGGTTTGTCCCGGGCCGCAGCAGTACCTACATCTCGTCGATCCACGTCGCGGATGCGGCGAATGCCGTCGTCGCGGCGCTCGCGGCTCCCGGTGGCAAGTACAACATCGTCGACGACACTCCGCTGACCAAACGCGAATATGCGGACGCCTGCGCCGCGGCCGTCGGGCGCCGCATCTGGATCACTGGGCCGGGACGGGTCGGACTTCTGCTCGGTGACCGGCTGACGTCCATAACGCGATCACTTCGCGTGAGCAACAAGCGCTTTCGCGATGTTTCGGGCTGGCGGCCCCAGTACCCCAGCGCCACCGAGGGGTACCTCGCGATGGCGCAGCTAGGCTGAAACACACTCCGACGGTGCGGTTTCGCACCACGGCGTGACGCCACGGAAGTGGTAACGATGCGTGGCGATCCAACGGTAGACACGCTCCTGGAGCGCACCGATTCCCGGAATGGCGTAGACCCACAACGGCAACCGAGTGCCCAGGGCCGCGGACAGCGCCGCGTTGGCAGCCTTTGCACCGCCGAACACTTCGCCGGACGAATCCAGCCACCACACCGATTCCGTGAGATGCTCCGGTGCCACACCGAGTCGCTCGGCGGTGCCGGGCTTCTGCAACGGCTCGGTGCGGACCCCGCCGGTGCGATTCATCCGCAGCAGCGCGTTACGCGCGCGGGTACACATCCCGCACTTGCCGTCGAAGAACAGCACACCGTCCATGACTTCATCATGCGCCTTCGCGCACGATCGGTTGCCGTGAGTCGCCACACATTTGGCTAGTCACGCAGAACCCGCGGACGCGATCCCTTGTCGATGATCGCGAGGTGGACCCGGCGGGTCAGGATCTGCAATCCGCTCGGCATCGGCGGCGCGGTCGAGGTGTAGACCGCGCCGGTCGGCGTGGTGAGCTCCGTCGTGTGGCGGCCGTACCGGTCATAACTGGCGCTGGAGTGCCAGCCGGGTTCTTCTTTGACGTAGTTGCAGTGCTCGCACAGACCCTGGCCGTTGTGCACGCTGGTCGGCCCCAGGTGGGCGTGCGGCCTGACGTGGTCGGTGTGCCGGATACGGGCGTTGCAGTACGGAGTTCGGCAGATCTGATCCCGTAGTGCGATGAACCGGGCCAGAGCTTTCGGGAACGCCCGGGCCGCCGATTCCATCGCCACCAACTTGTTCGTGCCCGGCTGGGCATACAGCCGCCGCACCGCCGCAACAGCCTGTGGGTCGGCCTCAGCCACCAGCACCAGGTGCCGCGCCACCTCCGCCGGCACCGGACCATAACCCTCCAGATGAGCGGGCTCGTCCCCGCCGGCAAGCAGGCTCTCATCGGAGAGCACCAGGTTCACCGTCACCGACACCGGCGCATCCACCGGGTTACGGCCGGTGACCCGCTCAACCACCAGGTCCGCCATGATCTGGTCGTGGGTGCGGCCCAGCCCGGCCGGCACCGACGTCCCCGGCAGCGTCGACGCCAGCGTGGTGGCCGCGCCCTGCGACAGGGCCGCGCACACCGCCCGACCCTCGTGAGCCGGCAGCAGCACACTCACCGTCGCCATGCCATCACGGGCAGGCCGGCACCGCACGTGCCGCCCGGCCGGGGCCTGCCGCATCCGGTCCAGTACCGCCTCTTGATCGAGCCGGTAGGCGATGCGTTTGGCCTCCGCCACGATCTCTGCATTGCCCATGCCCTCGACAGTGGCCGGGTCCCCGCACAACTCGATATCGAGCAGCCGACGATCGAGCCCCGACAGGCACGCCGCCTCCTTGGTGATCAGCTCCGCCCGATGCTCCGAGAGCCGCCCAGCTTCCAGCGCCGCCAGGGTGCACGGCATATCCGGCACCAAGATCCGGGCCATCGCCATGAGACGTTCACCGCGATGCGGGGACTCCTGCCGCGCCAGCCCGACCTCCGACCCCAACGCGGCTCGCGACACCCGCGGCCCACCCGCCCGCGCCGCAGCCTCCCGCCGCGCCTCCAGCTCAGCCGCCGCCCGAGCCTGCCCGGCCGCGGCAGCCGCCTTCACCCGTTCGAATTCGGCGATGCGACCCAACAGCGCCGCCTCGTCGGCGTCGGGGTCATCCAACGCCAAATATTCGAACATCTGTTCGATGATACGCCATACTTGTGATACACGCCAGACCACCGATACACGAATTTGCCCCGCTGTAACACAAGGAAATCTGCACGTACCCTGCACATTCGATGATGTCCATGTGTTGATGCATCAGGGCATTGGTCTCGACGCGTTCAACGCCATGCCAAAGCAGCGGGCGGTGCACGCACTGTACGAGTGCTGCTACAGCGTGCCGCTGGCCGGCAGCCTGGCCGACGGGCGAAGCTACGACGACCACGACCATCTGTACCGGCGGGCCGACGACCTGCTGTTCGCGCTCGCAGACTCCTCCGTGGACGCGATCCTGCAGGCCTATCCGCAGGTGGGGCGCCGGCCGGGCAGCGCGCGCTCGCAGTTCGAGCAGTGCGCCGTGTGCGACCGTGACCCCGGGCTGATGGCGACGCTGCAGACCAACGCATCGATCTACCGGGACCACTTCGGGTTCGATTTCGTGATGTTCGTCGGCGCCATGAGCGCCGACGAAGTACTGACCCACATGGCCGACCGGATGCACAACGACCACGAGACCGAGCGCAAAGTGGTCCGTAACGAGCTGGCCCGGATCAATCGGACCCGGCTGGAGCGCATGCTGGGACCCGAGGGCGGCTACAACAACTGGTAACGAAGCTGCCACGGCAAGCCCGCCGCCAGGAACCGTTCGCCAAGCCTTAGTAGTTTGTACCCGTGCATCAGGAGATCCCCCCGCAGTACGTGCGTTCAGCGAATGCACCGCAGGCCCGGACACTCATCGACATCCTCTACGCCACGGCCGCTCAATATCCCGATGCGCCGGCCATCGACGACGGCACCGTCCAGCTCACCTACGCCGAGCTGATCGCCGACGTCGAGGAAAGCGTGGCCTGGCTGGCCGCACGGGGCATCGGCCGCGGTGACCGCATCGGCATCCGCATGCCGTCGGGCAGCTACGCGCTGTACGTGTCGATCCTGGCGACGCTGGCCACCGGCGCCGCGTACGTCCCGGTCGACGCCGACGATCCCGAGGAGCGTGCCGCGCTGGTCTTCGGCGAGGCCGGCGTCGTCGGCATCATCACCGAAGCCGGCCTGGTCCGCGGGCCCGGTTCGACGCGGGGCTGGCTGGCCGGCCAGCCGCTGACCCGCGATGACGCCTGGATCATCTTCACCTCCGGCTCCACCGGCACCCCGAAAGGCGTTGCGGTGACCCACCGTAACGCCGCGGCGTTCGTCGACGCCGAGGCCGAGATCTTCCTGAAGGACAATCCGCTGGGCCCGGGCGACCGGGTGCTGGCCGGACTGTCCGTGGCATTCGACGCATCCTGCGAGGAGATGTGGCTGGCCTGGCGCTACGGCGCCTGCCTCGTCCCGGCGCCGCGCTCGCTGGTGCGCAGCGGCATGGACCTGGGTCCCTGGCTGGTGTCCCGTGACATCACCGTCGTCTCGACGGTCCCGACGCTGGCCTCACTGTGGCCCGCCGAGGCCCTCGAAGCTGTACGCCTGCTGATCTTCGGCGGTGAGGCCTGCCCGCCGGAGCTCGCCGAACGCCTCGCTGTCGAGGGCCGCGAGGTGTGGAACACCTACGGACCCACCGAAGCCACCGTCGTCGCGTGCCTCGCGCCACTCGGCAGCGGACCGGTCAGCATCGGCCTGCCCCTGCCCGGCTGGGACCTGGCCGTCGTCGACAAGGACGGCCTGCAGGTCGGCTACGGCGACGTCGGCGAACTGGTGATCGGCGGCGTCGGCCTGGCCCGCTATCTCGACCCCGAGAAAGACGCCGAGAAGTACGCCCCGATGGAGACACTCGGCTGGGGCCGCGCCTACCGCAGCGGTGACCTGGTCCGGCTCGAGCCGGACGGCCTCTACTTCCAGGGCCGCGCCGACGATCAGGTCAAGGTCGGTGGCCGGCGCATCGAACTCGGCGAGGTCGACGCCGCACTGGTCAACCTGCCCGGCGTCAGCGGCGGCGCGGCCGCGGTCCGCAAGACGGCCACCGGCACTCCCTTGCTGGTCGGTTACATCGCCAGCGCCGACCCCGAATTCGATATCGCCAAGGCCCGCAAGGCACTTGCTCAGTCGTTGCCGGCCGCGCTGGTGCCGAGGCTCGTCCTGGTCGACGAATTGCCCACGCGCACATCGGGAAAGGTCGACCGCAACGCGCTGCCATGGCCCGTCGACTCGGCGGGCGACGACAGCCCCGACCTCGACGGCACCATGGGCTGGCTCGCCGGGCTGTGGCGTGACGTGCTGGCCTCCCCCATCGACGGCCCGGGCGCCGACTTCTTCGCCCTCGGCGGCGGCTCGTTGTCCGCGGCACAATTGGTCTCGCTGCTGCGCGAGAAGTACCCGCAGGTCACCGTCGCCGACCTCTACGACCACCCGCGGCTGGGCTCGCTGGCGGGCTACCTGGACGAACTCGACCCGCCACCGGCGGTCGAAACCCGAAGCGTCACACCGGTTCCGGTGACGACCCAGCTGATCCAGTCCCTCGTCGCGATCCCGCTCGCCACCCTGGCCGGCATGCAGTGGGTCGTGTGGCTGGCGCTGCTGAACAACATCGCCGCCGCTCTGCACCTGCTGCCCTGGGCCCACACCGTCAACTGGTGGGTGGTCCTGGTCGGGTTCCTGGTGTTCGTCACGCCGATCGGCCGGATGGGTATCGCCGTGTTCTGCGCCCGCGCCCTGCTGTCCGGTCTGGAACCGGGCACCTACAAGCGCGGCGGCTCCGAACACCTGCGGGTCTGGCTCGCCGAACGCCTCGGTGAGGCCAGCGGTGCCGAAAACCAGGCCGGCGCGCCGTGGTTGGTGTACTACGCCCGCGCCTTGGGCAACCAGGTCGGCAACGGCGTCGACCTGCACTCCGCCCCGCCGGTCACCGGCATGCTCTCCCTCGGGGACCGCTGCTCGGTCGAACCGGAAGTCGACCTCAGCGGGCACTGGATCGACGGCGACCTGTTCCACGTCGGCCCGATCAGCATCGGCAACGACGCCACCATCGGCGCCCGTACGACGCTGCTGCCGGGTGCGGTGGTCGGCAAGAACGCCGACGTCGCACCAGGTTCCGGCGTGATCGGCAAGGTCAAGGCCGGGCAGTACTGGAAGGGCTCACCGGCGGTGAAGTCCGGCAAGGCGCACCACCCGTGGCCCGACGAACGGCCGGGCCGCGCCCCGCAGTGGATCGCGATGTACGGGCTGACGTCGGTCCTGTTGGGCGGGTTGCCGATCCTGGCCCTCGCCGCGGGGCTGGCGGTGCTGATTCTGCCGGTGCGCCATACCCATTCGCTGCCGGAGGCGATCCTGCCGGTCACGTTGTGGACGCCCGTCGCCGCGGTGGCCGCCATGGCGGTGTACGCCGCGCTGACCGTGATCGGGGTGCGCCTGCTGGCCCTCGGCCTGACCGAGGGTTACCACCCGGTGCGCAGCCGGGTCGGCTGGCAGCTGTGGGCCACCGAGCGGCTGATGGATGCCGCCCGCAACTACCTGTTCCCGATCTACGCGAGCCTGCTGACGCCGTGGTGGCT
The DNA here is from genome assembly GCF_056555145.1 of Mycolicibacterium sp. P4_G11. Lineage (NCBI taxonomy): Bacteria > Bacillati > Actinomycetota > Actinomycetes > Mycobacteriales > Mycobacteriaceae > Mycobacterium > Mycolicibacterium sp. P4_G11. The sequence continues at coordinate 232,733 of NZ_JBFUJW010000002.1, forward strand.
GCGGATCCTCGGCGCGAAAGTCGGTAAGGACACCGAGATTTCGACAGCGCTGTTGACGCCCAAGTTCACCGAGGTGCTCGACGGCGCCTTCCTGGCCGACGACACCATGGTGGCGTCGTACGAACTCGGCGGCGGCTGGATTCACGTGGCCAAGGCGACCGTCGGCCGCCGCGCGTTCCTGGGCAACTCAGGCATCACGCAACCGGGACGCCGCGTCCCCGACGACGGACTGGTCGCCGTGCTGTCGGCCACCCCGCACAAGGCCAAGGCCGGGTCGTCGTGGCTGGGCAGCCCGCCGATCCGGTTGCGCCGCCAGCCAACTGAATCGGACAAGCTGCGCACCTTCCACCCGTCGCTGCGGCTGAAGATCATGCGGTCGACGGTCGAGACCCTGCGGATCGTCCCGGTGATGGTGACGTTCGGCATCGGCGTCGCGGTCCTCGGCGTCCTGCAGGCCCTGGCCGGCGAATTCGGTTGGCTGTGGGCGTCATTGGGCGCCGGACTGGTGCTGCTGAACGCGGGTGCCGTCGCCGGTGCCATCGCCGTGGTCGCGAAATGGTTGATGGTCGGGCGCATTCGGGCCGTCGAGCATCCACTGTGGTCCCCGTTCGTGTGGCGCAACGAGGTGTCCGACACCTTCGTCGAAACCGTCGCCGGCCCGTGGTTCGCCCGCGCCGCCAGCGGCACCCCCGTGATGAACCTGTGGCTGCGGGCCCTCGGAGCGGCCATCGGCCGGGGTGTGTGGTGCGAAACCTATTGGCTGCCAGAGGCCGACCTGGTGACGCTGGGCCGGGGCGCCACGGTGAACCGGGGCTGCGTCGTGCAGACCCACCTGTTCCACGACCGCATCATGCAGCTGGACACCGTGGTGCTGGAGCCGGGCGCGACGCTCGGTACCCACTGCGTGGCACTGCCCGCGGCCAGTATCGGGGCCGGCGCGACCGTCGGCCCGGCCTCACTGGTGATGCGCGGCGACGCGGTGCCGGCGTCGACTCGCTGGCAGGGCAATCCGATCGCCCCGTGGGTGGGCAAGAAGCGCAAGTCCGGCGGCCGAAATAAGGCGCAGGCCGCATGACCCGGACGAACAAGAAAGACCGCAAGGCCGTTGCCCCGGTGATCGATCCGTATCTGCCGAACAACGGCAACTTCGGCTTCCGGGTGTCCCGCTACGAACTCAGCCTCGAATACCGGGTGGAGAGCAACCGGCTGACCGGCATCGCCACCATCACCGCGGTCACCCTGGCGTCGCTGCACTGGTTCACCCTGGATCTGTCCGACGCATTGTCGGTGGCCAAGGTCGAGGTGAACGGCCGTCGCCCCGCCAAGTACCGCACCGTCAACGGCAAGCTGCACATCACCCTGCCCAGCGCGTTGCCCGCCGGGGCCGCGATGACCGTGACGGTGCGCTACGGCGGCAACCCGCGCCCGATCAAATCCATCTGGGGCACGGTCGGTTTCGAGGAGCTGACGGAGGGCGCCCTGGTCGCCGGGCAGCCGAACGGTGCCGCGTCGTGGTTCCCGTGTGACGACCATCCGAGCAGCAAGGCCAGCTACCGCATCGCGGTCAGCACCGACAGCCCGTACCGGGTCATCGCCAACGGCGAGCTGGTCAGCCGTAAAACCCGTGCGGCACAGACCATGTGGGTGTACGAGCTGGCCGAGCCGACGTCGACCTACCTGATCACCCTGCAGATCGGCCGATACGAGTCGCTGCGGCTGTCCAAGTCGCCGGTGCCGATGTCCGCGGCCCTGCCGCAGCGGTTGATCCGCAATTTCGAATACGACTTCGGCCGGCAGCCGCAGATGATGCAGCTGTTCACCCGGTTGTTCGGGCCGTACCCGTTGTCGAGCGGGTACAGCGTCGTGGTCACCGACGACGAGCTGGAAATTCCGCTTGAAGCGCAAGGTGTTTCGATTTTCGGCGCCAACCACTGCGATGGCCGCCGCAGCGCCGAGCGGCTGATCGCGCACGAGATGGCCCACCAGTGGTTCGGCAACTCGGTGACGGTGCGGCGTTGGCGGGACATCTGGCTCCATGAGGGATTCGCCTGTTACGCCGAGTGGCTGTGGGCCGAGGAGTCGGGCTGGCGGACCGCCGACCAACTGGCCGCGCACAACCTGCAGAAGCTGCGGGGCTTGCCGCAGAATCTGCTGCTGGCCGACCCCGGACCCGAGGACATGTTCGACGACCGCGTCTACAAGCGCGGCGCCCTCACCCTGCACGCCCTGCGGCGCACCATCGGCGATGCGAATTTCTTTGCACTGCTGCGGGATTGGACGACCCGCTACCGGCACTCGACCGCGGTGACCGACGACTTCACCGGCCTGGCCGCGAACTACACCGACCAGTCCCTGCGCGGACTGTGGACCGCGTGGCTCTACACGGTGGAACTGCCGGCGCTGTGAATCCCAGCAGTGTGGCGCGGGTCGCAGTCGCGACGGTGCTCAGCGCGCTGTGCGGCTACGCGATCCTGTACCTCGCCGCGCGCGACCTGGCCCCCGCGGGATTCTCGGTCTTCAGCGTCTTCTGGGGTGCGTTCGGGTTGTTCACCGGAGCGGCCAACGGCCTGCTGCAGGAAGCCACCCGCGAGGTCCGCATCGCCCGCACCGCCGAGCCCCAGCCGGGGCCGCACCTGCAGCCCATCCGGGTGGCCGCGCTGGTGGCCGTCGCCGCGGGCCTGCTGATCGCCGGCACCGCCCCACTGTGGGCCGGCCACGTGTTCGTCGAATCCACCCCGCTGAGCGTGGCGCTGCTGAGCGTCGGCCTGGCGGGCTTCTGCCTGCACGCCACCCTGCTGGGTGTCCTTGCCGGGGCGGACGGCTGGACGCAGTACGGCACGCTGATGGTGACCGACGCGGGCATCCGGGTCGCCGTCGCCGTCGCCGCGTTCGTCCTGGGCTGGGGGCTGGACGGTTACCTGTGGGCCACCGTCGCCGGCTCGATGTCCTGGCTGATCCTGCTGCTGGCCTCCGGGGTGGCCCGGTCCGCGGCCGCCATCCACACCCCCGGCACACCCCGGACCTTCCTGACCGGGTCGGCGCATTCGATCGCCGCCGCCGGCGCCAGTGCCGTCCTCGTGATGGGCTTCCCGGTGCTGCTGCAGGCCACGTCCCGGGACCTGGGCGCCACCGGCGGCGTCATCATCCTGGCGGTGACGCTGACCCGCGCCCCGCTGTTGGTGCCGCTGACCGCGATGCAGGGCAACCTGATCGCGCATTTCGTCGACAACCGGCGACTGCGAGCCCTGCTCACCCCGGCCCTGGTGCTCGCCGGGCTCGGCGCGTTGGCGGTGCTGGCCGCCGGGCTGGTCGGGCCGTGGCTGCTGCGCACGCTGTTCGGTCCCGAGTACGCCGCAAGCGGTGCGCTGCTGGCCTGGTTGACGGCCGGGGCCGTCGCCATCGCCTTCCTGACGCTGACCGGGGCCGCGACGGTCGCCGCCGCACTGCACCGGGCCTACGCGGTGGGTTGGGTGAGTGCCACGGTGGCCGCGGCACTGTTGTTGCTGCTGCCTTTGGACCTGCAGACCCGCACCATTGTCGCGTTGATGTGCGGGCCGCTGGTCGGAATAGTCGTCCACCTGGCCGCGCTTGGCGCGATCAGGCGCCGCTGAGCGTGTATTTTCGGCATCAACATGTCCTTGTATCGCGACGTCTGGATCGTCATCCCCGCCTACAACGAGGCGAGCGTCATTGCCGACGTCGTCGCTGAAGTGCGGGCCGTCTTCCCCAATGTCGTCTGCGTCGACGACGGTGGCCGTGACGACACCGGCGACCGGGCCTTCGCCGCCGGCGCCCACGTGGTGCGGCACCCGGTGAACCTCGGTCAGGGAGCGGCCATCCAGACCGGCGTCGAGTACGCCCGGTCCCGGCCTGGGGCAGAGGTTTTCGCCACGTTCGACGCCGACGGCCAGCACCGGGTCAAGGATGTCGTGCGGATGATCGAGCGGCTGCGGACCGAGGAGCTGGACATCGTGATCGGCACCCGGTTCGCCGACCAACCGCCCGAACGCATGCCGATCCTCAAGCGGCTGCTGCTGCCGATCGTCGCCAAGCTCAGCCGGTCCAGTCGCAAGCTGCACCTGACCGACGCCCACAACGGCTTGCGGGTGTTCAACAAGACGGTGGCCGACGGGCTGAACCTGACCATGAACGGCATGAGCCACGCCAGCGAATTCGTCTCCCTCATCGTGGAGAACCGCTGGCGGGTCGCCGAACAGTCGGTGCAAATCCTGTACACCGACTATTCGATGTCGAAGGGTCAGCCGCTGGTCAACGGCGTCAACATCGTCGTCGACGGGCTGCTGCGCGGAAGGTTGCGCCGATGATCTGGACCAAGGCACTGCTGATCGGCGCGGTGGTCCTGCTGCTGGCCTACCTGTTCAGTTCGCGGCGCAACGCACAGTCGCGGGCGTGGGTGAAGGTCGGCTACGTGCTGTTCGTGGTCGGCGCCATCTACGCGATCCTGCGCCCCAACGACACCACCGTGGTGGCGCATTGGCTCGGCATCGGTCGCGGCGCCGATCTCCTGTTGTACGCGCTGGTCATCGCGTTCCTGTTCACGACGATCAGCGCATACATGCGGTTCAAGGACCTCGAACTGCGCTACGCCCAACTGGCCCGGGCGGTGGCGCTGGAAGGTGCGCGCGTCCCCGAGCCCGATCCGCCGACCCGTCAGGTCTGAACGCCCAGAGTCCCCAACATCGTGGCCAGCAGCTGGATGCGGCCGTCTTCGAGTTCGGGCTGCGGTAGCACTGCACGGATCAGCGCCGCACCGTCGAAGGTGTTGACCATCACGGCGACGATGAGCATCAGCAGTTCCGGCGGCAACTGATCCGCTCCGGGCATCTCCTGCGCGGTCTCGTAGATGTTGCGGCCGTACTCGACGAGGGCGCCCTGCAGCGTCGCCCGCAGCTTCTCGTCGGTGCGCGCCGCGACCATCAGCTCGTACATCACCGCGTTGGTGGCGTTGCCGCTGATGTCCCGCAGCGCGATCAACGCGCCTTCCAGAGCCGGCCGGTCCGAAGGGATTTCGGCGACCTGCTTGCTGAACTGCTCGAGCTGCCTGCGCATGACCTCGAGCGCCGTCGCGGCCATGAAGTCGCCCATGGTGGCGAAGTGTTTGAACAGCGCACCGTCGGAGACCTCGGCCCGACGCGCGATCACCGCCGCCGAGGCGCGGGCGTAGCCGACCTCGACGATGGTCTCGATCGCGGCGTCGAGGAGCCGAGCCCGCGTCTCTTCCCTGCGTTGCTGTTGCGTTCTGGCCATGTCAGACCGGCTGTGCCACCGGCAGTTTCGCCCCGCGCGCCGGCAGGTAGTGGCCGGACTTCACCGTCTGGCCGTAGCCGTCGCGGAACTCACCGTCGCGGAACACCACCTGGCCACCCACACCGGTCGCCACGACGGCGGCGTCGCTGCGGTTGACCATGCGGCTCAGGCCGCCGTAGAACTCGACCGAATCCTCGTGGTACGCCTCGAGTTCGGCGTTCAGCCCAGCCGGGTCGATCACCACGAAGTCGGCGCGCTCGCCCTGCCGCAGGGTGCCGGCCTCCAGACCGAACCAGTCGGCGACCTCGCCGGTCAGCCGGTGCACGGCATGCTCGGTGGTCATGAACGGACGGCCACTCTTGTCGGCGTCCTGTACCCGGCGCAGCATCCGCAGCGCGTAGTTGTAGAACGCCATATTGCGAAGGTGCGCACCGGCATCCGAGAAGCCCATGTGGACCGCCGGCTCCGTGGCCAGCTTGTCGAGCTGCTTGGGGCGGTGGTTGGCCACGATGGTGGTCCAGCGGGTGTTGCGCTCGCCGTGCTCCACCAGGACGTCGAGGAAGGCGTCGAGCGGGTGGCTGCCGCGCTCGTCGGCGATCTGCCCAAAGCTCTTGCCGATCAACGACTTATCGGGGCACTCGACGATGGTCGAGTCGTGGAAGTCACGGTGCCACAGGGTCGGGCCCAGCACCTTCTTGTCGAACGACTTGCGGAACCGGCGCCGGTACTCCGGGTCGGCCATCAGCTTGTTGCGCTCCAACTGATCCTTCAGGTGCAGCGCCGCGGTACCCGCACCGAACTCCTCGAAAACCGGGAGATCGATTCCGTCCGAATACAACTCGAACGGCACCGGCAGATGCTGGAAGCGCACCTTCGAGTTCAGGACCTTGTTGGCCAGGCGGGTCACCGGACCCAGCAGGTACACGGCGCCGGGCGCGGACTTGGCGTCGGCGGCCACCAGCAGGCTCATCCGCACGCCGGCACGACGGCCGAACCAGCCGCTGCTCTCCAGGAAGAAGTTCAGTGCCTCTTGCAGTTTCGCGACGTTGGGTGCGCTCTGCAGGATGCGGCCGCGCTTGCGCAGCACCTTGATCAGCCGGCGGCGCTCACGCCAGGTGGCGAACGTCGACGGCAGCGCGCGGGACCGGAAGCGGTCACCGTCGAGCTTGTCGATCGCGGCGTCCATGCCGGACATGCCGAGCATGCCGGCGTCCAGGGCCGCCTCGAGCCGCGCCGCCATGGTCTCCAGCTCGGCGTTGGTCGGGGTGACGTTCGGGGTCGTCGCACGGTCCAGGCCCAGCACCGAGGTGCGCAGGTCCGAGTGGCCCAGCAGCGAGCTGACGTTGGGGCCGAGCGGCAGGGCTTCGAGCGCCTGCACGTACTCGGCGGGTCCGGACCATGACCGGCTCTGCTCGAGCGCACCGACGACGAACTTGCGCGGCACCGCCTCGACGCGGCTGAACAGGTCGGCGGCGTCGTCGTTCTCGGCGTAGACGGTCGAGAGCGAACACATGCCCAGCAGCACGGTCGTCACGCCGTGCCGGACCGACTCACGCAGGCCCGGGTCGAGCAAAACCTCGGCGTCGTAGTGCGTGTGGACGTCGATGAAGCCCGGCGTCACCCACTTGCCCTTGGCATCGATGACGTCGGGGCAGCCCGTCTCATCGAGCGGCTGCGCCGACACCGTCGCGACGACGCCGTCGCGGATACCCAGATTGCGCAGTTGCGGCGTGCGGCCGGTGCCGTCGAACCACAGGCCGTCTTTGACGATCACGTCGTAGGTCATGACCTGAGATTAGGACAGAAAGTGAGTACTCACAATCTTTTTCTGCATATTTGCAGGTCAGGGGCGGAAAAAGTCCACCGTCCGGGCCACGCCCTCAGCCAGCGTCACCTTGGGGCTCCACCCCAACACGGCGCCCGCCCGGCTGATGTCCAGGCAGGATTTGCGCAGGTCGCCGAGGCGCGGCGGGTGGAACTCGGGCGCATCGGGCACGCCGACGGCCGCGGCGATCGCGGTGTGCAGCTGCGCCACCGACGTCTCCACCCCGGTCCCGACGTTGAACCGCTGCCCGCCCCCGGCCTCCCCACCGGCGCGGACGAAGGCGTCGACCACGTCATCAACGAAGACATAGTCACGGGTGTCGCTGCCGTCACCGAAAATCTTGGTGGGCCGCCCGGCCAGCAGGGCCTGACTGAAGATCGCCACCACACCGGCTTCACCGTGCGGGTCCTGGCGCGGGCCGTAGACGTTGGCCGGCGCGATGTGCGAGCAGTCCAGCCCGTACAGATTGCGGAACATATTGAGGTAGACCTCGCCGCACACCTTGCTGGCGGCGTACGGGGACGACGGGTCCACCGGCATGTCCTCGTTGGTCGGGTAGCCCGGCGGGACGCCGTAGATGGACCCGCCCGACGAGGTGTGGACCACCTTGCGCACGCCGTTGCTGCGGGCCGCCTCGGCCAGCCGCACGGTGCCGACGACGTTGACCCCGGCATCGAACGGCGCCTCGTTCACCGACCGCGCGACGGAGATCTGCGCGGCCAGATGGAAGATCACCTCAGGCTTGACCTCGGCGACGATGCCGTGCAGATCAGCATCGACGATGTCCGCCTTGACGAACTGGAACTGCGCGTTGCCCTCGGCATCGGCGAGGTTGTCGACCTTGCCGCTGCTGAGATCGTCGAGCCCGACGACCTCGTGCCCTTCGGACAGAAGCCGGTCGACGAGCGTCGACCCGATGAACCCGGCAGCACCAGTGACAAGTGTTCGCACGGGGCAACCATACCGACGGTCGCTGCCGACTGCCCCGTACAGTCGACAAGAGTGAACTGGGTCGCCCGAACTGCCGCCGCACTGGTGGTGCTGCAGCTGATACTGCGGGCGGTTCTCGCTTTCGGCGGCTATTTCTACTGGGACGACCTGATCCTGATCGGCCAGGCCGGCACCCATTCCCTGCTGTCGCCCGACTTCCTGTTCAACGACCACGACGGGCACGTCATGCCTGCCGGGTTCCTGTTGGCCGGAGCGCTGACGCGCCTGGCACCGCTGAATTGGTTCTGGCCGGCGCTGAGCCTGGTGCTGCTGCAACTGGTCGCCTCGGTGGCGCTCGTGCGCGCCCTGCGGGTGATCCTCGGCTGGCGTCCGGTGCTGCTGGTGCCGCTGACGTTCGCACTGTTCACGCCCCTGGGTGTGCCGGCCTTCGCCTGGTGGTCGGCCGGGCTCAACGCGCTGCCGATGGCGGCGGCCATGGCCTGGGTCTGCGCCGACGCCATCCTGTTGGTGCGCACCGGCAATCCGCGGTACGTCTGGACCGGCTGCGTCGCCTATCTCGGCGGGCTGCTGTTCTTCGAGAAGTCCGCGGTGATCCCGTTCACCGCGTTCGCCGTGTGCTGGCTGCTGCTGTACGTGACCGGAACCGGCTCGCTGAAGTCCGCGTGGCGCACGGGTCTGCGACTGTGGCTGGGGCTCCTCACCATCACGATCGGGTGGGTCGGGGTCTATCTGCTGGTGGTCAACCAGAAGCGCTGGACCTTGGACCTGCCGATGACGTGGGAGCTGCTGGCGCGGTCCGTCACGCACGGCCTGGTGCCGACGCTGGCCGGCGGGCCGTGGGACTGGCAGCGCTGGGCTCCCGCGTCACCGTGGGCGACGCCCGGCCCGGTCGTGATGGCGTTGGGTTGGCTGGTGCTGGCCGGCGTGGTTGCGGTGTCGCTGCTGCGAAAGCGGCGACTGGGACCCGTCTGGCTGTCCGCGGTGGGATACGTCGTGGCGTGCCAGGTGCCGATCTATCTGATGCGGTCGTCGAAGTTCACCGCCCTCGAACTGGCGCAGACGTTGCGCTACCTCTCCGATCTGGTGGTGGTGCTGGCGCTGCTGGCCGCGGTCGCGTTCTGTGCGCCGAACCGCAGTACCCGGTTCGACGACTCCGCCCGCCGTCGTGTCGTGATTGCTTGTGCGGCAACGCTATTCGTGGCCAGCAGCCTGTACTCGTGGGCGACCTTCCTGCCCAGCTGGCGCGACAACCCGACCCGCGCCTATCTCGTCAACGCCGAGGCATCCTTGGCCGCCGCACCCCGCGGCGTGCCGCTGCTCGACCAGGAAGTCGACCCGCTGGTGCTGCAACGCGTGGCGTTTCCGGAGAACCTGGCCAGTCACATGTTCGCCCTGCTGCGCGACCGGCCTGAATTCGCCTCCAGCACAACGTCTTTGCAGATGCTCACCGCGGCCGGCCAACTGGTACCGGCCAAGGTGACCTGGACCCGCACCATCGCCCCCGGCCCGGCACCGAACTGCGGCTACCTGGTGCAGACCGACGCGCCCGTGACCATGCCGCTCGACGGTCCGCTACTGCCGGCCGACTGGACCGCCGAGCTCAACTACCTGGCCAACAGCGACGGGTCGCTGACCATGTCCCTGCCCGAGGGGCGCGAGGCACGGGTGCCGGTGCACCCCGGACTGAACCGGGTGTTCGTCCGGCTGCCCGGAGCCGGGGCGTCGATTCAGGTGAAGGCCAACACGTCGGCGCTGTCGGTGTGCGTCGCGTCCGGGCCGGTGGGGTTCCTGGCGCCCAAGTAGGCGCAAAAAACTGTCCCCTTTCGCGGTGGTGCGTGCTCTTACCGGTGTCAGCAAGCCCGGCCGGGATTGCGACCACCCGAAAAGGAGAACGCCCATGAACGCCAACACCGGGACCGCGAACGGCAAGCGTATCGCGCTGGCTGCCCTCTTCGGCACCGCCGCGCTGTACATCGCCCCGTTGGCCCTGAGCACGCCCATCGCCGGCGCAGAGTCCCTGGCGACCCGCTGCGGAAAAGGCGGTGGCACCTTCGCCATTGGCACCCGGTCGAACGGGTCGATCATCGAGAGCTGCACGACGGTCGACAAAGAGGGCGTCAAAACACAGTGCACCGAGGTAGATCACAAACCTCAGGGCTGCATCACCGTGCCGAGGACGGCAGTGAAGGGCACCCACATCCCGACCGGTGACCTCGCCCCGGTTCAGGTCGATCGCTCCTGACGTCTCCCGCCCTGCCCGCCATCCACAGCCACCCGAAACGAAAGTCGATCAATGAACGCCACCATCCGACCGAACTCGAAGATCAAGTCAGCGGCATTCGCCGGCCTGCTGAGCGCTGCCGCGCTCTATGCCGTACCGGTGATCCTGACCGCACCCAGCGCCAACGCCACCGTCGGCAGCGATTGCATGGGTTCGAACCAGACGTACGAAACCAAGGTCGGCAACGGACACCTGTACGAGGCTTGCACCACGACCGACAAGAACGGTGACAAGACCAAATGCTCGTACGTCGACGGAAAGGCTCAGGGCTGCATCGCGGTCCCGTTGCGTAAGCCGAGGTTCAACCTGGACCCAGGCGCTGTTGCTGTTGCGCCCGTTGCCGAAACTCCGAATGCACTGCCCGACCGGCCTCGGGCGCAGCGCTGAGTTTGCGCCTATGCAGACAAAGTGTGACGTGGCGGTGCGTCGAGGCAAATCGGCGCACAAAAGGAAGTTCGTCTGTCGAAATCCTTGGGAACAACCGAAATTGATACGTGCACCAAGACTCTCGGAGCCTCGGTGCGTACGGACGACGTGTGCGACACCAGACCCCTCATCGCGGTTCGAAGATGGCGACGATCGTCATACCCCGGTCACTGAACGGCCTCGAAGAATCTGGTCGACCTGATCCATCAGCTCGGTCTGACTGTCGCGTGCGCCGTCCCTCCACACCACGAGACCGTTGACTAGATCAGTTGGCTCAACAGTGAGATATGCACCAAGCAACACAGTGTTCGTGACGTCACCGCTGAGGTCCCCGGCCCGATACTTGATCTCGACTTGCAATGACTGGCCGCGCACCGGATTCGGGACGTGCTTGGGCTCAAGCGACTGGATTCGCTCGCGCGGTATGGCGATCGGCTTGCTCCCGAGCACAGCCGAACCCACCGTCAGCATTGACGGAGTAATGCACAGAAAACACCGCCGCCACGTCCGCACGAGGAAGTACCAAAGGATCGGAGCCAGAGCTAGAAGGAAGATCCCGCCGAATCGCAGCCACGACGGACTGTCATGTGCAGATCCCACCCCGACCATGGCAACCGCTATCAACGGCGTAAGCACGTTCACGATGTACGCGTTTCCCTCGTACGAGGGAATGTATCGGCACACGACCTCGTCACCCGAACGAGTGACCGCCGGTTGAAAGATTCGGCGGCCTCCAAGAACGATGCTCCCGCCAGCCGCAGCAATACCGAGGCCCAAATACCAGTCGGCCCTCGTCAGGATGACGACCCCAGCCAGCAGGCATATCACCGCGCCCACGCAGTAACGCAATACCCGACTCGCCCCGTTCCCCGCCATCAGCGATCGCCTCGAGTTCCTGTCATCGGGACACCGCTCTTGCGCGAACCCGAAGTTAGCGAGCCTGATGCATCCCCTGGCCAGACAAAGTGCGGGTAGCGATGTGCCGAGACCCAAGGTCAACGCAAAAGTTGTGGAGCCACCCAGGGGAATCGAACCCCTGACCTATTCATTACGAGTGAATTGCTCTACCGACTGAGCTAGGGTGGCGCGCCCCACCGAGGCGGGGCGGGACGAGTCTACGGGACGGCCCGCACGCCGCCAAAGTCAGTTCCGTTGTCCAGCCCGCAGGGCCTGTCCCATGGTCGCCACCATGGCGTCGACGGCGAACTTCGGCTTGACGTTGGTGGCCAGCGCCTCGCGGCAGGCCAGCACCGCCTCGACGCAGCGCAACAGCTGGTCGGCAGGCACGTGGGCGGCCATCGCCGCCGCCTTGTCGCTCATGTCCGGGTGGTTGGCCGCCGCCACGCCCGAGGCCCCGGACGAGATCACCAACGCGTCGCGGAAGTACGTGGCCAGGTCGATCAGCGCCCGGTCCAGGGCATCGCGCGATGCCCGGGTCTGCCGCGACTTCTGCCGCTTCTCCAGGTCCTTCAGCGCACCCGCGGCGCCCCGCAGCGCGCCCGCCGCACCCTTGCCGGTGCCACCGGCACCCAGCGCCGTCCTGAGCTCCTCGGTCTCGGTCTCGTTGCGGCCTGCCGTCAGCGCCACCGCCTCGGCCTCAGCGGAGGCGACGAGCTCCTCGACCGCCGCGTATGCCCGCGCCGGCGTCGCCGCGTCCCGGGCCAGGCCCAGAGCGCGTTCCCGGCGCGACCGGGCCTGCTCATCGGTGGCGAGCCGGCGGGCCCGGCCGACGTGGCCGCCACTGACCGACGCCGCCCAGCGCGCCTCGGACTCGGGCAGTCCGTCGTTGTCCATCAGCACCTGGGCGATGGCATCGACCCGCGGCGTCGTCAACGCGACGTGCCGGCACCGCGACCGCAGCGTCACCGCGATGTCCTCGGGGTCCACCGACGGTGCGCACAGCAGGAACACCGTCGATGGCGGCGGTTCCTCGACGACCTTCAGCAGCGCGTTGGCCGCGCCTTCGGTGAGCCGGTCGGCATCTTCGACCACGACGATCTGCCAGCGTCCGGTGCCCGGCCGCCGCGAAGCGGTCTGCACGATGGCGCGCATCTCGTCGACACCGATGGACAACCCCTCGGGAATCACGCGGCGCACATCGGCGTGGGTGCCCGCCATGGTCGTCGTACAGGCCCGGCAGGCCCCGCAGCCCGGACCGCCCTCGGCGGCCTCCGCGGTGCACTGCAGCGCCGCAGCAAAGCACACAGCGGCGATGGACCGGCCCGAACCGGGCGGCCCGGTGATCAACCAGGCATGCGTCATGCTGCCGGTTGTGACGCCGCTGTGAGCCGAATCACCCCGGGCCGCTCGCGCTGCGGCCACCAACTCGGCTTCCACGGCATCCTGGCCGACCAAACGCGAGAAAACTCCGCTCATCGGGCCCCACAGTAACCGTCGCCGGCGACACGAACCTGCGCGCAGCGGCAATATCCGTCGCCCCGGCCGGATACGGTTAGCGGGTGGCCACCGATGTGAAGGACATCGGGCGAATCAGGGGGTTCGTCCGGTGGGTGGCGCGCACGCCGTGGCCGGTGTTCACGCTGAGCCTGCTGCAGGCCGACATCATCGGCGCGCTGTTCGTTCTGGGCTTCCTGCGGTTCGGCCTGCCGGCCGAAGACCGCATCCAGCTACAGGACCTGCCGGCGGTGAACCTGGCGGTGTTCCTCACCGTCCTGTTCGTCTCGTTCGTGGTGGCCGCGTGGCTGAGTCTGCGGCTGTTGATCCCGGTGATCCGCTGGCAAAGGCGGGACACCCTGCACGGCGACGCCACCGACGCGGCCTTCACCGAACTGGCCCGGACCCGAGCCCTCAAGATGCCGTACTACCGGACCCTGATCAGCGTCGGGAACTGGTTCCTGGGTTCGGTGGTGTTCATCATCGCGAGCTGGCCGGTGGCCAGCCGCTCGGCACCGTTCGTCGCGGTCGCCAGCGCGCTCGGCGCCACCGCCACCGCGATCATCGGTTACCTGCAGTCCGAGCGGGTGCTGCGGCCCGTCGCGGTCGCCGCGCTGCGCGACGGTGTGCCCGAGAACTTCAAGGCGCCCGGCGTCATCCAGCGCCAGGTGCTGACCTGGGTGCTGTCCACCGGCGTGCCGCTGCTGGCCATCATCGTGGCCCGGCTCGCCGGCCAGTACACGCCCTTCATCGCCCAGAACGAGCAGCTCAACACTCCGATCCTGCTGCTGGCGATCACCGCCCTGGCCGTCGGCCTGGCCGGCAACGTGCTGGTCGCGATGTCGATCGCCGACCCGCTGCGCCAGCTGCGGTGGGCCCTGGGCGAGGTGCAGCGCGGTAACTACAACGCGCACATGCAGATTTACGACGCCAGCGAGCTGGGCCTGCTGCAGGCCGGGTTCAACGACATGGTGCGCGACCTGTCCGAGCGGCAACGGCTGCGCGACCTGTTCGGCCGCTACGTCGGCGAGGACGTCGCCCGCCGCGCGCTGGAGCGCGGCACCGAGCTGGGCGGCCAGGAACGTGATGTCGCGGTGCTGTTCATCGACCTGATCGGGTCGACGCAGCTGGCGTCCACCCGGCCCGCGGCCGAGGTCGTGTCGATCCTCAACGAGTTCTTCCGGATCATCGTGGACACCGTGAACCGGCACGGCGGGTTCGTGAACAAGTTCCAGGGTGACGCGGCGCTGGCCATCTTCGGCGCCCCCATCGAGCACCCGGATGCCTCGGGCGCGGCGCTGGCCGCTTCCCGCGAGCTGCACGACGAACTGGTGACGGTGCTGGGCACCACGGAATTCGGCATCGGCGTCTCCGCGGGCCGGGCCATCGCCGGCCACATCGGCGCACTGGCCCGCTTCGAGTACACCGTGATCGGCGACCCCGTGAACGAGGCTGCCCGCCTGACCGAGCTCGCGAAGCTCGAAGAGGGCCACGTGCTGGCCTCTGCGATCGCCGTCAGCGGCGCGCTGGACGCCGAGGCACTGTGCTGGGACGTCGGTGAGACCGTCGAGCTGCGTGGCCGGTCCGCGCCCACCCAGCTGGCGCGGCCGCTGTCGCTGGCCTCGCCGAGGCCGACTCCGGAAACCGAAGCCGCCAGTTAGGCCTTCTTCGCGGCGGCTTTCTTCGCCGGCGCCTTCTTGGCGGCGGTCTTCTTGGCCGCCGTCTTCTTCGCCGGGGTCTTCTTGGCGGCCTTCTTCACCGGGCCACGAGCACGCCGGTCGGACAGCAGCTCCGAGGCCCGCTCGTCGGTGATCGACATGACGTCGTCGCCCTTGCGCAGGCTGGCGTTGGTCTCACCGTCGGTGACGTACGGACCGAAACGACCGTCCTTGATCACCATCGGCTTGTTCGACACCGGGTCGGTACCCAGCTCGCGCAGCGGCGGCGTCGCCGCACCTTGGCGCCCACGACGTTTCGGCTCGGCGTAGATTTTCAGCGCCTCTTCGAGCGTGACGGTGAACATCTGCTCTTCGGTGGCCAGCGAACGAGAGTCGGTGCCGCGCTTGAGGTACGGGCCGTAGCGGCCGTTCTGCGCGGTGATCTCCTCTTTGTTCTCCGGGTCGACGCCGACGACGCGCGGCAATGACAGCAGCTTCAGCGCGTCGTCGAGCGTCACCGTCTCCAAATCCATTGAGCGCAAAAGAGATCCGGTGCGCGGCTTGGGGCCGACGGGCTTCTTGGTCTTCTTCGCACCGGCGCCGGCGTCCGGCTCCTCCGGCGGCGCGGGCAGCACCTCGGTGACGTACGGCCCGTAACGGCCGTCCTTGGCGACGATCTCGTGCCCGCTCTCCGGGTCGACACCCAGCACCCGACCCTCTTGCGGTGTGGCGAAAAGCTTTTCGGCCAGCTCGAGGGTGAGCTCGTCGGGCGTCAGGTCGTCGTTGAGGTTGGCGCGCTGCGGTTTCAGCTCACCGGGGTTCTCCTCATCGGCGACCATCCGCTCCAGGTACGGCCCGTTGCGGCCGACCCGGACGTTGATGGCGCGGCCTTCGGCATCGTCAAACAGCTTGATGGAGTTGACTTCTCGCGCGTCGATACCTTCGAGGTTGTTGCCGACCAGCTTCTTCAGGCCGCCCTCGCGGGCCACGGACCCTTCGACGCCGTGCTCGCCACCGAAGTAGAAGTTCGACAGCCAGTTGGTGCGCTGTTCGGTCCCGGCGGCGATGCCGTCGAGCTCGTCCTCCATGGCGGCGGTGAAGTCGTAGTCGACCAGACGCCCGAAGTGCTGTTCCAGCAGCCCGATGACGGCGAACGCCACCCAGGCCGGCACCAGGGCGCTGCCCTTCTTGTAGATGTAGCCGCGGTCCTGGATGGTCTTGATGATCGACGAGTACGTCGACGGACGACCGATGCCCAGGTCTTCCAGCGCCTTGATCAGCGAGGCCTCGGTGTACCGGGCCGGCGGGTTGGTGGTGTGCCCGTCCGCGGTGAGCTCGGCGGCATCCACCCGCTGGCCCTGCGTCAGGTTCGGCAGGCGGCTCTCGGCGTCGTCGGCCTCGCCGCCGGCCTGCTCGTCGAGGCTCTCGACGTAGGCCTTCAGGAAGCCGGCGAAGGTGATGGTGCGGCCGGAGGCGCTGAACACGACCTGCTCGCCCGTACGGGCAGTGCCGGAGATGCGCAGCGACAGCGTCGTGCCGCGGGCATCGGCCATCTGGGAGGCGACGGTGCGCTGCCAGATCAGCTCGTAGAGCCGGAACTCGTCGGTGTCCAGGGCGCCGTGCAGCTGCCCCGGGGTCTGGAAGACGTCACCGGCGGGGCGGATGGCCTCGTGTGCCTCTTGCGCGTTCTTGACCTTGCGCGTGTACTGCCGCGGCGTCGGGTGGACGTATTCCTGGCCGTAGAGCTGCCCGGCCTGGGTACGCGCGGCATTGATCGCCGACTCCGACAGCGTCGTGGAGTCGGTACGCATGTAGGTGATGTAGCCGTTCTCGTACAGCCGCTGCGCGATGCTCATGGTGCGCTCGGAGGAGAACCGCAGCTTGCGGCCGGCTTCCTGCTGCAGCGTCGAGGTCATGAACGGCGCGTACGGCTTGCGCGTGTACGGCTTCTGCTCCACCGAGCTGACGGTCAGCGACTCGCCGCGCAGACCGGCGGCCAGGGCGCCCGCGCCGGCCTCGTCGAGCACCAGCACCTCGTCGGGCTTCTTGACCGCGCCGAGGGAGTCGAAATCGCGACCGCTGGCGACCCGTCGGCCGTCGACGGAGTTGAGCTTGGCGGTGAACTTGGGCGGTGATGCGGTCGCGTCGGACACGCTGGCGTCCAGCTCGGCGGTGACGTCCCAGTAGCCGGCGCTGCGGAACGCCATGCGTTCGCGCTCGCGCTGCACGATGATCCGGGTCGCGACGGACTGCACGCGGCCGGCCGACAGCTTCGGCGCGACCTTCTTCCACAGCACCGGGCTGACCTCGTAGCCGTAGAGGCGGTCGAGGATGCGGCGGGTCTCCTGCGCGTCCACCAGGGCGATGTCCAGGTCGCGCGGGTTCTCGGCGGCCGCCAGGATCGCGGGCTCGGTGATCTCATGGAACACCATGCGCCGGACCGGCACCTTGGGTTTCAGTGTCTCCAGCAGGTGCCACGCGATGGCTTCACCCTCGCGGTCACCGTCCGTCGCGAGGTAGAGCTCGTCGACACCCTTGAGCAGGTCCTTGAGCTCGGTGACCGTGGCCTTCTTGTCCGGGCTCACGATGTACAGCGGCTCGAAGTTGTCGTCGACGTTCACGCCGAGGCGGGCCCACGCCTCACCTTTATATTTGGCCGGCACGTCCGCGGCGTTCCGCGGGAGGTCACGTATATGTCCGCGCGACGATTCAACGACATAGTTGGCGCCGAGGTAACCGGCAATTTTGCGCGCCTTGGTAGGCGACTCGACTATGACGAGTCGCCGGACCCGGCTGCCGCTACCGGCACCATCGAGGTCAGCCACCGTATCTATCCGCTCCACTTCTTGGTCTGCGTTACGACACCGAATGAATGCCTAACGGTCATCCGGTCCCAAGGCAAGTCACAATTTGACACTCCGCGCGAGCCTACGCAAACCGGTTGCGGCCAAAATATACGGTGTGCACCCACTAAGTCCGGGGCCATTGGAGAAACGCCTCCGTGAACCCGGGTGGCTCCCCCACGTTCTCTACCAGGCGTAACAGCCTCCGCCGGCCGCTGATCCGCAGGGCCGGATGATGGCCTCGGGTCCCGATCAAGGTTGGCGCGATACCGACTCGCATAAGTGCCGACGCCAACGCCGAATGAGTATCCGGTGCGTGGGGATCCAAACCCAACAAGTAGCCGTTCGGTTCCGCCATGCCCGCGGCCAGCACCCAGGCGCGCAGCTCCCGGGGGCCCGGCAACCACCCTTCGGGGACGGTTTTGACGGCTCCGCGAGTCCAGTCCTCCGCCATGGGCGCCAGCCTGGCGTCGGCTTCGGTGCGCACCAACGGGGTCTTCTCGTCGGTGTGGGTGATCTCCGGCTTCAAGCCCGTTTCGGCGATCATCTCGGCCAGCGCCTCGGCCCGCCACAACGCGTCGACGACGACGGACAAGCGGATCTTTCGGCCGTCCGCCGCATCGCCGGCTTGGACCAGCTGTCCCGGCGCAGCGAGCAACCCGGTCAGGTCGGCCACCTCGGGCGGCACCGACTCGGCCGAGAAGAAGGACAGCTGGCTCACCCTGCCGACAGTAGGCCAGCCCACAAAGAAAGGTGTGGAGGCAAAGCCGCGCGACGATCAGGCGGCGCGGCACGAGCCGCGTCGAGGAGCGCGGCGATCAGGCCACGCTATGCGAAACGCCCCCACTTCGTCACAGACGATGCGGGGGCGTTTGTCAGTCTCTTGGCCTCAGATGGGGCGGACGTTGAGAGCCTGCGGGCCCTTGGCGCCCTGCTCGACCTCGAAGTCGACCTTCTGATTCTCTTCCAGGGTGCGGAACCCGTTGGACTGAATCTGCTTGTAGTGGACGAAGACGTCGCCGCCGCCGCCTTCCTGCTCAATGAAGCCGTAACCCTTCTCCGGGTTGAACCACTTCACAGTCCCCTGTGGCATTTGTCGTTCATTTCCTTCTGTTACTGCGGGTGCGATCCACCGAGTCTTCCGATGTACCGGGAGCGCAACGACGTTCGCGGGTGTTGACACACGAATACAGCAGCTGCGACCGAGTTCAGTCAACCATGTCGGGCGCTGTCGCAACAGTCACACGACGATGTGTGGTTAACAATTCATCTTGGCCCGCTTCAGCGGGCGGCAGCCATGGCCGAGAAGGGATCACAGTGACACACGCGGAGTCCGATGACGCTGCAGCGCAGCCGAACTTCGGGCGTGAACTGTTGTCCTCCGCACTCGACGGCACCCCGGCCGACGAGCAGCCGCTGCGGCACGTCGCCGACCTGGCCCCACGACAGGCTCGCCGAATGCCCTGGCCCACTTGGGTCGGCGACGACGTGGTGCGCGCTTTCACCGATCGCGGTGTGGCGCAGCCATGGTCGCATCAGGTATCCGCGGCCGAGTTGGCGCACGCCGGCCGGCACGTGGTGATCGCGACGGGCACCGCATCCGGCAAATCCCTGGCCTACCAACTGCCGATCCTGCACGCGATGCAAACCGATGTGCACGCCCGCGCCCTGTACCTGTCCCCGACCAAGGCACTGGGCCACGACCAGCTCCGTGCCGCCCAGTCGCTGTGCGCCTCGATTCCCGGCCTCGTCAACGTCGCCCCGTCCGCCTACGACGGTGACAGCTCAACAGAGGCAAGGCAATTCGCGCGGGAACGGTCCCGCTGGATCTTCTCCAATCCCGACATGGTGCACCTGTCCCTGCTGCGCAACCATTCCCGCTGGGCCGTGTTCCTGCGCCAACTGAAGTTCGTGGTGATCGACGAATGCCATTACTACCGGGGCATTTTCGGCTCGAACGTGGCGATGGTGCTGCGCCGGCTGCTGCGCCTGTGCGATCGCTACGGGTCGGCACCCACGGTGGTGTTCGCCAGCGCCACCACCGCCGCCCCGGCGCAGACGGCGTCCGAGTTGCTCGGCCAGACGGTCACCGCGATCACCGAGGACGGGTCGCCGCACGGCGGCCGCACGGTGGCGCTGTGGGAGCCCGCGCTGCTCACCGATCTGGTCGGTGAGAACGGCGCCCCGGTCCGGCGGTCCGCCGGTACCGAGGCCTCGCGGGTGATGGCCGACCTGATCGCCGAAGGCGCCCGCACCCTGACCTTCGTCCGATCGCGCATCGGCGCCGAGCTGACGGCGCTCGGCGCGCGGGCCCGGCTCGAGAACATCGCTCCCGACCTGGCCCCGCTGGTGGCGTCCTACCGTGCCGGGTACCTGGCCGAGGACCGTCGGGCCCTGGAACATGCCCTGACGGAAGGGGAATTGCGCGGCCTGGCCACCACGAACGCACTGGAGCTCGGCGTCGACATCGCCGGACTGGACGCGGTGGTGCTGGCCGGATTCCCCGGCACGGTGGCCTCGTTCTGGCAGCAGGCCGGCCGCGCGGGGCGGCGCGGCCAGAGCGCGCTGATCGTGCTGATCGCCCGCGACGACCCGCTCGACACCTACCTCGTGCACCATCCCGCCGCGCTGCTGGACAAGCCCATCGAGCGGATCGTCATCGATCCCGGGAACCCGTTCGTGTTGTCGCCGCAATTGCTTTGTGCGGCAACCGAACTCCCGCTGACGCCGGCCGAGGTGCGGATGTGGGACGCCGAGGCGGTCGCCGAAGCACTGGTCGACGACGGCCTGCTGCGCAAACGCCCCGCCGGCTACTTCCCGGCGCCCGGGGTGGATCCGCACCCCGCCGTGGACATCCGGGGTTCATCCGGCGGGCAGATCGCCATCCTGGAGTCCGGTACCGGACGCATGCTGGGCAGCACCGGCGCCGGGCAGGCGCCGGCCTCGGTGCACCCGGGCGCCGTCCACCTGCACCAGGGCGAGACCTTCCTGGTGGACGCCCTCGACTTCGAGGCCGGTGTCGCCTTCGTGCACGCCGAGGATCCCGGCTACACCACATCGGCCCGGGAGGTCACGGACATCAGCGTGAGAGGGACCGGTGAGATTCACCGGTTCGGGCCGGTGGCCATCGGCCTGGTCCCGGTGTCGGTGTCCAACACCGTGGTGGGTTTCCTGCGCCGCGCCATGGACGGCACTGTGCTCGATTTCGTCGACCTCGATATGCCGACCCGCACCCTGGACACCATGGCTGTCATGTGCACGATGACCCCGGAAGTGTTGCTCGACAACGGGATTGACCCACTACGCGTGCCCGGTTCGCTGCACGCCGCCGAGCACGCCGCGATCGGCCTGCTGCCGCTGGTGGCCAGTTGCGACCGGGGTGACATCGGCGGTGTGTCCACCGCATCCGGACCCGCACCCGGCGATTTATCCGGTCTGCCAACGATTTTCGTGTACGACGGCTATCCGGGCGGCGCCGGGTTCGCCGACCGCGGGTTCCGGCAGCTGTCCACCTGGTGGTCCGCCACGGCCGCGGCGATCGAAGCATGTGAGTGCCGTCACGGTTGCCCGTCCTGTGTGCAATCGCCCAAGTGCGGCAATGCGAACGATCCGCTGGACAAAGCCGGTGCTGTCCAGGTACTTCGCCTGGTTGTCCGCACTTTGGCGGCCCACGGAAAGTAGGCCGCCGCCCGACATCGGACAAAGCAAAGCGCGCCGAAACGGATAAACTACGGCCATGACGGACGACTGGCTCCTCGTCGAGACCCTCGGCGCCGAACCTGCCGTCGTCGCGCAGGGGCAGCAAACCGTAGACATGGTGCCCATCAGCTCATTTCTGCGGCGCAACTCCAGTCTGATGGCGATCCAGTCGGCGATCGGGGAAACCGTGCGCGCCGGTCTGCCGCTGACGAGCATCACACCCAAGAGCGACCGCGTGATCAGGACCGAAGTGGTGCAGATGACCGATGGCCGCATCCACGGCGTCCACGTGTGGGTCGGCACACCTGACGCCGACCCACCCGACCGGATGATCCCGGGCCCGCTGAAGTGGGACCTGACCAACGGCATCGCGACCGACACCATGGAGTCGCTGGCCAACAGCGGCCTCAACCCCGCGGCCGAGGCCACCCACGGCCGCGCTTTCGCCGACGACCTGCAGACCCGCAAGCTCAAGCCGAACGAGGCGCGGGTCATCTCGGCCGTGATCAAGCCCGAGCCCGGCCAAACCTTCACCAGCACTTGGGAGATGACCGACTTCCGGGGGCGGCCGATCTCGGTCGGGTTCGCCGCGCGGGTGCTGAACGAGCCCGACGAAGACGGAGAGGACCAGCTCATCTGCCGGGCCATGAACTGGCGGGCAGTCCGAGACAATTCGTCTGCCACGCCGCTCGACCGGGCACGCCAGATCATGAACGGCCCGGCGGTGCCCGGGGTCTACCGCGCCATGGTCGATCTGAACAGCTGGAAGTTGATCAAGTGGATCGACGAAACCTGTCCGCTGTTCGACTGGAGCGCCGACAACAAGCCCGAATTGGTGGTGCACCCGAACGAGCTGCCCGAAATGGCCGCCATGACAGTCGAGTTCGCCAGCGGGCCGACGTCACGGGTACTGCGACTGCGCGCGCACGACGGCGGATGGGTGCCGATTCACGTCACCGCGCACCGACTCGAAGTCGCCGACGACACCTTCGCCGGGCTGCTGTCGCTACGATTGCCCACCTACGGCGAACTGATGGCCGCCGAAGAGCGGCTGGCCGACGACGAGGTGCCCGAGTCCTGACAGTGTCGAAACCTGTTCGGCACCTGCCTAATTCGACTCTTCGATAGGCATCAAGCGCCGTGCTCCGGGCCCTTCGGCGGCGAGCTCGTCCCCGGGGTTGATGACCAGGCAGTGGTTCAGCGAGATACACCCGCACCCGATGCACTGATCCATCTCCGACTGCAGCCGCTCCAGCTCGAGCTGCCGCTCGCGCAGTTGCGCACGCCACCTCTTGTTGAGCCTGGTCCAGTCCCGCAGTGACGGCATCCTGTCATCCGGCAGCGTCCGGAAGTGCTCGGCGACCTCATTGAGGGGAATGCCAAGACGCTTGGCCACTTGGATGACGGCGATCCGACGCTCCATGTGCCGTGGATAGAGCCGGGTCCCGCCGGATGTGCGCTCGGGATGGATCAGCCCCTTTCGCTCGTAGAAGTGCAGCGCGGACGCGGCGACTCCCGTCCGCTTCACGATCTCCCCGATGGTGAGCAGATCGGTCGGACCCATACGCTTGATCTCAACCATAGTTGAGATTCTACGGTGGTGACATGCGAAGTGACACAGCAGGTCGGGCCGCGGTCAAACCCGGGTGGGATGATGTGTTCTTCTGCGGCCTTCTGATCGTTGTGACCACCGGACTGCCCTCAGCCTGGCCCGGCGCGGGCCCGGCCGTGCGCCTCGCCCAGGTGCCACCGGCCGAACCGCACCGGCACCTCCACGTCGACCACCACATCCAGCCGCTGCACCGAACAGTGACCGACCCGGCTGTCCATCGCTTCAGCGACGGCGGCGGCCTGGCGACAGGATTGGCCGGGTCCGGCGGCCAATGCGCCTGCGGCGGCCAGCGCGGCCAGGTCGGCCGCTGACTGCGCGCGGTGCCGGCCGATCACCGCGGTGCCGACGGCGGCCGCGCCGGTCATGATCCCGACGAGCACCACGATCAGCGCGACTGCGAACACCGTCGCCGCGCCCCGGTCGTCAGGCGCCAGGTTCGGGTGCCGCCACCGCCTCTGCCCCCACCGTGACGCCGGGGAGCAGCGGGGCGGGGACCCGGACCCGGGCCACGACCCGCCCGCCGTCGCGCCGCACCTCGACCGAGGCGCCGTCGGGTCCGGTACGCCGGGCCGTATCGACGGCGGCACGATCGTCGCCGCGGGCCGCGAGCCGGGCCGCTTCCCTGGCCGCGTCGATACAGCGCACCTGCATCGAGACCGCCGCCAGCCCACCGATACCGAGGACCGCGACCGCGATGAGGGCGGCAACCGCGAACGCCGCCTCGACCGTGACGCCACCGCGGTCATCCCTTGGTGGTGAGAGCACGGGAGATGATGCCCGTCAGGGCGCTGACGATCGAGTCCCCGGTGACCACCGTGTACAGGATGGCGCCGAAAGCCGCGGCAGCGACGGTGCCGATGGCGTACTCGACGGTGGACATGCCGCTCTCATCGGTGAGCAGCAGGGTCGCCCGGGCTTCCCAGTTGCGAAAGCTGTTGATTTTCATGGTTTTTCCTCCCCTTGTTGTGATCAGAACACCCCCGACCGGAACACGTCACCGGCCAGGCCGGCGACCACCGGCACGATGCCGAGACAGACGAATGCCGGCAGGTAGCAGAGCCCCAGTGGACCGGCGATCAACACGTTGGCCCGCTCGGCGGCCGCGTCCGCCGCGTCACCGGCGTCGGCCCGGGCCTGCTCGGCCAGTTCGGCGACGCCCTGAGCCATCGCGGCGCCCGACGACGCCGACCGTCGCGCCAGCCGGAGCAGCGCGACCACGTGCGGATCAGTACCGCCACCCGGCTCCGACCAGGCCGTCGCCGGACTGGCGCCCAGGGCCAGGAGTTCGGCCGCACGCCGCAGCACGGTGGCCAAACCGGAAGGCGCAGACGACACCGCCGCCGCGGCCGCGGCACTGGTCGCCATGCCCGCCGACAGACAGGCCGCCAGCACGTCCAAGCTCGATGGCACCGCCAGCGGGTCGTCGCGCGGCGCCGCCKGCGGCGACGACCGGTCCGGCAGGCGGGGCCAGATTCGGTGCACTGCTGGGCCGGGCAGCAGCAAGAGCGCGAACGCCATCAGGAAGATGCCGCTCATCGCTGCGCCCCTGCGATGATCCGGTCCGACCACAGCAGTCCGAGGCAGCACAGCACCACCCCGACCGCCAGCACGGCCGAGCCATCGCCCAGCAGGAAGCGCACCGGATGCGCACCGATCAACTGCCCCAGGACAATTCCGAGCGCGGGCAGTCCGGACAGCACCGCGGCCGTTGTCCGGGCTCCGGCCATACCGGCCCTGATCCGCGATGAGAAACGTTCGCGGGCAACGACATCACGCTCGGCGGCACGCATCAGCGGGGCGATCGCCAGGCCGTGGTCGAGCGCCAGTTGCCAGTACACGGCGAGGCGCTGCCAGTGGGCGGGCAGCGCCGACGATCCCGCGACCGCGCGCAGACCGGCCGAGACATCGGCGCCCAGCCGGGCCCGCGCCGCGACCTCCCCCAACGCCGCGGCGACGGGTCCGTCCACTTCGAGGGCCGCGGCGTCGAACGCCGCCACCGGATGCGCCCCGGCCCGCAGTTCGCCGACCAGGATGCCGAGGGCGCCCTGCAGGGTCTGCGCTTCTCTGACACGTTCCGCCGCCCGCCGCGACCGCCGCCAGCGGAGCCCAGCGGTCCCGACCACGGCCGCACCCGCCAGCGTCACCGCCAGCGGCAGGACGACCAGCGACGTCACAGCGACCGCTGCCGCCACCAACCATGGCATCCGCGCTCCACCGCGAGACCCGAATCCCACCAACCGTTTTCGTTGCCCGAGGCGCCTGGCGCCGCCCGGCCGGGGCGCGACCAGCACGGCCAGTGCCAGCATCAGCGCCGGACTCACGGCCGGCCCCGAGCTGCCAGCAGCTCACCCAGTGCGGGCCGCCCAGGGCCGAGGCCCCGGTCGACGTGCCATGCGGTCACGGCCGTCACGGTCCCATCCGGGGCGCGGCGCAGCACCGCGATCTCGCTCAGGTGCCGTCGCCCGTCACGGGCACGCGCGGTGTGCAGCACCACCTGGCACGCGGCCGACAGTTGCGAATGCAGCGCCGCCCGGTCCAACCCGCCGACCGCCGCCAACGCTTCCATGCGGGCGGGCACCTCGGCGGGGCTGTTCGCGTGGACCGTCCCAGCCCCGCCCTCGTGGCCCGTGTTGAGCGCGGCCAGCAGGTCGACGACCTCCGCACCGCGGACCTCACCGACGACGATGCGATCGGGGCGCATCCGCAGTGCCTGCCGAACCAGGTCGCGCACCGTCACCGCGCCGACGCCTTCGACGTTGGCGCCGCGCGCGACCAGCCGGACCAGGTGCGGATGGCGCGGAGCCAGCTCCGCGGCGTCCTCGACGCAGACGATCCGCTCGGCGGGATCGACGGCCCCCAGGAGCGCCGACAGCATGGTGGTCTTTCCGGCTCCGGTTCCGCCGGAGACCAGGAAGGCCAGCCGCGCCGCGACGATGTCGGCGATCAACGAGGCGGCGGGCGGCGCGATGGCCCCGGACCCGACGAGGCCGGTCAGGTCTTGGGTCGCGGGTCGCAGCACCCGCAGCGACAGGCAGGTGCCTGCCGCGGCGATCGGGGGCAGCACGGCGTGCAACCGCACATTCAGGCCGCCGCCGATCCCACCGAGGTGGCCGTCGACCCAGGGTTGCGAGTCGTCCAGCCGGCGGCCGGCAGCCAGCGCCAGCCGTTGCGCCAGGCGCTGCACGGCGGTCTCGTCGGGAAATCGGATCGCGCTGCGGCGCAACCCGTTTCCATCGTCTACCCACACCTCGTCAGGAGCGCTGACCAGCACGTCGGTGGTACCCGGTGCCCGCAGTAGCGGTTCCAGAATCCCGGCACCGGTCAGTTCGGTCTGCAGCAGCCGCATGCCGGCGAGCACGTCGCTGTCGGCGAGCACACCGCCGGACTCGGCACGGATGGCGGCAGCCACCGCGTTCGGATGCAGCGCACCGCTGGTCTGCACGGCCAGTCGTTCCCGGACGCGGTCCACCAATGACGACGTCATGCCGCCTCCCCCGGCTGCTGGTGCAGCACCGCGAGTACGCGGCGGGCGGCCACGGCCAGCGGTGACCGGCGCCGCAGACTGCGACCGAGACAGCCCCGCTCCAGCGCACCGTCGAGGTTGCTCTCCGCACGCATGGCCGCCAGCAGCGGCAGCCCCAGGATCGTCGCCATCTCGGCGGCGCGGAGGCCGCCGGGCGCGGGGCCCCGGACCACCAGGCCGACATTCGGGTTGACCGCCGTCACCCAGTCGGCCACCACCCGGGTCGCCGCGCAGGACCTCAGCTCCGCCGGTGCCACCACGACCACGAGATCGGCCGCCGCCAGTACCGTCTCGGCCGCGGCCGACGACTGCCGCGGCACATCGCAGATCACGGTGGCGCCGGCGCGGCTCCCGGCCTCGACGACAGCGGCGAGCGCCGTCGGCCTCAACTCGACGCCGGTGCGTCCGGCCGACAGGACCACCACCCCGCGCCGCCGCGGCAGCGCATCACGCAAGGCCGGAAAGCTGAGCCGTCCGCCCGCCGCCGCCAGGTCCGGCCAGCGCAGGCCGGCATCACACTCGGCGCCGAGGGCCAGGTCGATGCCGCCGCCCCAGACGTCGACATCAATGAGCAGACACTCGCGGTCCGGTTCGGCCGCGGCCTGCGCCAACGCGATCGCAAACACCGATGCCCCGCCGCCCCCGCGGCCACCGATCACCGCGACGACGGCGCCGCGGCGCCCATCGGATTCGCCGGCCGCGGCGTCGGACAGGACACCGACCAGTCCGGACTCCTGGCCGGGCAAGGTGATGACCGCCTGCGCACCGATCACCATCGCGGCCTCGAACTCGCGGCTACCCGGCGTGTCGGCGGCGATCAAGAGCACCGCGGGCCGCCGTGGCATCCCGAGCTCGTGACAGCGCTGCGCTGCCTCGACATCGAGCAGCACTGCCGCGGCGCCGACCCATGCTTTCCGGCCGGAAGGCTCTGCCGCGTACACCACCCGAATCCCCGCCGCCGCGGCGATCCGCTCGATCTCGGCGCACAGTCCGGCGTCGGAGATCAGCGCCAAGGCCCCGGTGGTTGCCATGGGTCCACCGTGCTGCGCAGCAGGCCACGGCACCAGAGTGCGCATCCAAAATGTGGATGGATCGCAAACTGTGGACAACTTTATTGACGGACTCGTGAGAATGTCGTTCCGCAACTTTTCGCGGACTACCCGCGACGTTCGACGAACCGGGAATGCGGTGGCCGCGCCACACGCGGAAAAGAAGAGTCTGGCGCCGATAGAAAGGCGCCGAAGAGGCCCCGCCTCAAGAAAATTCACCACCCCTGAAAAAGGGACGACCCCCGCCAGGGGGGGAGGAGGCGGAGGTCGTCGTGGATCAGCCCCGGGGGGTCGGGCTGATGCACACCCGGCGCTAGCCGGGTAAACCCCACTATACACACGTCAACAGGGCTCTGCGCAACTGTTGATTGTCTGTGAAAGGGGCGTGTCAGCACGTCAATCGCCGCGACGGTCACGCCACCGGCGACCGACACGGCGACACCGTCGCCAACCCGGTACTGACGTTCCGGGGCATATGCTGGGAGCCGTGACCGCATCCGATCCGGCCGCCCAGGCCGCGGCCGCGCCGCGCCAGGAAGCTGAGTCGAGCGGTCCGGTGCGCACCGCAGCCTTCTTCGATCTCGACAAAACGGTGATTGCCAAGTCCAGCACTCTCGCTTTTAGCAAACCTTTTTTCAACCAAGGTCTGCTGAATCGGCAAGCCGTGCTCAAGTCCACCTACGCCCAGTTTCTGTTCCTGATGTCAGGTGCCGACCACGATCAGATGGACCGCATGCGGTCCTACCTGACCAACATGTGCACCGGCTGGGACGTGGAACAGGTCAAGTCGATCGTCTCCGAGACGCTGCACGACATCGTCGACCCGCTGGTCTTCGCCGAGGCGGCCAACCTGATCGCCGACCACAAGCTGTGCGGCCGCGACGTCGTCGTGGTCTCGGCGTCCGGCGAGGAGATCGTCGCACCCATCGCCCGCGAACTCGGGGCCGACCACTCGATGGCCACGCGCATGGTGGTCGAGGACGGCAAGTACACCGGCGGCGTCGACTTCTACTGCTTCGCCGAAGGCAAGGTCCAGGCAATCGAGGACCTAGCCGCCCGCGAGGGCTATGTGCTCGAGCACTGCTACGCGTATTCGGACTCCATCACCGATCTGCCGATGCTCACGGCGGTCGGTCACCCGGCGGTGGTCAATCCCGATCGCGCCCTGCGCAAGGAGGCCGTCGCTCGCGGCTGGCCGGTGCTGACCTTCACGCGTCCGGTCTCTCTGCGGGACCGGCTGCCGGCTCCGTCCGGCGCCGCGGTCGCCACCACGCTGGCCGTCGGCGCCAGCGCCCTCGCCGCCGGCGCGGTGACGTACTCGCTGCTCCGCCGCCTGAACTTCTGAAAGCTACTGGCGAGTTGCTGGGTCCCCTGGAGTAACAATCACAAATCGCCGGCGATTGGCCCTTGATGTGACTGCGGTCACGTAGTACAAAGGAAGCACGGAAGCCCCCAAGGCCAAGACCGAACCGGAAGAGAAGGTTCGACCTCCCGAAGCGGGCATCCCAGCACGGAATACCGGCACCCACGCGGAGCACATACCGCGATGATGGTAAAAGCGTTGTGGGCCTGCGTAATTGCGAAGAGCGAACGGCTAAGAGAATTCCTTGGGTGGAGTTGTAGCCGCAGCGCATTGCAGGGACGCCGAGGCCACCCACACAACCCAACAAGCACGCTTGGTAACCGGGGTTCCGTGCTAGCGGGCGGCGAGCCGAGTCAGATGCACTCTGACGACGGAGCGCCGCCCGCTTTTATGTCTGCGTGTTTGCTGGAGGGCGGTCGCGCCGGGCCGCTACTTGGCGGAAGCTTGTGCGATCGACAGCGCTTCACGAGCCCCGGAATGCAGACCGCGACTGCTGAAGATCAACCACGCGGTCAGCCCGTCAGCCGTCCCCGACGCGAAGCCCCGTGCCACGGCACGGTATTGGCCGACCTCGCGCATCCAGTACATCTCGGGCACACCGAGGCCGTGCGGATCCAGTCCACTGGACATGGTGATCAGCCGGGACACCGCGCGCGCCACCACACCGTCGGCCACCCCGAACGGAGCCAGGCTCAGGAGTTCGCCATGAGCGACGGCCGCGAGCACCGTCGCCGGCACCCGGCTCCCGCCACCCACGAGCTCGCCGAGCAGCTCCAGCCGCCGGCCCACGTCGGGGTCATCGGTGCGGGGCCGGCCGAGCTGGTCCGCGTCGGTCAGATCCGCGGCCGCCAGCGAGTGCAGCCGAGCCATCGCCTGCAACGGCGCCCGCTGCCACACCCCGACCAGCGCTGTCGCGCCACCTTCGAGGGCCTCGGCCACTCGCAGCGCACCGGCCAGCACCGCGTCGGCACGCTCGCCTTTCGCCGGGGCCTCGCCGTCTTTACTGAAACTCAGCGAGCCACCGTCGAGCACCGACGACGCCCGCGCCGCCCGCATCGAGGCCTCGGCCGCGGTGGCCGGCCAACCACGCAGGTTCACCTTGTGTCGATGGGCCCTGCCGAGCGCTTCACGCGCCTCGTCTCCGGCCTCGGCCACGCCGGGCAGTTCTGCCAAAGGAGCCAGCGGGTCAGGTGCAGCCACGACCGCACAGGGTAGTGCCACCAGGTGGCCACCACCAACGTCGTTGCAACCTGCCAGTGACTACGCTCACAGCCATGACACAAGACACCGCTGTGCCACAGGCTTACCCGCCGCCTGCCGAGTTCGCCGCGCAGGCCAATGCCACTGCCGCGCTGTACCAAGAGGCCGACGCCGACCGCCTGGATTTCTGGCGCCGCCAGGGTGAGCGGTTGTCCTGGGCGACCCCGTTCACCGAGGTCCTGGACTGGTCCAACGCGCCGTTCGCCACGTGGTTCGGCGACGGCAAGCTCAACGTCGCCTACAACTGCGTCGACCGCCACGTCGAGGCCGGCAACGGCGACCGCGTCGCGATCCACTGGGAAGGCGAACCCGTCGGGGACGCCCGCGACATCACCTACGCCCAACTCAAGGACGAGGTCAGCAAGGCCGCCAACGCCCTGACCGCCCTGGGCCTGAGCGCCGGCGACCGCGTCGCCATCTACATGCCGATGGTGCCCGAAGCCATCGTCGCGATGCTGGCCTGCGCCCGGCTCGGTGTCATGCACTCGGTGGTGTTCGCCGGGTTCTCCGCCACCGCGCTCGCCGCGCGCGTCGAAGACGCCCAAGCCAAACTCGTCATCACCACCGACGGCCAGTACCGGCGCGGCCAGGCCGCCTCGCTCAAGTCCGCCGTCGACGAGGCCGTCGCGAACCAGCCGTCGGTGCAGCACGTCCTGGTGGTCAAGCGCACCGGCATCGACGTCGACTGGACCGAAGGCCGCGACGTCTGGTGGCACGAGACCGTCGACGCGCAGTCAACCGAGCACACGCCCGAAGCGTTCGACGCCGAACAGCCGCTGTTCCTGCTGTACACCTCCGGCACCACCGGCAAGCCCAAGGGCATCGTGCACACCAGCGGCGGCTTCCTGACCCAGGCGTCCTACAGCCACCACAACGTCTTCGACATCAAAACCGACGACGTGTACTGGTGCACCGCCGACATCGGCTGGGTCACCGGGCACACCTACATCGTCTACGGCCCGCTCTCCAACGGCGTGACGCAGGTGGTCTACGAGGGCACCCCCACCTCACCGAACGAGCACCGGCACTTCGAGATCATCGAAAAGTACGGCGTCACCATCTATTACACGGCGCCGACGCTGATCCGCACCTTCATGAAGCTGGGCCACCAGATCCCCGAGGCGCACAACCTGTCGAGCCTGCGGGTGCTCGGCTCGGTCGGCGAACCCATCAACCCCGAAGCCTGGCGCTGGTACCGCGAACACATCGGTGCCGGTAAGACCCCCATCGTCGACACCTGGTGGCAGACCGAGACCGGCGCCATCATGATCTCCCCGCTGCCCGGCGTCACCGCCGCCAAGCCCGGCTCGGCCATGACCCCGCTGCCCGGCATCAGCGCCAAGATCGTCGACGACGACGGCAACGAACTCGTCCCCGGCGCCGACGAGGAAGAACACGTCACCGGCTACCTGGTGCTCGACAAGCCGTGGCCATCGATGCTGCGCGGCATCTGGGGCGACGACGAACGCTTCAAGGACACCTACTGGTCCCGCTTCGCCGAGCAGGGCTGGTACTTCGCCGGTGACGGCGCCCGCTACGACGCCGACGGCAACATCTGGGTCCTGGGCCGCATCGACGACGTCATGAACATCTCCGGCCACCGCATCTCCACCGCCGAGGTCGAATCCGCCCTCGTCGGACACTCCGGCGTGGCCGAGGCCGCCGTCGTCGGCGCCACCGACGCCACCACCGGTCAGGCCATCTGCGCGTTCGTCATCCTCAAGGAATCAGCACACGGCGGCTCGGCGAACATCGTCGAGGAACTGCGGGCCCAGGTCTCCACCGAGATCTCCCCCATCGCCAAGCCGCGGGAAATCCACATCGTCCCCGAGCTGCCGAAGACCCGCAGCGGCAAGATCATGCGCCGCCTGCTGCGCGACGTCGCCGAAGGCCGCGACCTCGGTGACACCTCCACCCTGGTCGACCCCAGCGTCTTCGAGGCCATCCGCGCCAGCAAGTAGGTCCACGTGAAACGGCTCCTTCTCCGACGAGAAGGGGCCGTTTCACATTGATGGGCTAGACGGGCTGGTAACCCGCTCCCGGCCGGCTCTTGGCGTCGAGATCGGCGATCACCGCGTTGATGGACACCGTCACGGCCGGGGTGTGCAGCGGCACGTACTTGACGACGCACGTCGGCAGGTCGTCGCTGAAGGCCCCGTGGATCATGCCGACCAGCTTGTTGTTCACGGTGACCGGCGCACCCGAGTCGCCCGGCTGGCCGCACACCTGGTCCACGATGGTGCCCGGGTCCTGGCCCGGGCCCCAGGTGACGCCGCAGGTGTAGCCGGTGGTGCGGCCGAGCTTGCACGCCACCTCACCGAAGGCCGGGTCCGGGCCGATGCCGTCGATCTGGAATCCGTTGACGTTGTTGAGGGGCTGCACCTTGGCCGGGTCGAATTCGATGACGGCGTAGTCCAGGGGCTGGCTGCCGGCCACCATGACGCCGAGCGTGCCGCGGTTCTCCGCGCCCTCGGCCGACACCAGGTGGCCGGGACCGCCGCAGTGCGCCGACGTGAAGCCGACCAGCTTGCCGCGGTTGTCATGCCCGATCGTGGTCAGGGTGCAGAAGGTGTCGCCGTCCACGACGATGCCGGACCCACCGCCCAACGGGACCGGTGCGTCCGCGTGGGCAGGCACCCCGACCGACGTACCGAACAGGGCAATGGCCATCCCAAACATCGAAGCAAGCACGGGTGCCGAACGCATCGGGGCAGTGTATCGCTGGCCCGGATCGTTAACCGGCGCCCTACGTGGCAACATATGCCAGGACTACACCGACGCCGGGAGGACGTGTTCGTGAGCAATGGCGATCGCAAGAATGGCGCAGTTCCAGCCACGGTGACCTCGATCCCGCTGGTGGATCCGCATGCACCCAAGGCTGATCCGTCGATCGGCGATCTGGTCAAGGAAGCCACCGCGCAGATGTCGACGCTGGTGCGGGCCGAGGTCGAACTGGCGCGCGCCGAGATCACCGCCGATGTGAAGAAGGGCCTGACCGGCAGCGTCCTGTTCATCGCCGCACTCGTGGTGCTGTTCTACTCGACGTTCTTTTTCTTCTTCTTCCTCGGTTCGCTGCTGGAGCTGTGGCTGCCGAGCTGGGCGTCGTACCTGATCGTCTTCGCGCTCATGGTGCTGACGACGGGTGCGCTGGCGTTCGTCGGGTTCCTGAAGGTCCGCAAGATCCGCGGCCCGCGGGACACCATCGCGACGGTCAAGGAGGCCAAGGTGGCGCTGACGCCTGGCCACGACAAGCCCTCGAGTCAGATCACCGCCCGCTCGGCTTCTAGCGACACCTCAGGCTGGTAGTGCCGCCACCTGATCCGTCGGTCGTCCGGATCGACGGTCCGTGGCGACACCTTCAGGTGCACGCGAACGGGATTCGCTTCCACGTCGTGGAGGCAGACCCGGGCTCAAGCCAGACCGGTTCGGCCGGCGAGCGCCCGCTGGTGATCCTGCTGCACGGATTCGCCTCGTTCTGGTACTCGTGGCGGCATCAGCTGCGCGACCTGCGCGGCGCCCGGGTGGTCGCGGTGGACCTGCGCGGCTACGGCGGCAGCGACAAACCGCCGACCGGCTACGACGGCTGGACGCTGGCCGGGGACACCGCCGGCCTGGTGCGCGCTCTGGGGCACAGTTCCGCCGTGTTGGTGGGGCACGCCGACGGCGGCCTGGTCTGCTGGGCCACCGCGATGCTGCATCCGCGATCAGTGCGGGGTATCGCGCTGATCAGTTCACCGCATCCGGTGGCGCTGCGCTCGTCGACGCTGACCGATCGAGACCAGCGCGCGGCCCTGTTGCCCGCGATGCTGCGCAACCAGGTGCCGTGGTGGCCCGAACATGTCCTCACCCGCCGGGGCGGCGCCGCCGTCGAGCAGCTGGTCCGCAGCCGCGCCGGCGCTGCCTGGCCGGCGTCGGAGGATTTCGCCCAGACCGCCGCGCACCTGCGCACCGCGATTCAGATCCCCTCGGCGGCGCACTCCGCGCTGGAGTACCAGCGCTGGGCGGCGCGCAGTCAGGTCCGCGGCGAGGGCCGGCGCTTCATGCGGGCGATGAAACAGCGCACCCCGGTACCGATCCTGCACCTGCACGGCACCGCGGATCCCTACGTGCTCGATGATCCGGTCCGCCGGACCCAGCGCTACGCCCCGCAGACCCGCTTCGTATCCGTCACCGGCGCAGGCCATTTCGCGCACGAAGAGCAGCCGTCGACCGTCACCTCGGAGCTGTCGACGTTCCTGCACCAGCTACCCGGCTGAGATGCACTTTCCGGTCGGCACCGCTTCGGAGTTGTCGACCTTGGCCATCTGCTTGGCCACCTCGTCGGCGGTGAGGACGAAGCCGGTATCCGCGTCGTCGACCGCGGCGCCGAACACGACACCGAGCACCTTGCCACTGCCGTCGATCAGCGGGCCACCCGAATTGCCTTGGCGGACATTGCCTCTGATGGTGTAGACCTCACGCGTGACGGTCGTGGAGTGGTAGATGTCCGGCCCGTTGAGTTTGATGACCTCGCGGATGCGGGCCGGGGTCGCGGCAAACTCGCCGCCGCCCGGGTAGCCCATCACCACCGCGCCGGTCCCGGTCGCGGCCTCCTGCATGTCGAACTTCAGCGGCGGCGCGGGCAGGTCGGGTGCGTCGAGAATCGAGATATCGGCCTCGGGGTCGTAGGAGACGACCTTGGCGTCGTAGCTCTTGTCGTCGACCTGGACGGTGACGCTGTTGGAGCCGGCCACCACGTGGGCGTTGGACATCACCCGGCCGGGCGCGACGACGAAGCCGGTGCCCTCGAGCACTTTCTGGCAGCTCTGCGCGACGCCGCGGATCTTCACGACGCTGCCCTTGGCCGCGGCCACCGCCGGATCGCCCACGAGCGCGGGATCGGGAGCCGAGACGCTGACGATGGGGGTGCGGCCGAACGGTTGCAGCACCGACGGCAGGCCGGAGGTGTTCAGCAGCGCCGAGAGCCGGGTGGGCACGCGCTTCAGCCACGCCGGCGCGAGGTCGTTGACCTCCGAGAGCACCCGCGAGCCGTTCACCGCCGCAGCCAGATTCGGCTGGTCGGACGACGTCAGCGGCGTGGCCAGCAGCCAGGCGGCGACCAGCACCGCGACCAGTTGCAGGGCCATGCCCACGACCGAGTCGAGACCGCGCACCACCTCGTTGCGCATGGCGCCACGGACGGCGCGGCCCAGCACCACACCGGCGATCTCGCCGACCACGACCAGACCCAGGATCAGGAACAGCGCGATGAAGAGCTTGCTGCGGGCGCCGTCCACGTGCGCCACCACGTGGGGCGCAAGCAGCACGCCGGCCACCGCGCCGAGCACCACACCGAGAAAAGACAGCAGCGAGCCCAGCGCCCCGGACCGCCAGCCCGAGACGGCGGCGACGAAGGCGACGGACAGAACGGCCAGATCCAGCCATTGTGAAGGTGTCATGGTTGATCCACACGGTAGCCGTTGGAGTCCCCCAGCAGCGCCATTGCCGCCTCGAGTTCGTAGTCCCGGTCGGCGTTCCACGGCTGTGCCCAGCCCGCCACGTCCAGGATCGCCGAGATCACCTGAGCGGTGAAGCCCCACACCAGCATCTGGTTGAGCAGAAATGCCGGACCGGCGAACCGCCGGGTGTTCTCCTTGCGGTACACCATCAACCGGTTCTCCGGATTGACGAAGGCGCGCACCGGAACCCGCGCCACGATCGCGGTCTCCGCCGGGTCGACGGCGAGGACCGGACCGGGATCAGGCGAGTACGCGAGCACCGGGACAACGTGAAAACCCGAGGGCGGGATGAACATTCGGTCCAGCGTCGCCAGCACGTGCAGCCGAGACGTGTCGATACCGGTTTCCTCGGTGGCCTCGCGCAATGCGGTCCCGACGGGACCGTCGTCCCCCGGATCGGACGCACCGCCCGGGAACGCGGCCTGCCCGGCATGGTGCCGCAGCGTCGAGGCGCGCACGGTGACCAGCAGGTCGGCGTCGGGCGGCAGCGCACCGGCCGGGGCGTCCGGCGCCCCGGAGAACAGCACCAGGACGGCGGCGTCGCGCTTGTTGCCGGTCAGTGTCGCGGTGGCACCAGCTGCGGTGATGGCCGCCAGCACCGTCGCCGGCACCCGGCGGCGGTAGGCCTGCGGCAGGTCCGGTGCGTTGTCGACGAGTGGCCGCAGCCAGGCCGGGGCGGCCTGTGGGTTCAGCACGTTCACCCCGACACTCCTAACTGTGGGTTCACCGCCGCGGCGATCTCGTCGGCACTGGTGAACGGCCGGGGCAGGACCTGCGCAACGCTACCGTCCGGGCGCAGCAGCACGGTCGCAGGCATCACGTTGGGCACGCGCAGTGCGGCCGCGATGAGGCGGCGGCCGTCCTGCAGCATCGGCAGCTTGACGCCGAGGTCGGCCAGCCGCAGCAGGCCGGCGGTCTCGTTCTCGTCCTGATGAACCGTCAGCACCGTCACCTTGGTGCCCATGCGGCGCTGATACTCGGCCAGCGCGGGCAGTTCGTCGGCGCAGGGACCGCACCAGTAGGCCCACAGGTTCAGCACCACCGCGCGCCCGGCGACGGCCTTCGCGACGTCGACCGGCGCACCGTCACCCGCGCAGTCGACGGTGATGCCCTGCAGGGCCTGTGGTCCGGGCCCGGTCTGCGGCGCGGGACACGGCGGCAGCGCCGCCTTGGCGCGCGGTCCGGCCAGTGCCGCCGGGGTGTCGGCGTCGCGATGGGCCCGGGTCCCGTTCAGCTGATTGCTCTGCTGGCCCGACGGCCCGGATGCGGTCCGGTCGTCGCCGAGTTGACGCCACAGCGCCACACCGAGAACGACGAACACCGCCAGCACGACGACGGTCCAGCGGGCGGACCGACTCACTCGGTGATCCCGGCCAGCGCCAGCAGATGCTCGGTCTCGGGTCCCTTCACCAGGGCCGCGGCGGCCGCGAGGTCCGTCGGCCCGATGCCGTAGGACGGGCAGTCGCGGGCCAGCACGCACACGCCGCACGCCGGCGTGCGGGCGTGGCAGACCCGGCGTCCGTGGAAGATCACGCGGTGCGACAGCAGGGTCCACTCCTTGCGCGGGATCAATTCACCGACCGCGAATTCCACCTTGACCGGGTCCTCTTCGGCGGTCCAGCGCCAGCGCCGCACCAGCCGGCCGAAGTGGGTGTCGACCGTGATGCCCGGGATGTCGAAGGCGTTGCCCAGGATGACGTTGGCGGTCTTGCGGCCCACCCCGGGCAGCGTGACGAGTTCGTCGAGGGTGTCCGGCACCTCGCCGTCGAAGCGGGCCACCAGTTCCTGACCCAGCCCGATGATCGAGTTGGCCTTGTTGCGGTAGAAACCGGTGGGCCGGATCAGCTCCTCGAGCTCGGTCCGGTGGGCCTGCGCATAGTCCAGCGCGGTCGGGTATTTGGCGAACAGCGCCGGCGTCGTGAGGTTCACCCTCTTATCCGTGCACTGCGCCGACAGGATGGTGGCCACCGCGAGCTCCAGCGGATTGGTGAAATCCAGCTCGCAGTAGACGTGCGGGAACGCTTGCGCGAGTTCACGATTCATTCTCCGAGCGCGACGCACCAGACCCAGGTGGGTTTCGCGGTCGTATTTTGCGGTGGATCGTCGCGCAGGCACGCCGGTAAGCGTACTGAGAGAAGTCGGTAAGGATACTTTGACCGGCGTCGTTTCGTGATCACCCTGAGACATTCGGCGTGTTTACTTCTGCGTGTGTCCTGGTTGCTGGTTGTGTGCATTCCCGGGTTGCTGATGTTGGCAACCTTCGGGTTGAGCCGCCTCGAAGCCATGCTCGATACGTCCAAGGAGACGTACACCGCAGCCGACGTCAAAGCGTTCGTCGACAAGGTGAAAACCGCGTGGTCACAGCAGGCCGCAGCCGCGGACACATTGCCGCACCGATCGGCACCCCGATTCGAGGAACCTCGCGCGCTGGCGGCCCCGTCGCCGACGCGGGACAACCCGCTCGGAGCCTTCGGTGAACCCGAACTACCCAGCCGCACCTACGCCCACTATGCGAGCAATCCGCAATTTCGCGAGACTCGCCAGGCGAATCGTGTGTAGCGTGGCTGGTTGCGAAACGGCTTACCACTAGACTGACTTTGTTAACCAGTTCACTGGCTAGCTTGCGCGCGTTTTTTATCACTCACCAGCCTTAGGGAGCAACGTGGACGAGATCCTGGCGAGGGCCGGAATCTTCCAGGGTGTCGAGCCCACCGCGGTATCCGCACTGACCAAACAGCTGCAACCGGTCGACTTCCCCCGCGGACACACCGTGTTCGCCGAGGGCGAGCCGGGCGACCGCCTCTACATCATCATCTCCGGCAAGGTGAAGATCGGCCGCCGGTCACCGGACGGCCGCGAGAACCTGCTGACCATCATGGGTCCGTCGGACATGTTCGGTGAGCTGTCGATCTTCGATCCGGGTCCCCGGACGTCGAGCGCCATCACCATCACCGAGGTGCGCGCGGTCTCGATGGACCGCGAGGCGCTGCGGGCGTGGATCGCGGACCGCCCGGAGATCGCCGAGCAGCTGCTGCGCGTGCTCGCCCGCCGGCTGCGCCGCACCAACAACAACCTCGCCGACCTGATCTTCACCGACGTGCCCGGTCGTGTGGCCAAGCAGCTGCTGCAGCTGGCCCAGCGGTTCGGCACGCAGGAGGGCGGCGCGCTGCGCGTCACCCACGACCTGACCCAGGAAGAGATCGCCCAGCTCGTCGGCGCCTCCCGCGAAACCGTGAACAAGGCGCTCGCCGACTTCGCGCACCGCGGCTGGATCCGGCTCGAGGGCAAGAGCGTGCTGATCTCCGACTCGGAGCGTCTGGCGCGCCGGGCTCGCTAGTTCTGACGCAGATGCCCCCGCACGCACCGCGTGTCGGGGGCATCTCTGTTTGGTCGTCCTAAGCAGTCCGCAGGTAATCCAGCTGGGCCTGCACCGATTTCTCGGCGGCGTCCCACAGCTTCTGGTCGACGTCGGTGTAGACGTGTTCGACGACCTGCCGCGCCGACGCCTCGTCCCCGAGCACCCGCAAGGCGCCGCGCACCTGATCCAGTCGTTCCTCGCGGTGCGCGAGGTACATGGCCGTCACCTCGGCGAGGTCGGCGAGGTCCGGACCGTGGCCGGGCAGGACTGTCCGCCCGCCGAGCCCCTGCAGCCGCCGCAGCGATTCCAGGTAGTCGCGCAGGCTGCCGTCCTCGTTGTCGATGACGGTGGTGCCGCGGCCCAGGACGGTGTCAGCGGTCAGCACGGCATCGTCGACGAGGAACGACAGCGAATCCGCGGTGTGCCCGGGTGTCGCCATGACCTTGATCCGCAGACCCGCCGCATCGATCACCTCGCCGTCGGTGAGCGGTCCGCCCAGGCCCCGCAGAAACCCGCTGCCCACCGACCGCACCACTGCTCCGGT
Organism: Mycolicibacterium sp. P4_G11; assembly: GCF_056555145.1. NCBI lineage: Bacteria > Bacillati > Actinomycetota > Actinomycetes > Mycobacteriales > Mycobacteriaceae > Mycobacterium > Mycolicibacterium sp. P4_G11. The sequence continues at coordinate 272,285 of NZ_JBFUJW010000002.1, forward strand.
CAGGCCGACCAGCTTGTCGATGCCGCCGGTGTGGTCCTCGTGTTTGTGACTGATCAGCACCAGCGGAATCTTGCCCAGCGCCGCGATCCGCTCCAGGTGCGCATCGTCGTCGGGCCCCGGGTCGACGACGACCATCTCGTCGCTACCCGGCCCGCGCAGCACCCAGGTGTTGGTGCCGTCGAGCGTCATGATCCCCGGGTTGTCGCACAGCAGCACCGAGGCCGACTCCGTTACCGGCCGCAGCACGCCATACGCGGGATGATTCATATCGACACAACCGCCCTCCCGATGGTCGATCGCTTACGCGATCTCCACGATGAGCTCCACCTCAACGGGAGCATTCAACGGCAATTCGGAGACGCCGACCGCCGACCGGGCGTGCGCGCCGGCCGGGCCGAACACCTCGCCCAGCAATTCGGATGCCCCGTTGATCACCGCGGGCTGGCCGTTGAAGCCAGGCGCCGAGGCGACGAATCCGACAACCTTGACGATCCGCACCACCGAGTCGATGCCGACCAGCGCGTGCACGGCGGCCAGCGCGTTGAGGCCGCAGATCCGGGCCAGCGCCTTGCCGTCGTCCGCGGTGACCTCAGCGCCGACCTTGCCCTCGGCGGGCAGCTTGCCGCCCTGCATGGGCAGCTGGCCGGAGGTGTAGACGAGGTTCCCGGTCCGGACCGCGGGAACGTAAGCGGCAAGTGGCGCAACAACTTCCGGCAGCTCGATGCCGAGTTCGGCCAACCGGTCCGAGACGCTCACTTGGGCCGCTTCAGGTACGCGACGTGCTGCTCACCGCTCGGGTTGGCCAGTACCGAAACCAGCTCCCACCCGTCCTGGCCCCACTGGTCGAGGATCTGCTTGGTGGCGTGGATCAGCAACGGGACGGTGGCGTACTCCCACCGGGTCGGTTCGCTCATGTCGCCGAGCTTATCGGCCGAGGGGTACCGCATGGTTAACATGCTGGGGTGACCTCCGAATCCACGGGCCAAACCCATACCGGTTGGCCCGCGCGCCTGGACCAAGCGCGCCTCCATTTCGTCACCGGCAAGGGCGGTACCGGCAAGACGACGGTCGCCGCGGCGCTGGCACTGGCGCTGGCCGCCCGCGGCCGCAGCGTTTTGCTGGTCGAGGTCGAGGGACGTCAGGGCATCGCCCAGCTCTTCGACGTGCCACCGCTGCCGTACGGGGAACAGAAGATCGCCACCGCCGAGGGCGGCGGGCTGGTCAACGCGCTGGCCATCGACACCGAGGCCGCGTTCCTGGAATACCTGGACATGTTCTACAACCTCGGCATCGCCGGCCGCGCCATGAAGCGCATCGGCGCCGTCGAGTTCGCCACCACGATCGCTCCCGGCCTGCGTGACGTCCTGCTCACCGGCAAGATCAAGGAGGTCGTGGTCCGCAACGGCAAGACCGCCAAGGAACTCAAGGGACAGCGACCCTACGACGCCGTCGTGGTCGACGCCCCGCCGACAGGCCGCATCTCCCGCTTCCTCGACGTCACCAAGGCCGTCTCGGACCTGGCCAAGGGCGGCCCGGTCCATTCGCAGGCCGACGGCGTGGTGAAGCTGCTGCACTCGGAGCTCACCGCCATCCACCTCGTCACGCTGCTGGAGGCGCTGCCCGTGCAGGAGACCCTGGAAGCCATAGAGGAGCTCCGCGAACTCGAGTTGCCGATCGGCAGCGTCATCGTCAACCGCAACATCCCGGCGTACCTGTCACCGGACGATCTGGCGAAGGCAGCCGAGGGCGTCGTCGACGCCGACGCGGTGCGCGCCGGTCTGTCCGACGCCGGAATCACGTTGTCCGACAGCGACTTTGCCGGACTGCTCACCGAGACCATCCAGCACGCGACGCGCATGATGGCGCGCGCCGAGAGCGCCGACCAACTCGACGCCCTCGAAGTGCCCCGCCTCGAACTGCCCGCCCTCCCCGACGGGGTCGACCTGGGCAGCCTGTACGAACTCGCCGAAGCGCTCGAGCAGCAAGGGGTTGGCACCAAATGAGCGGCAAGCCCTTGAAGCTGGACATGCACGCGATCCTGTCGGACACCGCGAACCGCGTCGTGGTGTGCTGCGGCGCCGGCGGCGTCGGCAAGACCACCACGGCCGCCGCGATGGCGCTGCGGGCCGCCGAGTACGGCCGCACCGTCGTGGTGCTGACCATCGATCCGGCCAAGCGCCTGGCGCAGGCCCTCGGCATCAAGGACCTGGGCAACACCCCACAGCGGGTGCCGCTGGCTCCCGAGGTACCGGGTGAGCTCTACGCGATGATGCTGGACATGCGCCGCACCTTCGACGAGATGGTGGTGCAGTACTCCGGCGAGGATCGAGCCGACTCGATTTTGGAGAACCAGTTCTACCAAACCGTCGCCACGTCGCTCTCGGGCACGCAGGAGTACATGGCGATGGAGAAGCTCGGCCAGCTGCTGGCCGAGGACAAATGGGATCTGGTCGTCGTCGACACGCCGCCGTCGCGCAATGCGCTGGACTTCCTGGACGCGCCGAAGCGGCTGGGCAACTTCATGGACAGCCGCCTGTGGAAACTGCTGCTGGGACCGGGCCGCGGCATCGGCCGCCTCGTCACCGGGGCCATGGGCCTGGCGATGAAGGCGCTGTCCACCGTGCTGGGTTCGCAGATGCTCTCCGACGCGGCCAGTTTCGTCCAGTCCCTGGACGCCACGTTCGGCGGGTTCCGCGAGAAGGCCGACCGCACCTACGAACTCCTCAAGCGCCCCGGCACGCGGTTCGTCGTGGTCTCGGCCGCCGAGCCCGACGCGCTGCGCGAGGCGTCGTTCTTCGTCGACCGGCTGTCTCAGGAGCAGATGCCGCTGGCCGGCCTGATCCTCAACCGCACCCACCCGATGCTGTGTGAAGAACTGACCGCGGACGCGGCCGACGAGGCTGCGGCCAAGCTGGAGAAGTCCGGTACCGACGGCGACGGCGTGGCCGCGGCGACGCTGCGGATCCACGCGAACCGCACCGTCATCTCCAAGCGTGAGGTGCGGCTGCTGTCGCGGTTCACCGGGGCCAACCCGCACGTGGCGTTGGTGGGCGTGCCGTCACTGCCGTTCGAGGTATCGGACCTGGAGGCGTTGCGAGCCATCGCCGATCAGATCACCGGCGACATCGTCAAAGCCTGAGCGCTGGCGCCGTTCAGGTTCCGGCGCGCTCGACGGAGATTCCGGTGAGGCACTGCTCTTTCTCCCGGATCCCGAAGTTGAGCTTGCCCCAGCTGTAGCTGACGCTCCACACGAACTCTTCGTACGCGGAGTGGCCGGTCGGTGCGTGCGTCTGTTCCGCCGCCGGATACCGCGCACGCACCATGTCCGTCGTGATGCACGGGTTCGGGTCGACGTCGACGGACGCGAACAGCCACCGCCCGTCGTTGATCGCGATCACCGACGACGACACCTGCAGCGTCGGGCTCACGGGGGCAGCAGAAAACCGCAGGGAACTGCGGTAATGCGTTGCGCTAGAAGAAAATCAGACCGCGTTGCGGTGCTTGCGCTGGGTGGCGAAGAACTCCGCCCAGGACACCACCTCGGGGTGCTGCTTGAGGAGGGCACGGCGCTGACGCTCGGTCATGCCGCCCCAGACGCCGAACTCGACGCGGTTGTCGAGGGCATCGGCACCGCATTCGACGATCACCGGGCAGTGCCGGCAGATGACCGCGGCCTTGCGCTGCGCGGCGCCGCGGACGAACAGCTCATCCGGGTCGGCCTGACGGCATCGGGCCTGGGAAACCCAGGCGATTCTGGCTTCAGCTTCAGGTTGGACCACACCCTGCATCGCGCCGTTTCCGGCCTGGGGAGCGATAGTCGCGCGAACTACTGGCTGTGTACCTGCCACCAGCGATCCCTTCGTCACACCGCCTCCCGACGGCTGAGTCCTCCCGAGTAGATCACTGATGCGATCTACGCCACATTGCGGCTAGTAGTGTTACCTAGATCGCATTGTGTGTTCAAGTTAGGTGGTCAGGGGCCTATTGCGCAATGGGTCTGGGGCCGCTTTTTTGGGACGTGTGTCCAAACGTTAATTTTTGCCCGTGTCGCAGCCCCCTAGATGCCCTAAGGACGTGGTAATCGACCAGCACTCGGCCGCTGGCTACCACGGTCGCTAGGCTGTACCCCATGTCCGAGCGACCGCAGAATCGTCCGCCGACCGCGGTCACCGTCATCAAGATGACGTGGTGCTGCCTGCTCGCCAGCGTGGTCCTCGCCGCGATGATGTTCCCGCTCATCGGGGGTGTCGGCCTGATGTCCAACCGGGCATCCGACGTCGTGGCCAACGGTTCGGCACAGCTGGTCGAAGGTGACGCGCCCGCCGTATCGACCATGGTGGACGCCAAGGGCAACCCCATCGCCTGGCTGTATTCGCAGCGTCGCTTCGAGGTTCCGAGCGATCAGATCGCCAACACCATGAAGCTGGCCATCGTCTCGATCGAGGACAAACGGTTTGCCGAGCACAACGGGGTGGACTGGAAGGGCACCCTGACGGGCCTGTCCGGCTACATGTCCGGGTCCGCCGATACGCGCGGCGGATCGACCATCGAGCAGCAGTACGTGAAGAACTATCAGCTGCTCGTGGTGTCGCAGACCGACGCCGAACGGCGGGCCGCCATCGAGACCACACCGGCCCGCAAGCTGCGTGAGATCCGCATGGCGCTGACCCTGGACAAGACGTTCACCAAGTCCGAAATCCTGACGCGCTACCTGAACCTGGTGTCGTTCGGCAACGGGGCGTTCGGCATCCAGGACGCCGCGCAGACGTACTTCGGCGTCAACGCCTCCCAGCTCAACTGGCAGCAGGCCGCGCTGCTCGCCGGCATGGTGCAGTCCACCAGCGGACTGGACCCGTACGTCAATCCCGACGGCGCCCTGGCACGTCGAAACCTGGTGCTGGACACCATGATCCAGAACGTCCCCCAGGAAGCCGAAGCGCTGCGGGCCGCCAGGGCCGAGCCGCTCGGCATCCTGCCGCAGCCCAACCAGCTGCCTCGTGGCTGCATCGCCGCCGGTGACCGTGCTTTCTTCTGCGATTACGTGCTCGACTACCTGTCGAAGGCGGGGATCAGCAAGGACCAGGTGGCCAAGGGCGGCTACCTGATCCGCACCACCATCGACCCGGACATCCAGAACTCGGTCAAGTCGTCGATCGACGGCATCGCCTCCCCCGGCATCGACGGCATCGCCAGCGTCATGAGCGTCATCCGCCCGGGCAAGGACAACCACCAGGTGGTGGCGATGGCCAGCAACCGGACCTACGGCCTGAACACCGCGGCCGGGGAAACCATGCAGCCGCAACCATTTTCACTGGTGGGCGACGGCGCCGGGTCCATCTTCAAGCTGTTCACCACGGCCGCCGCCATGGACATGGGCATGGGCATCAACGCGCAGCTGGACGTGCCCGGCCGGTTCGAGGCCAAGGGCCTGGGCAGCGGCGGCGCCAAGGGCTGCCCGAAGGACAAGTGGTGCGTCGAGAACGACGGCCGCTACCGGGGCAGCATGAACGTCACCGAGGCGCTGGCATCGTCGCCGAACACCGGTTTCGCCAAGCTGATCTCGCAGATCGGTGTCCAGCGCACCGTCGACATGGCGGTCAAGCTGGGTCTGCGGTCCTACGCCGCGCCGGGCACCGCCCGGCCATACGACCCGAACAGCAACGAGAGCCTGGCCGACTTCATCAAGCGGCAGAACATCGGCTCGTTCACCCTGGGACCGTTCGAGGTCAACGCCCTCGAGCTGTCGAACGTCGCGGCCACGCTGGCCTCGGGCGGCACCTGGTGCCCGCCCAACCCGGTGGACAAGGTGTACGACCGGCACGGCAACGAGGTCTCGGTGACCACCCAGACCTGCGAGCAGGCGGTCCCCGAGGGCCTGGCCAACACCTTGGCCAACGCGATGAACAAGGACGCCATCAGCGGCACCGGCGCCGCGGCCGCGCAGTCAGTGGGCTGGACCTTCCCGGTATCGGGCAAGACCGGTACCACCGAGGCCCACCGATCGTCGGCGTTCCTGGGCTTCACCAGCGCGTACGCCGCCGCCAACTACATCTACGACGACTCGCCCACGCCGTCGGACCTGTGCTCGTTTCCGCTGCGCCAGTGCGGCCGCGGTGATCTGTACGGCGGCCACGAGCCGGCCCGGACCTGGTTCGCCGCGATGAAGCAGTTCACCCCGCCCAACGTGGTGATGCCGCCGACCGACCCGCGCTACGTGGACGGCGGACCGGGCTCGAAGGTGCCGAGCGTCGCGGGCATGGACATCGACCTGGCGCAGACCCGCGTGAAGGAGGCCGGCTTCCAGCTGGCCCCGCAGCCGTCGTGGGTCAACAGCGCGTCGCCGTCCGGTTCGGTGATCGGAACCTCGCCGTCGGGACAGACCATCCCCGGTTCGATCGTCACGATCCTGGTGAGCAACGGCATCGCGCCGCCTCCGCCGCCACCACCGCCAGTGGGGATTCCGGGTCTCGACGGCTTGCCGCCGGTGCAGATCGGGTCGACGGTCGTGGAGATTCCGGGCCTGCCGCCGATCACCGTGCCGGTGCTCGGTCCCCCGCCCCCATAGGCCCGGCCGAAACCTCAGAACGACCTAAGCCAACCCTGTGGGCTTTCTAACGATGACCAGCGACAACGGGCGAATTGCCGCAGTGAGCAAGTAGGCTGCCTGCATGTCTGCCATCGCCCGCAACGCTGCCGTCACAGTCGCCGGATCACTTGCTGCAGGCCTCGCCTACGCGTCGCTCATCGAGCGCAACGCGTTCGTGGTCCGCGAGGTCACCATGCCGGTGCTGACGCCCGGTTCGTCGCCGCTGCGGGTGCTGCATCTGAGCGATCTGCACATGATGCCGGCGCAGCGCCGTAAGCAGGCGTGGCTGCGCGAGCTGGCCCGCTGGGAGCCGGATCTGGTGGTCAACACCGGAGACAACCTCTCGCACCCGAAGTCGGTGCCGGCCGTGGTGCAGGCGATGGGCGATCTGCTGGCGGTGCCCGGCGTGTTCGTGTTCGGCAGCAACGACTACTTCGCGCCGAAGCCGAAGAACCCGGCCAACTACCTCTTCAGCAAGCACAAGCGGATCACCGGCCGGCCGCTGCCGTGGCAGGACCTGCGCGCGGCGTTCACCGAGCGCGGCTGGCTGGACATGACCCACACGCGGCGTGAGATCGAGGTCAACGGTCAGCTCATCGCCGTGGCCGGGGTCGACGACCCGCATCTGGGTCGCGACCGCTACGACACCGTCGCCGGGCGGCCCAACCCCGCGGCCAATCTGTCGCTGGGCGTCACCCATGCGCCGTACACGCGCGTCCTGGACCGGTTCGCCGATGACGGCTACCAGCTGGTGCTGGCCGGGCACACGCACGGCGGGCAGCTGTGCGTGCCGTTCTACGGCGCGCTGGTGACCAACTGCGACATCGACACCTCCCGGGTGAAGGGTCCGTCCCGCTGGGGCGCGCACACGCAGCTGCACGTGTCCGCCGGTCTGGGCACCTCGCCGTACACGCCGGTGCGCTTCTGCTGCCGGCCGGAGGTGACGCTGCTGACCCTGGTGGCCGCACCGACCGGCGGCGGGCACGCCGGCATCGGCGCCGACATGACGCAGCCTGCCGTCTCGGCGCGGTGACCGCACCGGTGGCGGCGCGCAGCGTCGACCGGGACTGGGTGGACAACGCTGTCCGCCTGATCGAGGCCGACGCCCGGCGCAGCGCCGACACCCATCTCCTGCGATATCCGTTGCCTGCCGCGTGGAGCGCGAGCGTCGACGTCCAGCTGTATCTCAAGGACGAGAGCACGCACATCACCGGCAGCCTCAAGCATCGGCTGGCCCGGTCGCTGTTCCTGTACGGGTTGTGCAACGGCTGGATCGGACCGCAGACGACCGTCATCGAGGCGTCGTCCGGTTCGACCGCGGTGTCCGAGGCGTATTTCGCGGCGCTGCTGGGGCTCGAGTTCATCGCGGTGATGCCGTCGTCGACGAGCGCGACCAAGATCGAGCTCATCGAAAACCAGGGTGGCCGTTGCCATTTCGTCGAGCAATCGTCTCAGGTGTACGCCGAGGCCGAACGCCTGGCGCGCGAGACCGGCGGCCACTACCTGGATCAGTTCACCAATGCCGAACGGGCCACCGACTGGCGCGGCAACAACAACATCGCCGAGTCGATCTTCTCGCAGCTGCGCGACGAGACCCATCCGATTCCGGAATGGATCGTGGTCGGCGCCGGCACCGGCGGCACCAGCGCCACGATCGGGCGGTTCCTGCGCTACCGGCGCCATGCCACCCGGCTGTGCGTGGTGGACCCGGAGAATTCGGCGTTCTATCCGTCGTGGGCCACGGGCGACCGGGAGGTGTTCACGGGGGCGTCCTCGCGCATCGAGGGCATCGGCCGGCCACGGGTGGAGCCGTCGTTCCTGCCCGGCGTGGTGGACGCCATGGTGTGCGTCCCCGATGCGGGCTCAGTGGCCGCAGCGCGGCACGTGAGCAAGGTTCTGGGCCGCCGGGTGGGTCCGTCCACGGGGACGAATATCTGGGGTGCGTTCGGGCTGCTGGCCGAGATGGTGGCGCAGGGCCGTAGCGGTTCGGTGGTGACGCTGCTCGCCGACAGCGGCGACCGCTACGCCGACACCTACTTCGACGACGCGTGGGTCAGCAGCCGCGGGCTGGACTCCACCGATGCCGTGGCGGCACTGACGGAGTTCGAGCGCTCCGGCCGCTGGGCGTGACCCTGACGGCCGATCCAGGCCGTCCGGTAGTCAGAAGTCGCGAACAGCCACAGCGCTGCCAGACCGAAGAATCCGCAGTAGAGCAGAGCTCCCAATCCGGTCATGTTCGTCCCTCGCTTCGTCGCGTTCGGCGGTTGTTTCACCACAGTTACCGAATTAAACGCACGATGCGGGTAAATGCATCCCGATAACGGACGTGATCTTCGCCGCTAGCCCCATCTACCTGCGCCTACGTCACCTGGCAAGGGCCGTTTGGCTTCTGAGGGCACCGGTGCGATACGCTGTCGTGGCTTCACACGGGGTGTGGCGCAGCTTGGTAGCGCGCTTCGTTCGGGACGAAGAGGTCGTGGGTTCGAATCCCGCCACCCCGACAAGTGAGCAAGGCCCTGACCAGGGAAATCTGGTCGGGGCTTTTTGCTGTCGCAGTCCCGACTATCCGGCCGACTCGTTGGTGTCGACTGCGTAGGGCGGCCCGAGGAATCGCCGCACCATCTGCTGCTCGGCCTCGGCGTCTTTGAGGGGCCAGTACCACAGTGCCAGGAAGACTCGGATCAACCAGTGTGCGGCAAGCGGATCGGGCGTACTCAGCCCGACCATTTCGTTGGCGAAGCGGGTGATCATGGGTGAGTCGCTGAGCCATTCATCGCCGGGGAGTGTGGCCATCGAGCGCATGATCTGTGCGAGCGGATCGGCCCGCAGTCGCTGTAGGGCTACCGTCGTGGCGATGACGATGCGATCTGGGCCCGTCAGCCCAGCGATGGCTGCGCGAACCGAGTCGAGGATGCGCTCGGCCTGTCGGCCCAGCACGGCGTCGCGGATTGCGGACTTACCTCCTGCGTGGCGGTAGATGGTCGCCGGTGAACAGTGCACGGTGGCCGCCAGAGTGTCGATGCTGAATGCGTCGTAGCCCTGATGCGACATCAGGTCGGCGGCCGCGGCGTAGATCCGTTCGGCGGCCTCGCTATGGCGATCCCGCCCAACCAGCCAGTCGTTCGTCGCCATCGGTCAGCCGCTCCCTCGCCGCGAACCCATGAACTCGTTTTATCACCATGAGAAGAATCGCGGCTGATTTCTCAACGAAGCCGCTGGTCGGCTGCGCGGCCTGAGAGAGCGCATCGCAACACCTGCTGACATGGCTTTTCACGTTCGCCGGACACCGTTGACGCAGGTGTACGCGGCGTTCAACCCTGAGCGCATGACCCTGTTGGCGGCCGCGCAAGACTTCTTCGGAACCGATGCTCTACAGAACCCGTATCCGCTCTATGACCGGATGCGCCGCCGAGCATCGGTGCACCGGATCGGTGACTCCACCTTCTACGCGGTGTGCGGCTGGGACGCCGTGATGGAGGTCGTCAACCGCGTCGAAGACTTCTCGTCGAACCTGACCGCCACGATGGTGTACCGGGACGGGACTGTCACCCCGTTCGACATGGGGCCGCTGGGTGGTCCCCAGCACGCGCTGGCGACCGCCGATGACCCGGTACACAACGCGCACCGAAAGCTGCTGCTGCCCCACCTGACTGCAAAGCGGATACGTGTCATCGAAGAGTTCGCCGAGACTACTGCTATCCAATTGTGGTCAGGGGGCTTGATCGACGGAGAGATCGAGTGGATGAGCGCCGTGGCCAACCGGCTGCCGATGATGGTGGTCGCCCGCCTGCTCGGGCTACCCGAAGAAGACGTCGACAGGCTGATCAGACTGGGCTATGCCACCACCACCCTGCTCGACGGCGTCGTCAGCCCAGCCCAAGTCGAAGCCGCCGGCATGGCTGCCATGGAGTTATCCGGGTACGTCATGGAGCACTTCGCGAAAGCCGCGGAAAGCCAGGTGCCGGGACTCATCGGTGACCTCGCCGCCCGCTACGCCGCTGGTGAGGTGGAGCAGCTGCCGGCGCTCGCGATCATGCTCACATTGTTCAGCGCCGCAGGCGAATCCACTGCGTCCCTAGTGGGCAGCGCCGCGTGGATTCTGGTGAGCCACAGCGACATCCAAGAACGGGTCCGCGCCGATCCCGAACTACTGGGTGCGTTCATCGAAGAAACGCTGCGCTACGAGTCGCCGTTTCGCGGCCATTACCGCCACGTCGTCAGAGACACCACGCTGGCCGGGGTCGACGTGCCTGCCGATTCGCGCCTGCTGTTGATGTGGGGAGCTGCCAACCGCGATCCCCGACAGTTCGACACACCCAATGAGTTCCGGCTCGACCGCAGCGGCGCGAAGGGCCACGTCACCTTCGGCAGGGGCACACATTTCTGCGTCGGGGCCGCCCTGGCGCGCCTGGAGGCCCGGATCGTCTTGCGGATGCTGCTGGAACAGACAACTTGGATCGAGGCCGCCGACGTTGGTCAATGGCTGCCCAGCATCCTGGTCCGCCGACTCGATCATCTGAAATTGGCAGTCAGATGATCGAGCAGGCCGAGTTGATCGCCTGCTACCAACTGGCACCGCCACAGCCTTGGTGAGCTCCATCTCCATATTGGGACATCTATGTCCTATTTTCGGTCAATCGTGCTATTTTTGATTCATGGCTGAACTGAAATCGCTCGACACCGGTGTGCGTTCGCGTACCCGCAAGGCGATCCTCGATGCCGCCACCGCCGTCCTGGCGACCAACCCCGCGGCGTCGTTGAGCGATATCGCCACCGCCGCGAACGTCGGCCGCAGCACGCTGCACCGCTACTTCGCCGAACGCTCCGAGCTGATCCGTGCCGTCGCCCTGTACGTGCACGAGATATGTAACGCCGCCATCGACAAAGCCGAGCCGACCTGCGGCCCGCCGCTCGCGGCGCTGCGCCGCGTGGTCGAATCCCAACTGGACCTCGGACCCATCGTGCCTTTCGTCTACAACGAGCCGACCATCGTCGCCGATCCGGAGCTGTCCGCGATCCTCGACACCGGCGACGAGGCGATAGCCGAAGTGCTGGCGCGGGTTTCGGCACGACCGCAGACCAGCCCACCGGAGTGGCCGCGCCTGGTTTTCTGGGCCCTGCTCGACGCCGGATACGAGGCACTGCGCCGGAACATCGCGCCGCGGGTCGAGATCGTCGACGCCATCATGGCCAGCCTGACGGCCGGCACCATCACCCCGGATCCATCCTGATCCGCCCGAATTTGCTTTCCCCTCAACAAGTTAGGTAACTCCCATGTCCACCAGTCTCGTCACCAACGAGGTGACGAACCGGACACCGCAACGCCATTGGTGGGCGCTGGCAGTGCTGATGCTGCCCGTGCTGCTCATCTCCATCGACAACACGGTGCTGGCCTTCGCGCTGCCCAGCATCGCCGCAGAGTTCCGCCCGTCAGCCGCCACGCAGCTGTGGCTCGTCGACATCTATTCCCTGGTGCTGGCAACACTCTTGGTGACCATGGGCAGCCTCGGCGACCGGTTCGGCCGGCGCCGGCTGCTGCTCATCGGCGCCGTCGGGTTCGCCGTCATCTCGGCCGCCGCGGCGTTCGCGCCCAGCGCCGGCTACCTGGTGGCCGCTCGTGCCGCGCTCGGTGTCTTCGGCGCCATGCTGATGCCGTCGACGCTGTCGCTGATCCGCAACATCTTCACCGAAGCCACGTCGCGCCGGCTCGCCATCGCCATCTGGGCGTCGTGCTTCGCGGCCGGCTCGGCCCTCGGCCCGATCGTCGGCGGCCTGCTGCTGCAGCACTTCCACTGGGGCGCGGTCTTCATGATCGCCGTGCCGATCCTGCTGCCGCTGCTGGTGCTGGCGCCCAAACTGGTGCCCGAATCGCGGGACCCGAACCCGGGCCCGGTCGACGCGCTCAGCGTGCTGCTGTCGCTGGCGGCCATGCTGCCGGTGGTGTGGGCGATCAAGACCGCCGCGCACGACGGCATCTCGGCTCTGACGCTCGCCGCCGTCGCCCTCGGCGTCGCCGCGGGCATCTGGTTCGTGCGTCGGCAGAACAGCAGTGCGACACCGATTCTCGACATGCGACTGTTCGGTCACGGCCCCTTCACGGCGTCGATCCTGGCCAACTTCCTGTCGATGGTCGGCCTCATCGGGTTCCTGTTCTTCGTCTCGCAGCACCTGCAGCTGGTACTCGGGCTCGACCCGCTGACCGCTGCGCTGGTCATGCTGCCGGGCGCGGCGGCCTCGACGATCGCGGGCATCGGCGTGGTGCGGCTGGCCAAGCGGTTCGCGCCGCAGACGCTGATGGTGACCGGCCTGCTCCTGGTGGCCGCCGGCTTCCTGTTGATCCTGATGTTCCGCCACGACCTGACCATGGTCGGGGTCATCGCGTCATTCACCGTGCTCGAGCTGGGTGTCGGTGTGTCGCAGACGATCTCGAACGACACCATCGTGGCGTCGGTGCCGCCTGAGAAGGCCGGCGCGGCGTCAGCGGTGTCGGAGACCGCCTACGAGTTGGGTGCGGTGATCGGTACCGCCGGGCTGGGCACCATGTTCACCGCGTTCTATCGCGCGAACGTCGAACTGCCCGGGGCACTTTCACCCGGTCAGTCGGCCGACGCCGGGGAGAGCATCGGCGGCGCCATCTCGGTGGCCCGGACCCTGCCGACCGAGCTCGGCAACCACCTGATGGAGTCGGCGCGCGTCGCCTTCGATTCGGGGATCGGCGCCACCGCGGCGACCGCCGCAGCGCTGGCACTGGTCGCCGCAGCGATCGTCGCCGCTGCCTTCCGCGGCCGGCAATAGTCGCTGAACGTACTGTGGCCCCAACACCTTTCGGCGTTGGGGCCACAGTTCGCTAGTCGGTTACTTGCTGCTGCCGGTCTTGCCCTTGGGAGCCTTGGTGGCACCCTTGATCGCGTTGGTGATCGACTTCGCCACCTTTGACACGGGGTTCTGCGCCTTCTTGGTCTTGGGCGCACCATCCTTGGGCGTCGTCACCTTGTCGGTGCCCTTGGTGTCAGTGCCCTTGGCATCGGCATCCTTGGTCGCACCCTTGGCGTCCGCATCCTTGGTCGCACCCTTGGTGTCGGTGCCCGTGGCGTCAGCAGACTTGGCGTCGGCGTCCTTCTTGTCGGCGTCCTTCGTGTCGGTGGCCTTGCCATCAGCGGCCTTGGCGTCGGCTTCCTTGGTGGAGGTGTCCTTCGCCGAGGTGTCCTTCGCCGCGTCGGTGGCCGGTGCCGCCTCGGTCGAGGTCGCCGCAGTGGCCGTGGCCGCCTTCTTGGTCGTCGCCGGAGCCGGGTCTGCCGCCGAGGTGTCCGTCGCCGTCTTCGAGGTCTCGGCCGCCGTGCCCGCCGCCAGTGCCGCAACCGGCGCGGCGGCAAGAGGAACGGTGACGCCACCAGGAGCATTCGGGTTCACGTTCAGCGCCGTGATGATCCGATTCACGATGTACGGCACGGTGCCGGTTTCAAAATCCGTGACATTCTTCTGAATGTTCTGCACGAGGCTCACCACATTGTTGAGCACACCGTTGTAGATCGTGCCCGGATTCAGGGTGAGTACCGACTGCAGAATTCCCGTCACGCTCTTGACCACCTGCTGAACCACCGGAGTTGTTCCGAGGCAGGAACCGCAACCAATTCCGACTGTCGAAATCGCCAGGCCGGCGACCAATGCGGTGACCGAATCAAGCACCGCGGGAACCAATGCCTCACCCACTGCCAACGGTTGCTGCAGGATGTTCTGCACCGGGCCGTTGATGCCGGTGATCAACTGCAGTCCGCCGGGAAGCAGACCACCCACCAGCGAGTCGATGGCGCCGTTGACGTTGAGCGTGCCGAGGTTCCCCAGCACGTTGACGAGAGTGCCCGGCAACGCGCCACCGAGGGTGAACGTCGCGCCGGTGATGTTGCCGATCAACTGCATGCCCTGTTGCACGCCGTAGTTCGCATCGAGCACCACCTGGCGCACCAGCGGATTCACGCTGGTCTCCACCATGTAGCTGGTTTGCCCGACCGTCTCGGCGAGGGCGTTGTAGATGTTCCCCAGCGCCACGATGGGGTTGACCAAGGCTGTCAGGTGCACGTCGGATACCTGCACGTGAGGAACTGCCGGCAGGTGTGTTGCCGTTTGCGGCACCATCGGCGCCACAGCAATCACACTCGCCCCCGCGAGAGCAACGCCCGCAGTGAGATACGGCTTCATGGTGAGCTGCATTCGAATCCTCCCAGTTATCGCGACACCCGTGTGACGCAGAAACTTACCCCTAGTAAATGGGTGTTTTTGACGAACACACACATTTCCCAGCTAACCAAAATCGATCGATCAGGAAATTGTCAATCACGTTAGATTGCTGTTCTAACAGGCAACTTAGACGTGCTATAGAATCAGCAAATTTGGCCAGCAGGACCACCCAAATTCGAATGGACGACGTCGCCGCCACTTCACAGCAGGACGAGACCCACGTCACACCCACAATTGAGTG
The DNA here is from genome assembly GCF_056555145.1 of Mycolicibacterium sp. P4_G11. Lineage (NCBI taxonomy): Bacteria > Bacillati > Actinomycetota > Actinomycetes > Mycobacteriales > Mycobacteriaceae > Mycobacterium > Mycolicibacterium sp. P4_G11. The sequence goes on from NZ_JBFUJW010000002.1 coordinate 287,347, forward strand.
GCGGACCGCAAATGCCAGCCATCGATAAATTGCGACTTCAGCAAATTTCGCTACGCGTAATTTTCGTATGCGTCATTCATAGCCGCGAGCAACATTCCGGGAACGCTCGACGCCGGCCTCGAGTCCACATACTGAGACGGTGCGTCGAGCCTTACGGCGTGGCGAAATTCAGGCAGCGGCAGTTTGCCGACGCTTGGCGACGCCGCCGGCAACGGACGTCGCCACGACGGTCAACAATGCGCCCAGAATCAGCGCCGACGGCTCCCCCGGACTCAGCAGGTGCTGCTGGGTGCCCAACGTGGCAGCAGCCACCGGAACACCCAATTGCGCAGCCGCCAGGACCCCGAGCGACAGCGGTTGCCCGAACAGCCGGCCACTGAGATGCGCAAGCACCGCCCCCACGCCCAACGCCACGCCGAGCCCGATCAGATCCGGATGCTCCCCGAGTTCCCGCACCTGCAATGACGCGCCGAGCCAGACGAAGAACAACGGCGCGAAGAACCCCTCGGTGATGCCGAACAGTTGGCGCGCCAGCCGTCGGGGCTCGCCGACCGCAGAAAGGCACAGTCCCAGCGCAAAACCCGCGAGCATGATCGAGACGTGCGTCGACTTCGCCAGCGCCGCCAGGCCGAACAGCACGATCAGGCTGATCCTCAGTTCCAGCGCCAGGTGCCGGCTGTGCGAGTACTTGTGCATCCGCTTGAGCCATCCGCGCTTGGCTTCGTACTGCAAAAAGAAGTAGAGCAGGACCGCGCACGCGGCGATCGCCAGCGCCCCCACGGCCGCACGCGCAGCACCGGCCGGGTTGATGGCCAACGGCAACAACACAATCGACGCGGCGTCGGCGATCGCGATCTGGGCGGTAACGGACAGCACCGGAGGCCCCGTCAGACCCAGCGACTGGATGACGGGCAGCGCCAGCGCGGCCGACGACGAGGCCATGAGTACCGCATACAGCGGGGCGTGCCCGGTGCCGAAGAGATGCGCGATGACGACACCGAACACCGCCGCGAAGGCACCCACCATGATCACCCGCAGCAGCGCTTTGGGCAGGTCCCCGCGCAATGACTGGTCGCGCACCGGCACATGCGTGCCGACGATGAACATCACCAGCGCGAACCCGATGTCTGCCAGTAGCACGAACGTCGGGTTGTCCGCGTCGACGATGCCGAACCCGGTCCGTCCCATGACGATTCCGGCCACGAGTTCGCCGACGATCACCGGCACCCGCAGCTTCGGCACCGCCGCCAGCAGCGGCCCCACCAGTCCGATGACGGCCAGCAGCGCCAGGGCATGGAATCCGAAATCGCCCATCGGTCAGCCGGTCAACGCCGTGGTCAGGACTGCCACGACACGAGCCGGCACGGGATGCCGGTGTTCTCGTCGGTCAGATAGCTGGCGCACACCCGGTGGTAGCCATCGCCGATCTGCAGTGGCGCCCCGCTGTGAACATCGCCGCGTACCAACAGAATCGGCGAGAGCTTCTTGCCGTCGCTGATCTTGCCCAAGTCGGCCCGCACATGGGCGTTCGTCTCCGGCAGCAACGGCAGTTGTGCCGCGCGCAGGATGTCCTTCGCTTTTCGCGTCGTCGTCTTCGCGGTCTTGAGCGCTGCGACCACCTTGGCCACCTCGTCCTTGGAACCCAGCATGGTCAGGTAGTCGGCCGCCGCGTCGTAGTCATGATCCTCGGGATCGTCCAGCCACTTCACCGCCATCGCCACACCCTAATCGCGGCCGCGCCGGTGCGGGCTGCGCGCGGTGAACTCTCAGCGGACGGGCAGGCATCGACGTACATCACAGCCCGAACTGTTGCCTTCCGATAGTTTCCGATATATCGTTAATGCATCGGAGGCACGCTAGGTGCCTCCCTCTCGAAAGAAGAACACATCTATGGACACCCCATTCACTCCACCTGGCCGCCCGTTCGACGGCGGCCCTTTCAATCACCCATCGCACGGCGGCGGCTTCGGTTTCGCGCCCGGCGATCGTTCACCGTTCGTCGGCCCCGCTGACCGGCGCGCCCGGCACGACGAGCGCCGCGCAACCCGCAGGGACATGCGCGAACAGTTCCGTGACCACGTGCGGGAACACCGCGGCGAGGGCGGCCCCGGCTTTGGCTTCGGCCCGGGCTTCGGCGGCCCCGGATTCGGTTTTGGTCCCGGCTTCGGCCCCGGCTTCGGCGCGGGTCCCTTCGGACCGGGCGGTCCCCGCGGACGACGTCATGGCGGCCGAGGACGTCCCAGTGGCCGCAGCCGGCGTGGCGACGTTCGCGCCGCCATCCTCAAGCTGCTCACCGAGCGGCCGATGCACGGCTACGAGATGACCCAGGAGATCGCCGCGCGCAGCGACGGCTTGTGGAAGCCCAGCCCCGGCTCGATCTACCCCACCCTTCAACTCCTGGAGGACGAGGGTCTGATCAAGCCCGCCGAAAGTCATGGCAGCAAAAAGACTTTCGAGCTGACCGACGACGGCCGCACGGCCGCCGACGCGATCGAGACCGCCCCCTGGGAAGAGATCACCGAGGGTGCCGATCCCGCCGCCATGAACCTGCGCAACGCGCTCGGCCAGTTGTTCGGCGCGGTTGCTCAGTCGGTGCATTCCGCGAATGCCGAACAGCAGCAACGCATCCTGGACATCGTCAACAACGCCCGCCGCGAGATCTACCAGATTCTCGGCGAGTCCGACTAGCGTTAGCCTGGCTACATGACGACGTACGCGCTCGGTCAGTATCAGGTCCACCGGGTCGGATTCGGGGCCATGCAGCTGCCCGGGCCCGGCGTCTTCGGTCCACCGCGCGACCGTGACCAGGCGATCGCCGTGCTGCGACGCGCGGTGGAGCTCGGCGTCAATCACATCGACACCGCGCAGTTCTATGGCCCCGACGTGGCCAACCAGCTGATCCGCGAGGCCCTGCACCCTTATCCGCAGGGCCTCGCTCTGGTCAGCAAGGTCGGCGCCCGCCGCGACCAGACCGGCAACTGGTTGCCGGCACAACAGCCCGACGAGCTGCGGGCTGCCATCGAGCAGAACCTCGCAACCCTCGGCACAGACCGGCTGGCAGCGGTGAATCTGCGGGTGATGGGCCCCGACGGCGATCCCAGCGCACCGGGCGAGGTCGACCGCGACCTGTTCGACCGCCAGCTCACCACCATGATCGCCGCCCGAGACGAGGGATTGATCGACGGCATCGGCCTGAGCAGCATCTCGCTCGAACACCTGGAGCTCGCGCTGCAGCGCACCGACATCGCGTGTGTGCAGAACGCCTACAACCTGCTCGACCGCTCCTCGCAGTCCGTGCTGGACGCCTGCGCCGCGCGCGGCATCGCGTTCGTCCCGTTCTTCCCGCTGGGATCGGCGTTCAATCCGGAGAACCCCGTGCTCGGTCACCCCGAAATCCGCCAGGCCGCACGCGAACTCGGCCGGACTCCCGCGCAGGTCGCGTTGGCCTGGACATTGGCGGCGGCGCCCAACATGCTGCTGATCCCCGGCACGTCCTCTGTCGCGCACCTGGAGGAGAACCTCGCGGTGGCCGACATCGAGGTACCCGCCTCGCTGACAGCCGCGCTCGGATGAGCACCGACATCGATCGCATGCCGCGCGGCGGCCCGCAGGCGTCGTGCCTCGATCGGGCGTTGCAGACCGACCTGCCTGAGTATCTCGACCGCGACGACGTCGACCCCGCCGTCAAGCGCAGCGTCGTCCGCGCTCTGGAGCTCACCGGCAACTGGTTCGGCCTCCATGAGCGCTTCGCCCACATCGCGATGGAAGAAGTCGCCGACGTCCCGGACCCGCGCATCCTCGAGCTCGGGGCCGGCCACGGCGGGCTGTCGAAGAAGGTGCTGGAGATGCACCCCACGGCAATCCTGACGGTCACCGATCTGGAGCCGGATTCGGTTGCCGCCATCACCGCAGGGGACCTGGGTTCCGATCCGCGGGTGACGGTGCGCGACATGGATGCGACGGCCATCGACGCGGCCGACAGTGCTTACGCCCTGGCCGTTTTCGCGTTGTCGTTCCACCATCTGCCCCCGTCCGCCGCGGTCCGGGTGCTCGCCGAGGGCACCCGCGTGGCGGACAAGTTGCTCATCATCGACCTGCCCCGGCCGCCGGCTCCCCTGCATGTGATGCGGCTGGCCGCCATGCTGCCGCTGGCCCCGTTCGTGCCGTTCGTGCATGACGGCGTCATCAGCTCGCTGCGGGCCTACAGCCCCGCTGCGCTGCGGGCGCTGGCCGATCGAGCCGGCGTCGACATCGAGTTGCGCGGCGGCCTGTGCACGCCGCAGATCGCCATCGCCACTCGCAGGTAGGTCCGCGTACGTTGGAACCCATGACGGACTCCTCCAACGAAGTGATGGACTGGGACAGCGCATACCGTGAAGAAGGCGAATTCGATGGGCCGCCGCCGTGGAACATCGGCGAACCGCAGCCTGAGCTGGCCGCATTGATCGCCGCAGGCAAGGTCACCGGCGAGGTACTCGACGCCGGCTGCGGCTACGCCGAACTGTCACTCGCGCTGGCCGCGGACGGTTACACCGTGGTCGGCATCGAACTCACGCCCACCGCAGTGGCCGCAGCGAAAAAAGCTGCCGCCGAACGGAATCTGACCAACGTCACGTTCGTCCAGGACGACATCACGTCGTTCACCGGGTTCGACGGCCGGTTCGACACCATCATGGATTCGACGTTGTTCCACTCCATTCCGGTGGAGGGCCGCGACGGTTATCAGCAGTCCGTGTTCCGCGCCGCCGCGTCGGGCGCCAAGTACTACATCCTCGTGTTCGCCAAGGGCGCGTTCCCCGCCGAAGCAGAACAGAAGCCGAACGAGGTCACCGAGGACGAGCTGCGTGCGGCCGTCGGCAAGTACTGGACGATCGACGAAATCCGGCCGGCGTTCATCCACGCCAGGATGCCTGGCCGAGTGCCCGCTGGTCCCGGGCAGCCCACATTCGAAATGCCGCCGCACGCCCTCGACGAGAAGGGCCGCATGAAGATGCCGGCGTTCCTGCTCACGGCACACAAGGCTTGACCGTCAGGTCGACGCGGCAGCCAGCGCACCGGCGAAGGACTCCAGTTCTTCGCCGGTGACGTCGACGTGCGGTGATACCCGCAGCACCGGAATCTTCAGCTCGAACGGTGCCCGGTCGATCCCTGCCACCGTCGTGACGATGCCATGGTCGGCAATCAGCTTGGCGCGCACGGCATTCGGGTCGGCGCCACGCGTCGGCTCCAACGTGGTGATGGCCGTGAGCTCGTCGACATTCTCGACCACCCGCCAACCGGGCAGGGCCGCCAGCGCGGTCCGCGTGAGCCGACCTACCTCGGCCAACCGTGCCCGCACCAGTTCCGGCCCGGCCACCAGGTGTTCCTCGAGTGCCGTTGAAAAAGCCACGCGGGCAGCCACATTGGCCTCACCGAGGTCAAGTCTTTTCAGTACCGGCAACGGTGTGCCCCATTCCGGCAGCGGGATGCGCGGCCGAAGCCGGTGCGACACAGACGAACTGATCACCAGCACGCCGACCCCGCGCGGCCCGGCCAGCCACTTGCGCGACGATGCGTAGATGACGTCAGCTGACACCGCGCAGTCCAGATGGCCCAGCGCCTGTGCCGCGTCCACCGCCACCGGCACCCCGATCGCGTGGCACGCCAGCACGAACTCGGACAACGGCTGTGCCACGCCGCGGTGACTGCCGAGCGCCGTCAGATGGGCCAGGGCCGGCGGATCGCTCTGCAGGAGCGCGACGGCCACCTCGACGTCGAGCCGCCCTTGTTCGTCGACCGGTAGCTCGCGGACGGTGAATCCGTTGGCTTCCATCACCACCAGGTTGGGGCCGTACTCGCCCGGTAGGCAGGCAATGGTCTTATCGCCATCCCAACTGCTGAGCAGCAGATTGAGTGCATTGGACGACCCGGTGGTGAACACGACGTCACCGGCGGACATCCCGGTCAGCGCGGCCACCGCAGCCCGCCCGGCTTGCAGGACAGGTTCCGCGGACTCGGCTGCGACATAACCGCCGACCTGCGCTTCCAGTCTGGCGTGCTGGGCGGCGGCGTCGATGACAGCGAAGCTCTGCCGCGAGCAGGCGGCGTTGTCGAAATGCAGGCCCAGCGGTTTGGGCCGGGCAGCACGCCACAGGCGCGCGACGGTGGGATCGGCCTCGCTCACGTCCGCAGGTCCGGCTTGACCGCCAGCGACAGCCCGAAGTCCCCTGCGGGATCGGTCCACCAGTCGGTCTGACGCAGCCCGGCAGCCGCCAACTCAGCCGCGACGCCCTCGGGGCGGAACTTGCACGACACCTCGGTCAACATCTCCTCACCCGCCTCGAACTCCACCGACAGACCCAACTCGCGTATCTGAATCCGTTGCGCGGCAACGGACCTCAGCCACATTTCGATACGCTCGTATTCGGTGTTCCATCGTGCCACATGTTCGAAGCCGTCGAGATCGAAATCAGCGTCCAGCTCTCGGTTCACCACCGCCAGCACATTGCGGTTGAACTGCGCGGTGACCCCGGCGCTGTCGTCGTAGGCCGCGACCAATCGGGCGGTGTCCTTCACTAGGTCGGTGCCGAGCAGCAGCGTGTCGCCCGGTCGCATCGCCTCGGCCAGGCTCGCGAGGAACTCCGCGCGGGGACCGGCCGTCAAGTTACCGATCGTCGACCCGAGGAACACGATCAGCCGGCGGCCCACGACGGGCAGCTCGCCCAGGTGCTGCTCGAAATCGCCTCGCACCCCGCTGATCTCGACACCGTCATACTCGTCGGACAGCTGGGTGAGCGCCGCGCTGAGGACGTTCTCGTCGACGTCGAACGCCACGAATCGGCGCAGTGCGTCGGCGTCCCGGAAGGCGTCGAGCAGGATGCGCGTCTTTTCCGACGTCCCACTGCCCAGCTCGACCAGCGTGTCCGCACCGGATGCCGACACGATCGCACCGGCCGCCTCATGCAGGATGTGCGCCTCGGTGCGGGTCGGATAGTACTCGGGCAGCCGGGTGATCTGATCGAACAGGTCACTGCCGACGGCATCATAGAACCACTTGGGCGGCAAGGATTTCGGCGACTGCGACAGGCCGTCACGGACATCGCGCCGCAGGGCACGAGGTGCCCAGTCGGCGGCGAGATGGTTCGTCAGCAGCGGTGCCGTCTTGCTCGGTGTCATTGTGGTCCTCTCCAGTTCATGCCAGTGCCGTCACCTCGACACCGGCGGCCGTCACCTCGACGAGATGACGGTCCGGGATGTCCTGCCAGTCCGGGTGGTCGTCATAGGGCTCGCTGGCCAGCACCACGCCATCGGGTCGGCGCAACACCGACAGCGTGTCGCCCCACACGGTGGCCAGCATCCGAGAACCGTTGGCCACCAGGATGTTCAGCCGCGCCGACGGGTCGGACTCCCCGACCTTGCGCACGGTGTCCGCCAGGTTGTCCAGTCCTTCGGCGAAGATATGGGCGGCCAAGATCGCGCTGTCCACCGTCGATTCAGCGGACCGTGACACCGGCAGCACCGCCCGGTCGACGACGCCGTTGTGCGACAACAGCCACTCGCCGTCGGTGAACGGCGCCGACGCCGACGGCTCGATGGGCATCCCGACCGTGGCCGAGCGGACGGCGGCCACCACACACCCGCTGCGCAACGCCGGCGCCACCGACGCCAGTGACGCATCGCCCCACAAGGGCGAGGCACTGCGCCAGCGGCGCGGCGTCGCGCCATCGAAGAAGCCGACTCCCCAGCCATCGGCGTTGAGCAATCCGTGCTTCTGCCGTCGAGGCGAATAGGACTGCACCAGCAGGCCATTCGCAGGTTCCAAGATCAGTGACGACACCGAGACGGGGTCACCGAGCCAGCCGAGATGACGACACATCAGTCGGTCACCGACCAGGCCAGCCGCACGCCGGAGAAAATCTGCCGGCGGATCGGGTGGTCCCAGTTACGGAAGCTGGGCCGCAGGATGTCGCCCGCCACCGCCCAGGAACCCCCGCGCAGGACCCGGTAGTCACCGCTGCCGGTGCCTTCGAAGAACGGCTGCGAGTACCGGTCGTAGATCATGGGGGTGAATCCCGGCCAGGGCCGCAGCGGGGACGTGGTCCATTCCCACACGTCGCCCAACATCTGCTCGACGCCGTAGGCCGACGCGCTGTCCGGGTATGCCCCCACCGGCGCCGGCCGCAGCGCGGCGCCGTCGAGATTGGCCCGGTTCACGTCGGGTTCGCTTGCGCCCCAGGGATATCGGCGCCGCGCGCCCGCCGCGGGATCCCAGACGCAGGCCTTCTCCCACTCGACCTCGCTGGGCAGCCGCGCACCGGCCCAGGCGGCGTAGGCCTCGGCTTCGTAGAAGCTGACATGCTGCACGGGTTCGTCGGCGGGCAGTTCCTCGACATGACCGAACCGGACTCGCGTAGCGCAGTCTGCACTCCAGAACTGCGGCGCGACCAGGCCCGCCTGCTGCCGATGCTCCCAGCCGGCGGCGGACCACCAGCGCGCCTGTCGATAACCACCGTCGGCGACGAATTCGCGCCATTCGGCGTTGGTGACCGGCACCCGGCCGATCCGGAACGACGGCACATCGACGACGTGCGCCGGGCCCTCGTTGTCGAGCGCGAAGGGCTCAGCCGATGCGTCGACACCGAGCACGAACGGTCCGCCGGGCACCAGCACCGACGTGCCCGCCACCCCGGCGCGCCCCTGCGGCAAAACAGCGCCCGGCCCCAACAGCGGTGGGCCGCTGCGCAGACTCAGGGCCTGCAGCATGGTCTCGTCGTGCTGGTTCTCGTGACTGATGACCAGAGCGAACGGAAATTCGGCGCCGGCCTCGTCGGGCAGCCGGTCAAGAGCGTCAAGGGCTTTGGACCGGATGGTGCGGCAGAAGGCGCGCGCGTCGGTCGGCGGTAGCAGCGGCAGGGACACCCTGCTGGCGCGAGAATGCACGAATGCGTCGTACAGGCTGTCGACGTCCGGCGGCAGCAGGCCGGGGCGATTCGGGTCGCCGCCGCGCAGCAGCCACAGTTCCTCCTGCTGGCCGATGTGCGCGAGATCCCACACCAGCGGGCTCATCAGCGGGTCGTACTGGCGCAGCAGTTCGGCATCGTCGAACTCGACCAGGGCCAGAGTCCGGTCCCGGGCTCGGGTCAGCCCTCGGGCCAACAGCTCGCGCGTACTCACACCCCACCTTTCAGCCGATCATCAAGTGCCAACCCGGTGATCGCCGAATCGATTCCGTGCGCGACGACCTGGTCCGCAAAATCGTCGGCCGCACTACGCCCCTGCGTCACCTGCCGCAGCAGCCGGTCCATCGAGCCCGCCATATCAGCCGGCGCAACCTCGGCAGCCGCTTGCACGCACTGCACCGCCGCGGCCCGCAGCCGCGGATCGGCCAGCCCCACCCGCGCCGCCTGATCCCACGCGGTGGCCACCGATTCTGTTGCCTCCCAAGCGATCTGCGACAGCCGGGCATCGTCGAGCAAGGACACCAAGGCGAACACCACTGCCGGCCACAGGTCGTCGGACAGGGCGTCGAGGTAGCGGATCTCCAGCCAGCGTCGCGGCCGAACCGGCGGGAACAGCGTCGTCAGGTGGTAGTCCAGGTCGGCCTCGGTCGGCCGGCGCCCGCCGAGCAGCGTGCGCCCGTCCGCCCAATCCGCGAACGGCACCCATTCGGTGACCGGTTCCGCCTCGGGCGTGTGCACGAGCATCACCGGCGCTTTGAGCGCATAGCGCGCCCAGTCGCTGGCGGGATCGTCACCGCTGGCGCCGAGGATCGGCCCGCAGCGCGCGGTGTCGAGCTGTCCCCAGATCCGCTGGCGGGTGCTCTGCCATCCGGTGAACTCACCGCCCAGCATGGGCGAACTCGCCGACACGGCGATCATGGTCGGACCCAGGGCGTGGGCCAGCCGGACGCGGTCAGCCCAACCGTCACGCGGGCCGGCGTCGATATTGATCTGCAGCGAGGCGGTCGAGGTCATCATCGCCGCCCCGGCCGCACCCGTCCCACCGGCCGCGAAGAACGCCTCCATGGCCCGATAGCGACCGCCGGGGTTCACCCGGGCCTGCGGACGGAGCGGGTCCACGCCGAGCGGCAGCAAGCCCAGTCCGCGGCGCCGCAACGATTCCCGCAGCACGGTCTGATCGGCCTGCATGGCCGCGATCGCGGCCCCGGCGCCGTCCAGCGGCGGTCCTGACAGTTCGATGGCGCCGCCGGGTTCCATGGTGATCACGCTGCCGCCGGGCAGCTGCGGAACGGCTGCCACGGCTTCGCTCAGTTCATCCCACCCTGGCCGCCGCGTCACGTCGGACAGTTCGAAGCAGTGCGCCTCGATTTCGAGGCCGACGCGGCCCACCGGCCCGTCCCGCAAGCACCCGCCGCCGGCCAGTAAGGCGGCGCCGTACGCGCTGGACAACTCGGGGTATTCGGCGTGCGGTCGACGCACGGCGGTAGCGGTGCCCATCTGAACATCCCCTTCCGAGATCCGGGTCGACCCCCGCATCCGTTGGTTGGTGTTCCCTAGTGTTCGTCCGACGATGCCATGAGGTACCGACAAAAATCTGCGCAATATCTCTGCGCGGCCTGACTCGCCCCGGCCACCGTCATTGCCCCAAGGCGTTCTGCATGGCCCCGGCCAGTACGTTGACCGCAGGACCGGCGTTGCCGGATTGGCAGACTTTCGCCTGCAGCAGAACGTTCTCCCGCAGCCGGGTCTGCACGAAACAGCGTCGATCGGTGTCTGCCTCCTGCTTGACCCAGGCGACGTCGGTCGGGCCGGCCTGTGCGCCCGCGAAGCTCCAGACCTCGGTCCGGCCGTCCTCGAGGTGCATCGCGGTGGTCTGCCCCGAACATCCGACGGTCCGGTCGACGACCCGGTGGAACGCCCGTGCCGCGGCCTCGGGCGTGGCGAAGACGCCCACCGCCTGCTTGGCCGAGTGCCTGTCGTCGGTGGCCGTCGTCTGCGCTACGGCTCCGTTGAACGACGCCAGGTCGGGGTCGCCGTACACCTCGGGCAGCCCGATGTCGCCCCAGTTGTTGCACACCGGGAGGTCGACGAAGAAGCCCTGGTAGGGCGCGGTGAAGGTGGACTCCCAGCCCATCGGGGCGCCGACCACATTGCCGACCGAGCCCTTGCCGAGGACCGCGTACGACACCACGCCGGGGTCCGACGGTCTGGCGGCCGCGACCGGCGCCAGGGCGAGTGCAGCGGTGACGCAGGCTGTGAACCAGATCGGGCGCGCAGTCATGGTTTCGATGATGCCAGTCACCGGCAGCGGGCCCGAACGCACGACAGGCCGCACCCTGATCGGGCACGGCCTGTCGCTTGATGCAGGCTGAGGTCAGCGACCGGGCTGGGCCGGGCCGGGCTGGCCGGGACCGCCGGGGCCCTGCCCACCGGGGCCGCCTGGGCCTTGGCCGCCGGGGCCCTGCCAGCCTCCGCTGGGTCCCTGCCAGCCGGGGCCACCGGGGAACATCGGATGCCACATGCCACCACCGCGCGGCCCGTCGTGCCCCTCGCGGAATTCCGACATGTCATGGCCGCGGTGGTGCTTGTGCCAGCCGTGGTGGCCACCGCCGGAGTGCGCGCCGAGGATGAAGCCGGAGAAGAAGATCGTCGCGACGATGAACACGATGCCGGCGACGATGCCGACCCAAGCCAGCACCTTGTTGAGCTTGCTCGGCTTGTGCTCGGCGGGCGGCGCGGCCACTGCGGTAGCCGTTGCTACGGGCGGGAACGAGTCCGTCGGGGTATCCGGCGTCTCTGGCGTTTCTTTAGGGGTTTCGTCACTCATGTCATCGATGATCCGTCCGTCAACCACTGCGGTGGCTGGGTTGCGCGTAAGAATCAGCTATGAGGCTCGCGGCGCGGTAGCGTGGGCTGTGTACCGGAGCGTCGGCCGGGCTTTGGGGGCCGGCCGAAGCTCCGATATCAGAACGCGGCAGAAAAGGTGCGATGTCCAGAACCACCGTGCGCGCCGCGGCCCTCGCCTGCGGCACCGCGTTGCTGCTGACCCTCACCCCGGCGTGTACCAGGCAGTCGGCGGTGCTCACCGGGCCGGCTCCGACGGCGGCCTCGCACGCGCCGCCCGCAGGGCCTTCGACGACGACCCGGAGCAAGTCCGGGCTGCCCGTCTGTCAGCTGTCGTCGCTGCCGGCCGAGGCCGGCACCACCGTCGACCTGATCCACCGCGGCGGGCCGTTCCCGTACTCGCGCGACGGCATCGTGTTCGGCAATTTCGAACGTCGGCTGCCCAACCAGCAGCGCGGTTACTACCACGAGTACACCGTGCCGACTCCAGGTGCGAAGACTCGCGGTGCCCGGCGCGTCATTACCGGCGGTGAACCGCCGGCCAACCCACCGGAGTTCTACTACACCGGCGATCACTACGAGACGTTCTGCCAGATCGGAGGAGCGTGAAGACCTTCACCGTGCGGGGTGCGCGAATCCATTCCCGCGCAGACCTTTTCACCGAGCTGGGCCACGCGGTCAACGGCACCGATGGCTATTTCGGCAGCAATCTCGACGCGCTGGCCGACTGTCTCGGCGGCGGCTTCGGCACCCCGGACGACGAGCCGTTCCGTTTCGTACTGACCGACAGCTCAAAAGCCAAGAAGGCCTTGGATTCGGCCACCTGGAGCGGGCTGCTCGACGTGTTCGACAGCGCCGGAATCGACTTGGCGCTGCGCTGACGGTCGCCTACGGCTTCACCGGATTCACCGCGAACTGGATGACCCGGTACGGCGCGGTGTCGCGCGGCTTGGTGTTCCACTGGCTGACCAGGATGCGCAGTTCGTCGAGCGTCGAGCCCGGCGAGATGTAGCCGCCGTACGGCTGGGCCAGCTGATTGTCTTGCGGCACAGGAAGTTCGTCGGCCTGCTCCGGCCAGCCGCCGGCGACGACGACGGTCGTGACCGGCGCGGAGCCGAGCTCGGTCGTTGCATTCGCGACCCGGACCTCCATGTTGCCGGTGCTGCTGTTGAAGTAGGACAGCACCGTCTTGCCGTCGACCTGCTTCATGCTCATCTCACCGATCAGGTTGCCCCACAACGGGGTTGGCGGCTTGCCCCAGCCGGCGGCGGCGGACCAACCCTGCCAGCTGGACCGGTCGGTGAACGACTGCGGCGTGGCCCGGTACAGGAAGGGCGCGCTGCTGCGGTCAAAGTTGTTGGCGACGATGTACACCCAGCCGCGCGGCGAGTCGGCGGTGGGCACCGGGTCGTAGTAGCCCGTGATCTGGCTCTGCGCTCCCCCGGCGTAGCCGGCCGGCCGCACGGACCCCGGCACCGTCGGCCAGGACCCGCGCGCCGGGTCGGCCTTGACCAGTCGCGAACTCGCCGGCTTCAGGTCGCGCGTGGTGGTGATCAACAGGTAGTTCTCCCGGTTGATGCTCACCACCCCGGCCGGAAGTTGAGATGTGCCAGGAACTTTGGCGTCAGCCAGCAGCGGCTTGTCGACGCCCGTGACGCCGCGGTACCGAAGTCCGTCGGGTGAGTTGATGGAGTCGGTCTCGACGTGCAGCGCGACGGGCGCAAACCAGCCGCCGAATCCGACGCCCTGTCCCGCGAAGCTGTCGCCACAGATCTGCAGGATGCCGCTGGGGAACTCCATGAACTCGCACAGATCGGTCGCCCCGATGCCGTAATCGGCTGTCGGTGTACCGGTTCCGGCCACCGGACCGATGCGCGTCACCTCGCCGACCGTCAGCGGTTTGAGCACCGGAGTCGGCACCGGCGCAGGCGGATCAGCCTGCGCCGCAGCGACCCCGAACGCCGCCAGCAACGTCGAGATCGACGCAATGGCCGCGAGCGCGCGCAAGATCAGCGTGCAGCGAGCAGTTCGGCGATCTGAACTGTGTTGAGCGCCGCGCCCTTTCGCAGGTTGTCACCCGAGACGAACAGCGCGAGGCCACGACCGTCGGGCACGCCCGGGTCCTGGCGGATACGGCCCACCAGCGAGTCGTCGGCGCCGGCGGCAGCCAGCGGCGTCGGCACGTCGACCAGCGAAACACCGGCCGCGTCGGCCAGCAGCTCGCGGGCCCGCTCCACCGAAATCGGCTGCGCGAACTCGGCATTGATCGACAGCGAGTGCCCGGTGAACACCGGCACGCGTACGCAGGTTCCGCTGACCAGAAGCTCCGGGATGCCGAGGATCTTGCGGCTCTCGTTGCGCAGCTTCTGATCCTCGTCGGTCTCGCCCGAGCCGTCATCGACGAGCGATCCGGCCAGCGGGATGACGTTGAAGGCAATGGGCGCAACGTATTTCACGGGCGCCGGGAACTCCAGTGCGGATCCGTCGTGCACCAGCTGCTCGGCACCGGAGATCACGGCGCGCGCCTGCGAGGCCAATTCGTCGACCCCGGCCAGCCCTGAACCGGACACAGCCTGGTAGCTCGACACGATGAGCCGGGTCAGGCCGGCCTCGTCGTGCAGCGGCTTGAGCACCGGCATGGCGGCCATGGTGGTGCAGTTCGGGTTGGCGATGATGCCCTTGACCAGCTGCTTGCCGCGGACGTCGCGGTCGAAGTTGACCTCCGAAACCACCAGCGGCACATCGGGATCCTTGCGCCATGCCGATGAGTTGTCGACGACGATGGCTCCGGCGGCGGCGAAGCGCGGCGCCTGCACCCGCGACATGGTCGCGCCCGCCGAGAACAGCGCGATGTCCAGACCCGACGGGTCGGCGGTCTCGCTGTTCTCGACCTCGATCTCCTGGCCGCGGAACGTCAGCTTCTTGCCCTCGGACCGCGCCGAAGCGAAGAACCGGACGGAACTCGCCGGAAAGTCGCGCTCCTCGAGGAGTCTGCGCATGACCTGGCCGACCTGGCCGGTCGCGCCCACCACACCGATGTTCACCATGACTAACGCCCTGTCCCGCCGTACACAACGGCCTCTTCTTCGCCGGCGAAGCCGAAGGCCTCGTGCAGCGCCGCGACGGCCTTGTCCAGCTCAGTGTCCTTGACCAGCACCGAGATTCGAATCTCGGAGGTGGAGATGAGGTCGATGTTGACGCCGACCTCGGCCAGCGTCTCGCAGAACTTGGCGGTGACGCCGGGATGGCTGCGCATGCCGGCGCCGACCAGCGACACCTTGCCGATGTGATCGTCGTACAACACCTGGGAGAAACCGATCTCGTCCTTGAGCGAAGTCAGCTTCTCGACGGCGCCCGGACCGTTCTCGCGCGAACAGGTGAAGGTGATGTCGGTCTTGCCGTCCTCCACCTTCGAGATGTTCTGCAGCACCATGTCGATGTTCACGTCGGCATCGGCGACCGCGCGGAACACCTTGGCGGCATATCCCGGAACGTCGGGGACGCCGACAACGGTGACCTTCGCCTCGCTGCGGTCGTGGGCGACTCCGGTGAGGATTGCGTCTTCCATGGGGATGTCCTCGATCGATCCTTTGACAATGGTTCCGGTCTTGTCGGAGTACGACGACCGGACGTGAATCGGAACGTTGTAGCGGCGGGCGTATTCCACGCAACGCAGCATCAACACTTTGGCACCGCAGGCCGCCATCTCCAGCATCTCCTCGAAGGAGACGGTGTCCAGGCGACGGGCATTCGGCACGATGCGCGGGTCGGCGGTGAAGATGCCGTCGACGTCGGTGTAAATCTCGCAGACGTCGGCGTTCAGCGCGGCGGCCAGCGCCACGGCGGTGGTGTCCGAGCCACCGCGGCCCAGCGTGGTGACGTCCTTGCTGTCCTGGCTGACACCCTGGAAGCCGGCGACCAGCACGATCTGGCCGTCGTCGAGGGCGTCGCGCAGGCGGCCCGGGGTGACGTCGATGATCTTGGCGTTGCCGTGCGTGCCGGTGGTGATCACGCCGGCCTGCGAACCGGTGAACGACCGGGCCTGCGCGCCGAGGGACTCGATGGCCATGGCGACCAGCGCGTTCGAGATGCGCTCACCCGCGGTGAGCAGCATGTCCATCTCCCGGGCAGGTGGCGCCGGGGAGACCTGACGGGCCAGATCCAGCAGATCATCGGTGGTGTCGCCCATGGCCGAGACCACGACGACAACGTCATTGCCGGCCTTCTTGGTTTCGACGATCCGCTCGGCGACTCGACGGATCCGCTCGGCGTTCGACACCGAGGATCCGCCGTACTTCTGGACGACGAGCGCCACTGTTCGCGTTTCCTTCTCTGAATTGGCAGCAAGCATTCGCATCAATGCTGCTCCAAGGATAAGGGAGGGCCGAAGCCGTTTTTGTTGCCCGGTCGTCTGCCGGACCTGCAACGCGCGAGACGTTCGTCACTCTCGCCCGCGTCAGAAGAGGTCGGTCAGCTTCCGCTGCGCCGGGCAGGCGTCGCTCAGCGCCTTCATCTGATCGGTGATCTGCACGTTGATCGCCGACAGCTGGTAGGCCTCGGTCGGCGCGGGAGCGCCGGGCGCCCGGCCCTGCGCGGCGATCCGGTAGGAGTCCAGCGCCGAGGCGAACTGCGACGCCAGCGTCGCCAACTGCACCGCGTTGGCCGCGACCTTGTCGCCGGTCACCTTCTGCGCCCGCTCAGCCATACCGTCGGCCCAGGCCCGGTAGGCCGTCTCTTCGGCGATGGTCGGGACCCCGCCCGAGTTCTTGTCGATCTTCGACTCGATCTGCACGGCCTGGGCCTTGTTGTAATCGAGCATGTCGCGCACCGGTTTGCACTCCGGCGTCGGCCCGCGGAACTCGGTCTGCCACACCACCAGGCCGATGACGACGGCGAGCGCGACCGCGATGCCGATCTTCCAGCTGCGGTCCAGGCTCAACAACCATCTCGTCAACACGCTCGAACTGTATCGGCACAGCTAGCGCCGTGCCCATTACGGCTGGCCAGGACGTTGACCCCGGACAGCGCGACCGGGTTTTGGCGAACTACTGGACCGGAGTAAACTCGCCAGTGATGTTTATCGCGCGGGTGCTCCTCCTCGGACGCCGCGACGGGGTCTGATCCGACCGGCCTCCCGTCGCGGGGGTTTGAGATGCGCCGGTCCTGACCTTCCAGGTCCCATCCAGACAGACCGGAGCAAAAAACCGTGACCACTTACTCCCCCGATTCATCTGCCGACTCCTTCTCGTCGGTACGCGCCATCAGCACCCCGTCCGGCCCGCGCCGCGAAGGCCAGCCGTCCTGGAACACCCAGCGCAACTCGTCGATGCCCGTCAGCCGGTACCGCTCGTTCGCCGACGAGGTCGAGAACATCAAGCTGCCCGACCGCACCTGGCCCGACAAGGTCGCCACCGTCGCACCCGGTTGGTGTGCGGTCGACCTGCGCGACGGCAACCAGGCCCTGATCGACCCGATGAGCCCGGAGCGCAAGCGCCGGATGTTCGACCTGCTGGTCCGCATGGGCTACAAGGAGATCGAGGTCGGCTTCCCATCGGCCAGCCAGACCGACTTCGACTTCGTCCGCGAGATCATCGAGCAGGGCGCGATCCCCGAGGACGTCACCATCCAGGTGCTGACGCAGTGCCGGCCCGAGCTGATCGAGCGCACCTTCGAGGCGTGCGCCGGCGCCCCGCGCGTCATCGTGCACTTCTACAACTCGACGTCGATCCTGCAGCGCCGCGTGGTCTTCCGCGCGGATCGCGAGGCCGTCAAGAAGATCGCCACCGACGGCGCGAAGCTGTGCGTCGCGGAGGCCAAGAAGTACCCGGGCACGCTGTGGCGGTTCGAGTACTCGCCCGAGTCGTACACCGGCACCGAGCTGGAGTACGCCGTCGAGGTGTGCAACGCGGTCGCCGAGATCGTGCAGCCCACTCCCGACTGGCCGCTGATCGTCAACCTGCCGGCGACCGTCGAGATGGCCACGCCCAACGTCTACGCCGACTCGATCGAGTGGATGAACCGGCACCTGACGCCGCGCGACTCGATCATCCTGAGTCTGCACCCGCACAACGACCGCGGCGAGGGCGTCGCGGCCGCTGAGCTGGGCTACCTGGCCGGCGCCGACCGCATCGAGGGCTGCCTGTTCGGCAATGGCGAGCGCACTGGCAACGTCTGCCTGGTGACGCTGGGCCTGAACCTGTTCAGCCGCGGTGTCGACCCGCAGATCGATTTCTCCAACATCGACGAGATTCGTCGCACGGTCGAGTACTGCAACCAGCTGCCGGTGGCCGAGCGGCACCCGTACGGCGGTGACCTGGTCTACACGGCGTTCTCGGGCAGCCACCAGGACGCCATCAACAAGGGCCTGGACCAGATGAAGGTCGACGCCGACGAGGCCGATCAGGACATCGACGACATCCTGTGGCAGGTGCCCTACCTGCCCATCGACCCGAAGGACGTCGGCCGCACGTACGAGGCCGTCATCCGGGTGAACTCGCAGTCCGGCAAGGGCGGCGTCGCCTACATCATGAAGGCCGATCACGGACTGGTGCTGCCGCGCCGGCTGCAGATGGAGTTCAGCCAGGCCATCCAGAAGATCACTGACGGCGAGGGCGGCGAGGTCTCCCCGAAGGTCATGTGGGACGTCTTCAACGAGGAGTACCTGGCGCCCATCACGCCGCTGGAGCGCATGCGGCAGAAGGTCGACGCGTCCGAAGAGGACGGCGGCACCGACACCATCACCGCCATCGTCAAGATCGACGGGGAAGAGCGCGAGATCGTCGGCGCCGGTAACGGACCGCTGGCGGCCTTCACCGATGCGCTGGGCGCCGTCGGCTTCCACGTCAACGTGCTGGACTACTCGGAGCACGCCATGTCAGCCGGCGAGGAAGCGCAGGCCGCGGCCTACGTCGAGGCATCGATCGGCGGCAAGACGGTGTGGGGCGTCGGCATCGCGCCGTCGATCACCACGGCGTCGCTGCGGGCCGTCGTCTCGGCCGTCAACCGGGCCGCGCGCGGCTAACGGTCAGTCTGGCGCGCCCGGCGCCTCGGCCACCCGTAGTACCCGGGCGCACCAGCTGACCGCCTGTTCCGCAAAGTCGTGTGCGGTAACGGTTTTCGTCTCGTCGAGGAGCCGCTCATTGATCAGGGTGGCCACTCCGCCGACGCAGAACAGCGCCGCGTCGAAGCTCTCCTGGTCGGCGTCTCGGTCGGGCAGCAGCAAAGCCAGGATTGCGGCGGCCACGCGGTGTTGCGCGATCCGGATGTGCGCGGCCACCGATTCGATGTGCCGGGCATCGGTCAGGAAGATTCGCACCGCCAGTGGGTCGCTCTCGGCGTGCTCGATGAATCCCGCCAGGCCGAGCGTCAGCCGGGTCTGCACGGTCGCCGACGCGGGCGCGCTCCCGCCGGCCAGCATCGCGGCGAAAGGTCCCTCCAGCACGTCGTCGATCACCGCGCCGATGAGCGCGGCCAACCCCGCGAACTGCTCATAGAAGTAGCGGTCGGTCAATTTGGCGCGCGCCGCGACGGCCCGGACGCTCAGGGCCGACAGTCCGCCCTCGCGCCACAGTGCTTCGGCCGCGTCCAGCAGCAGCCGTCGCCGATCGGCCCGCCGCTGCTCCGCGGACCTGCCGGAGTACTTACGCTCCGGCGCGCTGCCCGATCCGTTGTCAGCCATCTGGTGCAACCCCTCCCCCCGACTGGCTCATGATGTCAAAATCCGAGGAAGGAAGACGTACTCCCGTTTCAAACACCGTCTTCTGGCAACATTACCGACGAGTAAGGTTCAGGCTTCATCTACACAGCGGGGTGGAACATGGCAGCACAGCTCGCCGAGCAGGTCACCGTAGTGGCCGCGGCCGGAACCGAAGGTGGGGGCGCGGCCCTCGACCAGGTTCTCGGGATGTCCATCGCGACCGGCATCATCACCGCCGGTCTGTTGTGGATCGGGTATCTGCATCGGCAACGCCGCATCACCTGGCTGCAGGACCTGGCCGAAGCGGCCGGCCACAAGATGAACCGGCCCAGCTGGGTGGCCCTGCCCTCACTGCTGTTCATCTCGACGATCATCTGCGCGATGTTCGGCTTCATCTGGGACGTCAGCCTGCACATCGGCAAGGGCCGCGACGCCGGGCCGCTGGCCAACCCGGCGCACTACTTCATCCTGGTCGGTCTGTTCCTGCTGTTCATCGCCGGATCGCTGGCGATCATCCTGCCGTACGACAAGCCCGGCCCGGCCGCCATCAAGATCACCAAAACCTGGTACGCGCCCGTCGGCGGCATCCTGATGGCCGGTTGCGGCCTGTACGCGCTGATCGGTTTCCCGCTCGACGACATCTGGCACCGCATCTTCGGCCAGGACGTCACCCTCTGGGGCCCAACGCATTTGATGCTCATCGGCGGCGCGGGCCTGTCCCTGGTCGCCATGCTGCTGCTGGAGCGCGAGGGCGATATCGCGATGGGCGCCGACGCACCACCCGCCCGCAACAAGGTGCTGCCGTACTTCGCCTTCGGCGGCCTGGTGATCGGCCTGTCGGTGTTCCCGGTCGAATACGACTTCGGCGTCGAACAGTTCCGGCTGGTGCTGCACCCCATGCTGATCGCCGGCGCAGCAGCCATGTCGCTGGTGGCCACGCGGCTCACACTGGGCCGGTACTCCACCTTCGGCGCCATCGCGTTCGCGTTGTTCATCCGCGGGCTCGTCGCGCTGGCCGTCGGCCCCATCCTGGGTTCCCCGTACAGCTGGTGTGCGCTCTACCTCGGCTCCGCGATCGTCGTCGAGCTGATCGGGCTGACCCCACTGGTCAACCGCCCCATCCTGTTCGGCGCCGTGGCCGGTCTGGGCGTGGGCACCGTCGGTATGTGGCTGGAGTCGTTCTGGGTCGATGCCGTGTTCCGCACCCCGTGGCCCACCAGCATGTGGGGTGAGGCGCTGGCGATGTCCACACCAGTCGCCATCTGTATGGGCATGTGCGGCGCGCTGCTGGCCGTCGTCTTGTCCGGCCAGCGCCTGCCCGCGCGTTCGATCGGTATCGCCGTCGTGGTCGCGACGGTTCTGGTCGTCGGCGGCGCCGTCGCCAACGGCCTGAACATCACCGTCCCGGAGCACGCCCGGGCGCAGATCACCCTCACCGAGGCGCCGAGCCCGGCTGGTCAGCGCCTGGTGAACGCCGATATCCAGATCACGCCCACCAACCTGGTCAGCGACGACCCCGAGTGGGTCAGCCTGATGGCGTGGCAGGGCAAGCTCGCCCATGACCGCGGCCTGGTGGTCGATCACCTGCAGCAGGTCGGCCCCGGCCACTACCGGTCCACGCGGCCGATCCCGGTATGGGGCACCTGGAAGACGGTGCTGCGCGTGCAAGATGGACGCACCATGGCCGCTGTCCCGATCTTCCTGCCCGCCGACCCCGGCATCGGCGCCGAGGAGACGCCGGCGCTCTCGACCACCCGTGACTTCATGGAGGAGATCCAGGTCCTGCAGCGTGAGCGCAACCTCGACGTGCCGTCGTGGCTGTACTCCGCGGCCTCCCTGATCGTGCTCGTGTGCTCGCTGATCCTGATCGCGTTGCTGAGTTGGGGTGCAGGACGGATCAATTCGCGTGAGCAGTTCAGCGCCGCCGAGACGAAGGAACCCGTCGGACAGCCGTGACCTATCTGGCCGATCACTCGCTATTGTTGGCACTGCCGGCGTTTGCCCCTGCGTTCGTCGTCGCCGGGGTCGTGGCCTGGGTGGCCATGAAGGACCGACGAGCAGAAGACAACGCCGGCTCCGACGGTGACGAAACCGATTCGGAGACAGCAGTTTCGACCGATGAGGACGGTTCCGCGTGACGTTTGTGAAGACCCTCGCCGT
The DNA here is from genome assembly GCF_056555145.1 of Mycolicibacterium sp. P4_G11. Taxonomy (NCBI): domain Bacteria; kingdom Bacillati; phylum Actinomycetota; class Actinomycetes; order Mycobacteriales; family Mycobacteriaceae; genus Mycobacterium; species Mycolicibacterium sp. P4_G11. The sequence continues at coordinate 308,986 of NZ_JBFUJW010000002.1, forward strand.
GGCAGGCGTCGTGGCCCTGGCACTCGCCGGCTGCAGCAACAAGGAGACGGCGCCCAGCGGCTCGTCGAGCGCCTCGGCAACGGCCACAACGCAACTGAGCAACCCGCAGGCCCCGCCCGCGCGCGTCTACATCGACGTGACCATCGCCGGCGGCACCGCGACACCGCTCAACCAGCAGGTGGAGGCCAAGCTGGGCCAGCCGATCATCGTCCGCGTCAACAGTGACGCCGCCGACCAGCTGCACGTGCATTCGAATCCCGAGCACACCTTCACCATCAAGGCGGAGAAGGATCAGCAGTTCCAGTTCACGGTGGACGTGCCGGGCAAGGTTGACGTCGAACTGCATCACCTGGACAAGACCGTCGCCACCATCACGGTGCAGTGACCTCGGCCGTCCTGGCGCACGGGCTGGGCGGATCCAGTGATCTTCCGATCCCGCTGACCTATGCCCTGATCGGCGCGGCGTGGGCGTTGACCTTCACCTTCGCGGTGGTGGCGCTGGCCTGGCGCAAGCCGCGGTTCGATCCAGAGACACCGGGGCGGGCATTGCCGCGCTGGGTGACGACGGCCGTGGACGCGCCCGTCACCCGGTGGACGGTCGGCCTGCTGGCGCTGACGTTCGCGGGGTGGGTCATCGTGGCGTCGATCGTCGGACCGCCCGGATCCGGCAACCCGCTACCCGGCGTGTTCTACGTGCTGCTGTGGGTCGGAATCGTCGCGCTGTCAGTGCTTTTCGGCCCGGTGTGGCGAGTGCTGTCTCCGGTGCGGACCATCGCCCGGCTGCTTCGACTGAGCCGGGATGCGTATCCCGCACGCCTCGGCTACTGGCCTGCGGCCGCCGGGCTGTTCGCGTTCGTCTGGCTCGAGCTGGCCAGTCCCGACCCGGGTTCCGTTGGCGCCGTGCGTATCTGGTTGCTGGCCTACCTTGCGGTGACACTGGCCGGGGCCATGGCGTGTGGCACGCGCTGGTGCTCGCACGCCGACCCGTTCGAGGTGTACAGCGTCGTGGCGTCGCGGTGCGCGCCGGTGCGGCGCAACGCCGATGGCCAGATCGCCATCGGCAATCCGTTCAACCACCTGCCCACGCTGCCCATCCGGCCCGCGACAGTGACGGTCCTCGCGGTGCTGCTGGGCTCGACGGCCTTCGACAGTTTCTCGGCGACGCCGGCGTGGCGGGAGTTCGTCGATGCGCACACCAACGGCGCTTGGCAGGCCACTGCACTCAAAACCGTTGGGCTGGCTGTGTTTGTCACGACGGTCGCGCTGTCGTTCAGCCTCGCCGCCCGCGCCACCGGCGGGGTGGACCGGGCGCGGCGCCGGCAGCTGCCGGGATTGCTGGCGCACTCCCTCATTCCGATCGTCATCGGCTATGTGTTCGCGCACTACCTGACCTATCTCGCGGAGAAGGGCCAGCAGACCGTCTATCTGCTCCTCGGCCTGCACGACGCACATGTCTATTACGTACTGTCCCTGCACCCTTCGGTGCTGGCCACGACCAAGGTGCTGTTCGTGGTGGCCGGGCACATCGCCGGCGTCGTCGCCGCCCACGACTGTGCGCTGCGCATCCTGCCCAAGCGGCATCAGCTCACCGGGCAGCTGGCGATGATGCTGGTGATGGTCGGCTACACGTTCACCGGGCTGTACCTGCTCTTCGGCGGATAGCTCACCGCCCGCTCCGCCGAGTGGCCACCTATCGCACGAACTCCCGAGACTTCCGTGTCACAGGTGGCCATTCGGCGTGAAACCTTGACATCGTCGGGGTGCGACACGAAACTGAGGACATCCGTCCTCAGATTGGGGTTTGCATGACCGCCACCGTAGAGCCCACGCTCAAGCAACTGCACGGCCGTCCGTTCGAGTCCCTCTATGACGAAATGGACTACCAGGTCAAACGCGTCGACGGGACCTTGCCGACCGACCTGACGGGCACCCTGTTCCGCGTCGGCCCCGGAAAGTTCGAGGTCGGCGACACCGTCCTCAAGACCATGTTCGACGGCGACGGCATGGTGTCGCGGTTCGTGCTCGACGGTAAGACCGTCCGCTTCACCAACCGCTACGTCCGCACGCGCCAGTACCGCAGCGGCAACCAGATGAGCCAGCGCGGCATCACCACCAACGCCCCCACGCTGCGCGGCAATCTCCAACCGCCGGCCAACACCGGCAACACCAACATGGCCAACATCTGCGGCGACCTGCTCGCACTGTGGGAGGGCGGCCCGCCGTACAAGATCGATCCCGACAGCCTGGAAACCCTGGGGTACAAGCGTTTTGAGGGCGATCGCTTCGGATACCTCGGCGCGTTCTCCGCCCATCCCAAATGGGATCCACGCACGGGCGAGGTGTTCAACTTCGGCTTCGACCTCTTGCCCACCCCACGGCTGCGGTGCTATCGCGTGGACGCGAAAGGCCGGAATACCGAGGTCAATTCACTTCCATTGTGGGACTTCGTCTGGAATCACGACTTCGCCCTCACCGAGCACAACCTGGTGTTCGTCCTGGATCCGTTGCGGCCCAACATTCCTACGTTTCTGCGAACCCGGTCGCTGGAGCAATCCCTGAGTTACCAAGCCCGCAACGGGTCGACGCGGTTCGCCATCGTTCCGCGTGATGGCTCCAGACCTCGCGTCATCGAGCACGAACCGATGGCGCACATTCACGTCACCAACGCTTTTGAAGACGGCACGGACACCGTGGTCGAGTTCGTCCGGTTCGATGACCCGGACATCTTCGGGCAACTGGGCAAGACCTGGCAGGAACCGGCGGATCCGACCAACCCGCGCGCTCACCTGACCATCGATCAATGGCCATCGGGGCAGCTGTCCCGATTCCGGATCAGCAAGTCCGGGCGGGTGACCGAGACCGTGTTATCCGAAAGTGCGCCAATGGAATTCCCGCAGTACGACTGGCGTCGGTCAACGCGCGAACACAATTTCACGTATGCCGCCGCAGCCACGGAGGACGTCGGCCACTACAACGCCGTGACCAAGTTCGACCATGCCGCAGGAACGCGGACCACCTTCGATTTCGGCCTGGCCCAGACCGGCGAGCCGCTGTTCGTGCCCCGCTCCCGCACGGCTGCCGAGGACGACGGCTGGCTGCTGGTGCTCAATCACGATCTGCCGAGCCACCGTTCGCAACTGGCGATCTTCGATGCCCAGACCATCGAGGACGGCCCGTTGGCCACCGCGCACCTGGAGCACCATCTGCCGATCGGGTTCCACGGCACGTTCAGCCGGCGCATCGCAGGCTGAACCCGGCTGCCCACGCCGGGCAGCGGTCCACTTGGCGCGCGCTGTCCGCGGCGCCCAATCAGTTTGTCGGACTGTCACTTTCGCCATCATCGTCGCTTCCACCCTCGGGTGGGTACAGCGTTGGGTGCCAGTATTGGTTGGTTCTTGGTTGGCCGACATCCAGCAGTGGTGGTGGGGTCCAGTGGGGGCGGCCGTTTTTCATGGTGGTGGTCCAGCCGGTGGTGTCTTCCAGGCGGTTGTCGCAGCCACAGGCCAGGGCCATGGTGGTGACGTCGGTCTGACCGTCGCGGGTCCATCCGGGAATGTGGTGGGCCTGACAGCCCGCGGCCGGGACAGTGCACTCGGGGCGGGTGCAGCTCAGATCCCGGGTGAACAGGGCCAGGCGTTGTCCGGTGGTGGCGGTGCGCCGCGCCCGACCCAAATACAACGGCACATCACCATGGTTGTCGAAGACGGTGAGGTAGCAGGACGCCCCGGTGTGGGCGGCCAGGTTGAGCAGGTCCTTGACGGGGAGCTGGCTGCCGGTGTGCGTCACGGCGACCCCGGCCCGTTGTTCGAGCTGCTCGAGGGTGCAGTTCGCCGCGATGGTGACCGGGAAACCGTTGTGCTCACCCAGATCGGTGGACAGCAGCAGCAGGCCGATGGTTTCCCAGGCATCATGCTGACGCTGCGCGGCGGTGCGCTGATCATTGTCGATCTGCTCTTGGGTGGGTGTCCCGGAGGTGCAGGGCTGCGGGTCGGCGGGGTTGCACATGCCGGGCGCGGCGTATTTGACCATCAACGCTTCGTAGACGGCGCGGGCGGTCGGGGTCAGGACACCACGCAACTCGCTGCTGCCGTCGGGTCGCTGTTTGGACAACACCAGCGCCCGGTCGCGATCACAGTCCGGTTCCCGGTCGTCGGGTTCGGGGCCGTCCTGATCCAACTCGTAGAGCTTGCGCCGGACCACCGACCGCAGCGATTCAGGGGTGAGATTGCGGGCCGCGGCCACCAACGCCTGCTCAGCATCGTCGACTCTGGTCAGTGCCGCCCAGGTGGGCAGCTTCGTGAAGAACGACTCGATGACATCAACATGATCAGCATTGATCGCGCCCTCGGCGACGGCGGCAGCGACATGCGGGCGCAGCGGCGGCAATAGCTCCCCGGTCAGGGACCAGCGCGGCCCCAGCAGTTCGGTGTGCCGCACCCGGCGGCGGGCCTCCTCGCTGCTGAGCCGGTCCCGGAAGCGCAGGGCCTCGGCCCAGTTTTTCGCCCCGATCTCGCGGGCGGTGGTCTGGGCTTGCAACGCCGCCACGATGGCGTGATCGACCGCGGCCGCCGCGCACGCCAGACGTTCACGGTGCGACTGCAACGCCAACAACTCCGGCACCGACAAGGTCGTGTAGTCCACCGCGGCGGCACCGGCCTGTGCCGTGTCGAGGTCCGCGTAGACCTCCTCCACGAGGGTGGCCGTGCCGATGCTCATACTCGAACATTAGTTCGAGACGCCGACAGGAAACTGCGGGAAATGTGGCGCTAGTTACCTACTGTGACCAGCGCAAACAAAGTGACCAAAGTTTTTAGGCGAGTGACCGCTAAAACAACATGAACTGGTCGCCGGCCGGTGTCCGGTCGACGAATTCCTCGACGTCCGACCCGCCGACCACATGGCCGAGCAGCGCCATGAAGTCCGCGTCGGAGACGAGCGGCACGCCGAGCTCCCTGGCCTGGTAGCCCTTGCCCTGCGCGGGCGCCGGGTCGTTGCAGATGACCAGCGAGGTCTGCGCATCGACACTGTCGGAGTAGGACAGTCCGGCGTGCACGATGCGCTCGATCGCTTCTTCGTGAGTGCGCAGCATCTCGCCCGACAGCGCCACTCGCATGCCCTGCACCAGCGGCTGTCCCGGCACGAACCGGCCGGGGTTGGCATAGGCGCACGGGAGCCGGGACGCCAGGACCTTCAGCGGCCGCAGTTCGTCGTGGGTGATGGCGCCGCTGGGCCAGCGCTTACGGCCCACGTTGCGGATCGGCAGCCAACGCCGGTGCTCGCGCGCGGCGGCCAGAGCCGGCTTGAGGATTTGGGCCAGCACCATGGCGTCGTCCAGGGCATCGTGCGGGCGGATCTGCGTCGCGCCGTAGTGCGTCGCCAGGGTCTCCAAACGCAGGTTCTCGGTGCCCAGGTTGAGGCGGCGTGTCAGCTCGACGGTGCACATGACGTTGTCGACGGGCAGCACGGCGCCGACGCGCTCGCATTCGGCAGCCAGGAAGGCGTAGTCGAAGCCGGCATTGTGGGCGACCAGGGTGCGGCCGGACAGCACGGCGGCCAGATCGCCGACGACCTCACCGAAGGTCGGCTGGCCGGCCAGCATCTCGGGGGTCAGCCCGTGCACGTGTGTGGGGCCGGGATCGACGCCCGGATTGAGCAGGCTGCTGAACGAGTGCTCGACGTTCCCGTCGTCCCCCAAGGCCAGCGCCGCGACGCTGATGACGCGGGCGTGCCCGGGATCGAAACCCGACGTCTCGACGTCGACGACAGCCCAACCCGCGCCCGGCTCGGTGGCCGGTCGGCCCCAGCCGAGGTTGGTTTCGTCCACGTGGCAAGGATGGCACGGCCCCCTGACAGATTCGGCGGGCACCGCAGCGTGTCGCCGCCCGAATCAGGCGATGCTCTCCCTCAACGAGGTGGCCGAGTTATCGTCACGGGCATGACCACGATCGACCCGGGCGCACCGGTACTCGTCACGGGCGCCAGCGGGTACATCGGCAGCTGGATCGTCCGCTACCTCCTCGAAGCCGGCCACACCGTGCATGGCACGGTGCGCAATCCGCAGAAGCCAACCGGCCTGGAGCACCTGCACAAGCTGTCGGCGGACCACCCCGGCAAGCTCAAGCTGTTCAAGGCGGACCTGCTCGATAGCGGCAGCTTCGACGAGGCCATGGCGGGCTGTGAGCTCGTCATGCACACCGCGTCGCCGTTCCTGCTGCAGGGCGTCACCGACGCGCAGGAGGCGCTCGTGCGCCCCGCATTGGAAGGCACCCGCAACGTGCTGGATTCGGTAAACCGCACCGAGAGCGTCAAGCGCGTGGTGCTGACCAGCAGCGTGGTGGCCATCTACGGCGACGCCCGCGAATCACGCGACGTGCCCGGCGGCGTCTTCACCGAGGACCAGTGGAACACCACCAGCAGCGTCGACCACCAGCCGTACTCGTACTCCAAGACCGTGGCCGAGCAAGAGGCCTGGCGGTACCAGAAGGCGCAGGACCGCTGGGACCTGGTCACCATCCATCCGGGCCTGGTGCTCGGCCCCTCGCTGACCAGCGCCAGCGACTCGGCCAGCCTGGCCACCATGAAGCAGTTCGCCGACGGCACCATGCTGACGGGCGCTCCGGAGTTGACCATGGGTGTGGTGGACGTCCGCGACGTCGCAGACGCCCATGTGCGCGCCGGCTTCACTCCCACAGCGCACGACCGCTACCTCGTCAACGCCGCCTCGCTGAGCCTGCTGGAGATCGGCCAGATCCTGCGCGGCAAGTTCGGCGTGCTGTACCCGTTCCCCTGGCTGAACGTGCCCAAGGTGGCCGTGAAGGTCGTCGCGCCGGTCATCGGGTTGACGCGCGAGTTTGTCGACACCAACGTCGGCTACCCGCTGGTCTTCGACGCCAGCCGCAGCCAGAGCGAGCTCGGGCTGGTGTACCGGCCCATCGAGCAGACCGTCACCGACCACTTCCAGCAGATGCTCGACGACGGCATCGTGCGGCGGCGGCCCAGCATCCGTCTGCCATAGGAGCGCGAGTGGGCGCCCTCACACGTGTCGTCACATCCGGGGCGGTCCTCCTAGAATTCGCGGGATGATCACCGCACGAGGACGCGTCGCGCTGGGCGCGGGCGCCGCCGCCCGCTGGGCGTCGCGCGTGACGGGCCGCGGTGCCGGCGCCATGATCGGCGGGCTCGTCGCCATGAAGCTGGACCCGTCGATCCTGGGACAGCTGGGTTCCGGGCGGCGCTCGGTCGTCGTCACCGGCACCAACGGCAAGTCCACGACGACGCGCATGACTGCCGCCGCGCTGGCGACCATCGGGCCGGTGGCCTCCAACAGCGAGGGCGCCAACATGGACGCCGGGCTGATCGCCGCGCTGGCCGGGTCGCGCAAGGCGACGCTCGCCGCGCTCGAGGTCGACGAGATGCACGTGCCGCACGTCTCGGACGCGGTGGACCCGTCGGTGATCGTGTTGCTCAACCTGTCCCGCGACCAGCTGGACCGGGTCGGCGAGATCAACCACATCGAGCGGACGCTGCGCACCGGGTTGGCCCGCCACCCCAAGGCCGTCGTCGTGGCCAACTGTGACGACGTCCTGGTGACCTCGGCCGCGTACGACAGCCCCAACGTGGTCTGGGTCGCCGCCGGCGGCGGCTGGTCCAACGACTCGGTGAGCTGTCCGCGCAGCGGCGAGGTGATCGTCCGCGAGAACGGCCACTGGCATTCGACCGGTACCGACTTTTCCCGTCCGACCCCGCAGTGGTGGTATGACGAGACGAACATCTATGGGCCGGACGGCTTTACCGCCCCCATGACGCTGGCCCTGCCCGGCACGGTGAACCGCGGCAACGCGACGCAGGCCGTGGCTGCGGCGGTCGCGCTGGGTGCGTCGCCGGCCGCCGCGGTGGCCGCGGTGTCGACGGTCGATGAGGTCGCCGGCCGCTACCGGACCCTGCACGTCGGCGAGCACACCGTCCGCATGCTGCTGGCCAAGAACCCCGCCGGCTGGCAGGAGGCGCTGTCGATGGTCTCCAGTGATGTTGCGGGAGCAGTCATTTCAGTGAACGGCCAGGTGCCCGACGGCGAGGACCTGTCGTGGCTGTGGGACGTAAACTTCGAGCATTTCGTCGACTTCCCGGCGCCCATCGTGTCGGCGGGCGAGCGCGGCACCGATCTCGCGGTGCGCCTGGGCTACGCGGGCGTCGACCACACGCTGGTGCACGACACGTTGGCCGCCATCAAGTCCTGCCCGCCCGGACACGTCGAGGTCATCGCGAACTACACGGCGTTCCTGCAGCTGAACCGGGAGCTGGCATGAGTACGGTGCAGATCGGCCTCGTCCTGCCCGACGTGATGGGCACCTACGGCGACGGCGGCAATGCCGTCGTCCTGCGACAGCGCTTGCGGCTCAGGGGAATTGACGCCGAGATCGTCGAGATCACGCTCAACGACCCGGTGCCGGATTCGATGGACCTCTACACCCTCGGCGGCGCCGAGGACTACGCGCAGCGCCTGGCGACCCGCCACCTGCTGCAGTACCCGGGCCTGCAGCGCGCCGTCGAGCGCGGCGCTCCGGTACTGGCGATCTGCGCCGCCATCCAGGTGCTCGGACACTGGTACGAGACATCGTCGGGTGAGCGCGTCGACGGCGTCGGTCTGCTGGACGTGACGACTTCACCGCAGCCCGAGCGGACCATCGGCGAAGTGGCGTCGGTGCCGGTGATCGACGGCCTCACCCAGAAACTGACCGGCTTCGAAAACCACCGCGGCGGAACCGATCTCGGCCCCCTGGCCAAGCCGTTGGCGCGCGTGGAGAAGGGCGCCGGCAACCGCGCGGGATCCGGCTACGACGGTGTCGTGCAGGGCAGCGTGGTAGCCACCTACCTGCACGGCCCATGCCTGGCCCGCAATCCGGAGCTGGCCGACTACCTGCTGGCCCAGGTGGTCGGCGACCTGCCGCCCCTGGAACTGCCCGAGGTCGACCTGCTCCGCACCGAGCGCCTCGCCGCGCCCCGTCGGGCCTGACCCCTGCACCAAGGGCCTCAGCGGCGTTGCTGTGAACTGACTGGCAACGCGCGCAAACACGGTTTCACGGTTCGGGCAGCCGGGTAAACACGAGCCACTACTGTCCCGTCAGAGAGGCGCGCCGCATGCTTGACTTCTGCGGTCGGCAGCATCCGAGTCTGCCCGAGCCACACGAAAGACAGTGTCGCAATACCGATTTCACGCCGTCCGTCGTCGAAATTCCGCGGATTGCCGGCATGGTTAGGCAACCCTTCCAGTCCACGGAAAGTCGTACCCCCTGGTTCATTCCCGCGAGTTCGCTATGCGCCGCACGCGGTCGTGGAGCATCATGAACCGCACGGCGAGATACGACCACGTAGCCAAGTCCAAGGGTCGAGCTCAGCCACATTTGTCGCGTTCCGGCTGACGGAAGGGAACCTAGACGCACCTCTTGATCGGCAGACGCGGGCGGGCACAGCCACGACTAGGAACGGCCACATGACTGAGTGCTTTCTAGCTGGTGACGATATCCACCAGCTCAATCGGGATCTGCGGATACTCATCGCGACGAACGGCACCCTCACCCGGATTCTCGGAGTCGTCACCGACGAAGAGATCGTCGTGCAGATCATCGCTCAGCAGATTCACTCGCGAGAACTGGCGCAGTGGGAGCAGTTGCCAGACAGCAGAATTCTGCAACGTCGCATCCTGCTCAATGGCCGGAACTCGGGGCGCCGATTCGTAGGGGCCGAGTCACTCATAGCCATTGATCTGCTACCGGATTCAATTGCGGCAGACCTGATGACAACGAATTCGCCCATCGGCGAGATCATGGCCGCCAGCCGCCTCGAAACGTTCAAGGAGCCGGCTGACGTCTGGATCGCGGAATCACCCGACTGGCTCGCCGCAGCGACACGTCAGACTGCGCCGCCGAAAACCGTTGGCCGCCGGTATCGCATCCTCATCGGAGGACGTCCCGCCATCATCGTCACCGAGTATTTCCTCGACTTCTGCCAGGACACGTCATCATGACGAATGACGGAGCCGGAGTACCGAACGGAAATCTGGCAGAACTGTTGGCCAAGCGGGCGTTGGATACCGGGTGGCGTGAGCGGCCCGCCTACCTGGCGTCGAACGTCGTGACCCATGGCCAGATCCACGACGGTGCCGCACGTCTCGGGACGGTGTTGTCGCACCGGGGCCTGTCCAGTGGAGATCGCGTCCTGTTGTGTCTTCCGGATTCCCCGGAGCTGGTACAGGTGCTACTGGCCTGCCTCAGCCGTGGCATCCTGGCGTTTCTGGTGAACCCTGAGCTCAATCGCGCCGATCACGCATTCGCCGAAACCGACACGGAGCCGGCACTTGTCGTCACATCCGGCGCCCTGCTCGACCGGTTTCAGCAGTCGAGCGTCGCGGAGTCCGCAGAGCTCGTGTCCGACGCCGTCGGTGCCGAGCCGGCCGGCTACGAGCAGGTCGATGGTGCTGCGCACGCCTACGCCACCTACACGTCCGGCACGACGGGCGCGCCGAAAGCCGCCATCCACCGGCACCGCGACGTGTGGGCCTACGTCGACGCCATGTGCCACCGAGCGCTGCACCTCACCTCCGACGATGCCGGGCTGTGCAGCGCACCAATGTATTTCGCGTACGGTCTCGGGAATTCCGTCTGGTTCCCCCTTGCGACAGGTGGTTCCGCGGTCATCAACCCGAGGCCGGTGACCGCGGAAGCGACGGCCGACCTGAGCGCGACATTCAGCCCATCGGTGCTGTACGCCGTGCCAACGTTTTTCGCGCGAATTGTCGATACCTGCTCCCCGGAGTCATTCCGTTCGCTGCGCTGCGTGGTATCCGCGGGCGAGGCGCTCGACGTTCGTCTCGCGGCGCGAATGACGGACTTCTTCGGCGGTGTCCCGATCCTCGACGGAATCGGCTCGACCGAGGTCGGGCAGACATTCGTATCGAACACCATCGAGGACTGGCGGCCCGGCAGCCTGGGAAAAGTCCTTCCTCCCTATGAGATTCGGGTTGTCACGCCCGAGGGCACCGCCGTCGGACCCGGGATCGAGGGGGATCTCTGGGTCAGCGGCCCATCGATATCGCCGGGTTACTGGAACCGCCCGCCCGGTCTTCTGCTGCGAGATGGTGATTGGCTCAATACGCGGGACCGAGTGACTGTCGACGCCGACGGATGGGTTACGTACCGTTGCCGCGCGGACGACACCGAGATCGTCGGCGGCGTCAACATCAATCCGCGGGAGATTGAGCAACTCATCACCGAGGACGACCGAGTCGCGCATGCCGCGGTTGCCGCGGTGACCGAGTCGAGCGGCGTCTCGGCACTGCAGGCATTCCTCGTCCCGACCGGAGATGCGGTCATCGACGACGCTGTCGTCCGAGAAATCCACCAGCGGCTGCTATTACAGTTGTCCGCCTTCCAGGTGCCACACCGATTTTCCGTTGTCGAGCAACTCCCTCGAACGCCGACCGGCAAGCTCCGACGCACTGTGCTTCGCGCCGAGAGCCCGGTCCCGCCGATTTGGGAGGCGCCCACCGCTGAGCCCACCGCGGAGACGTCGGCGCCGAATCCCGAACGCGCATCGAACGACCGGAACACCGGCGACGTGACCCTCGGCGAGCGGTTCGCGGTGCTGCAGCGGGAACAGCACCGACTGGTGGCGGATTCGATTTGCGCCGAGGTCGCGGCGATGTTGGGTGTGCCCGAACCACAGTCGCTGAATCGGGATCTCGCTTTTTCCGAACTCGGCTTCAATTCGCAGATGACGGTCGAGCTTCGTAATCGATTGGCAGCGGTCACCGGGCTGCGACTGTCGGACACGGTTGGATGGGACTACGGCTCCATCTCACAACTGGCTCAGCATGTGGAAACGCAACTGTCCCAAGGGAACAGCCCGACAGCGTCACCCTCGCCGACGGCGGTCGACGAGCCGGTCGCCATCGTGGGGATGGCGTGCCGGTTCCCCGGCGGGGTGCAGACGCCGCAGGGACTGTGGGACATGGTGGCGGGCGCTCGCGATGTGGTGTCGGAGTTTCCGACCGACCGGGGTTGGGATGTGAACGGGTTGTTCGACCCGGACCCCGATGCGACGGGCAAGACCTATACCCGCTGGGGTGGCTTTCTGGAGGACGTCGCCGGCTTTGACGCCGGGTTTTTCGGCATCGCGCCCAGTGAGGCGCTGGCAATGGATCCGCAACAGCGGTTGATGCTGGAATGTTCGTGGGAAGCCTTGGAGCAGGCCGGAATTGACCCGGCATCGTTGCAAGGATCAGCCACCGGGGTCTTCACCGGAATCTTCGCGCAGCGCTACGGCCCCGCGGGCACCGACAGGTTGGAAGGCTATGGGCTGACCGGCTCGGCGTTGAGCGTGGCCTCGGGCCGGGTCTCTTATGTGTTCGGGCTACACGGGCCGGCGGTATCGGTGGACACTGCGTGTTCGTCGTCGTTGGTGTCGTTGCACTGGGCGGTGCAGTCGTTGCGGTCGGGGGAATGCGGCCTGGCGTTGGCCGGTGGCGTGACGGTGATGACGTCGCCGGAGACTTTCGTCGGGTTCAGCCGGCAGCGGGGGCTGGCCCCGGATGGTCGGTGTAAGGCCTTCGCGGGAGCCGCCGACGGGACGGCGTGGGGTGAGGGCGCCGGCGTACTGGTGCTGGAACGGTTGTCGGATGCCCAGCGGTTGGGGCACTCGGTGTTGGCGGTGGTGCGCGGCAGCGCGGTCAACCAGGACGGCGCCTCCAATGGTCTGACCGCACCCAACGGGCCGTCGCAGCAGCGGGTGATTCGGGCGGCCCTGGCGAGCGCGCGATTGACCGCAGCCGATGTGGATGTGGTGGAGGGGCACGGCACGGGCACCACATTGGGCGATCCCATTGAGGCGCAAGCACTTCTGGCCGCCTACGGACAAGATCGCCCGCCTGATCGGCCGTTGTGGGTGGGCTCGATCAAATCGAACATGGGTCACACCCAGGCCGCCGCAGGTGTGGCCGGGGTGATCAAGATGGTGCAGGCGATGCGCCACGGCGTGATGCCGGCGACGCTGCACGTGGATGTGCCGTCCCCTCGAGTTGACTGGGACGGCGGTGCGGTGTCGGTGCTGACCGAGGCCCGGGCCTGGCCGCTCGATGGGCATCCGCGCCGGGCGGGCGTGTCGTCGTTCGGCATCAGCGGCACCAACGCGCATGTGATCTTGGAGCAAGGCCCGCTCGGTGCAGCTGAATCCCCCACGGTGCCGGGCTTGTCGGTGATTCCGTGGGTGCTTTCAGCCAAATCGCCCGAGGCGCTGACCGCGCAGGCGGCCCGATTGTCGGCCCAGCTGCGAGCCGATCCGCGGCTCGATCCGATCGACGTCGGGTACTCGCTCGCGCGGCGTTCGGTGTTCGAGCATCGCGCGGTGGTGCTGGGTGCCGACCGTCAGGCGCTCGCGGCGGGATTGGCCGGGTTGGCCGACGGCGAGCCGCATGCGGCGGTGGTGACCGGTCGCGCCGGAGCGGCGGGAGAGTCGGTGCTGGTTTTTCCCGGGCAGGGGTCGCAATGCCTCGGGATGGGCCGGCAGTTGTATGACCAATTGCCGGTGTTCGCCAAGGCTTTCGACGCGGTGGCCGATGAGTTGGACCGGCATCTGCGGTTGCCGCTGCGCCAGGTGCTCTGGGGCTCTGACAGCGGCCTGCTCGAGCTGACCGAATTCGCGCAGCCGGCGCTGTTCGCGGTGGAAGTCGCGTTGTTCGCGGTGCTGCGGAGTTGGGGGGTGACCCCGACCTACGTCATGGGCCATTCGGTGGGCGAGTTTTCAGCGGCGTACGTCGCTGGGGTGTTCACGCTGTCCGACGCGGCCATGTTGGTGGCGGCCCGGGGACAGCTGATGCAAGCGCTGCCGGCCGGTGGCGCCATGACTGCGGTCAGTGGCGCCGAGCACGAGGTGGCGCCGCTACTGGCAGAGGGGGCGGCGATCGCGGCGATCAACGCGCCCGAATCCGTCGTCATCTCGGGTGCACAGAGCGCCGTGAACGCGACCGCGCAGCGGCTGGCCGACCGAGGCCTCCGAGTGCACCCACTCGCGGTCTCGCATGCCTTCCACTCGCCGTTGATGGAGCCGATGCTCGAGGAGTTCGCGCGGATCACGGCCCAGGTAAAACCACGGGAGCCCCAGATTGCGCTGATCTCGAACGTGACGGGCCAGGCGGTCGACGCCGACAGCGATTTCGGCTCGGCGCAGTACTGGGGGAAGCACATTCGCCAAGCCGTACGTTTCGCCGACGGTGTCCGCACTCTGCACGCACACGGAGTAACCCACTTCGTCGAGGTTGGTCCCGGTAGCGGGCTGACGGCCGCCATCGAACAGTCGCTGTCGCCGGCCGATCCCGTCGTGGTGTCGCTGCTCGGTAAAGGTCGCCCGGAAGTGGCTGCACTGCTGGGCGGGGCGGCCCGGTTGTTCACCACCGGTATGCCGGTGCAGTGGCCTGCGGTGTTCGCCGGGTCGGGTGGGCGCCGGATCGAGTTGCCTACGTACGCATTTCAGCGGCGGCGCTTCTGGACGACGCCGACCGGCGCCGGGCCCGCCGACACGGCCGATCTGGGTCTGGGCGAGGCAGATCATCCGCTGTTGAGCGCGGTGCTCGAGCGACCCGACTCTGGCGGGGTGGTCTTGACCGGGCGGTTGTCCCTGGCAGATCAACCGTGGTTGGCCGACCACGTGGTCGGCGGGGTGGCGCTGTTTCCCGGGACCGGTTTTGTGGAACTGGTCATCCGGGCCGGCGACGAGGTGGGGTGCGCAGCCATCGAGGAGCTGGTGCTGGCCGCACCGCTCGTATTGGACGAGGACGCCGGGGTTCAACTCCAAGTGGTGGTGGGTGCTGCAACGGAGACGGGCAGCCGGGCGGTCTCGGTGTATTCACGTCGCGATGACTCCGAAACGGAGTGGGTGCTGCATGCCGAGGGCACGCTGGTGGTGCCCGCCGCGGAGCATCCCGCGGAACTGTCGGTGTGGCCGCCGTCCGGTGCGGTGCCCGTGGACATCTCGGACAGCTACGGGCGGTTGGCCGAACGCGGCTACGAGTACGGACCGGCGTTCCAGGGATTGGTTGCGCTCTGGCGGCGCGGATCGGAGATCTTCGCCGAGGTCGCCGCGCCCGCCGAGGCCGGCATGCAGGTCGACAAGATGGGGATCCATCCAGCTGTCTTGGATGCGGTGCTGCACGCCACTGGGCTTGCCGTCGATAACCCCCAGACGATGCTGCCGTTCTGCTGGCGGGGTGTGTCGCTGCATGCCGGCGGCGCCGGGCGGGTGCGGGCCCGCATCACCGCACCGGGTCCCGATGAGATGTCCGTGGAGGTATTCGATGGTGCCGGTTCGCCGGTGCTGACGGTGCGCTCGCTGACGACCCGTCCGATGACTGCCGCGCAATTACCCACCGCGGCCGGCGGCTTGAACGAAGGACCGCTGGAAGTAGCCTGGACACCAATACCACTGAACCACAACATCATTGACCAGACCAAGCTCTCGGCGCAGTCGTGGGAAGACTTCCGGGCCGGTGTCGGTGCGGACCGGGCACAGGTGGTGGTGTGGCGGTGCGAGTCGGCCGGTGACGATGTGGTGGGCGCGGTGCATGACGCCACCCACGCCGCTCTACAGGTGTTGCAGCACTGGTTGGCCGAAGACCGGATGGGCACGTTGGTGGTGTCGACCCGTGGTGCGGTGGGATTGGCCGGCGAGGCCGTCGGCGATCTGCCCGCCGCGGCCGTGTGGGGTCTGGTGCGATCGGCGCAGGCCGAACACCCAGGCCGGATCATGCTGCTCGACACCGATACGGCGGTGGAAGCCGCGGCGCTGGTTGCCGTCGGGGAATCTCAACTGGTGGTGCGGGCCGGCAAGGTGCACGTCGCCCGGTTGGCCTCGGCCCCTGCGCTTTTGGAGCTACCGGCGGGTGAGTCGGCGTGGCGGTTGGCAGTCGGCGCCGGCGGCACGCTGGAGGATCTCGCGATTCGAGCCTGCCCCGAGGCGCAGGCTCCGCTGCAGGCGGGCCAGGTGCGGGTGACAGTGGCGGCGGTTGGGGTCAATTTCCGGGATGTGCTGGCGGCACTGGGGATGTATCCCGGTCAGGCCCCGGTGCTGGGTGCAGAAGGCGCAGGGGTGGTGGTCGAGACCGGCCCCGGTGTCTCAGGCGTGGCGGTCGGTGACCCCGTGATGGGCTTGATGGCCGGCACGGGTCCGTTGGCGGTGGTGGACCAGCAACTGCTCACCACGATGCCGCAGGGCTGGTCGTTCATCGACGCCGCGGGAGTGCCGGTGGCGTTTCTGACAGCTCTGTACGGCTTGTCGGATCTCGCCGGCATCTGTGCCGGGGAGTCGGTGCTCGTGCATGCCGGTACCGGTGGGGTGGGCATGGCGGCAGTGCAGCTGGCTCGCCACTGGGGGGCGGAAGTCTTCGTCACCGCCAGCCGCGGTAAGTGGAATGCGCTGCGCGCCATGGGTTTTGACGACGACCACATCGGCGATTCACGCACGCTCGACTTCGAGGACAAGTTCCTGGCGGTCACCGGAGGCCGGGGAGTCGATGTGGTGCTGGACTCGCTGGCCGGTGAGTTCGTGGATGCGTCGCTGAGATTGTTGGTGCGCGGTGGACGTTTCATCGAGATGGGCAAGACCGACATCCGCGACGCGGAGGCGGTCGCCGACCGGTATCCCGGTGTGCGGTACCAGGCGTTCGATCTCTCGGACACAGCACCGCAGCGGATGCAGGCGATGCTGCGCGAGGTGCGGGAGCTCTTCGATACTCAGGTACTCAAGCCGCTGCCCGTCACGACCTGGGACGTGCGCTGTGCCGTAGAGGCTTACCGGTTCATCAGCCAGGCACGCCACATCGGCAAGGTGGTCCTGACCATGCCTACCGTGCTGGCCGACCAGCTGGCCCATGGCACGGTACTGATCACTGGTGCCACCGGGATGGTCGGCGCGGTGCTGGCCCGCCACCTGGTCAGTGCCTACGGGGTGCGCCACGTGGTGCTGGCCAGTCGGCGCGGCGACCGGGCCGAAGGGGCCGCTGCGCTGGCCGCCGAATTGGGACGGACCGGCGCTCACGTGGAGGTGCTGGCCTGCGACGTGGCCGATCGGGACGCAGTGGCAACGATGTTGGCGCAGTTGGCGCACCGCTGCCCGCCGCTGCGCGGAGTGATTCATGCCGCCGGGGTGCTCGACGACACGGTGATCACCTCGCTGACCCCCGACCGGCTGGATGCGGTGTTGCGGGCCAAGGTCGATGCGGCATGGAACCTGCACGAGGCCACCCGTGATCTGGGTTTGTCGATGTTCGTGTTGTGTTCGTCGATCGCCGGCACCGTGGGCGCACCGGGTCAGGGCAATTACGCAGCAGCGAACGCATTCTTGGACGGATTGGCCGCCTACCGGCGCTCGATGGGGTTGACGGGCACGTCCCTGGCGTGGGGTTTGTGGGAACAGACCAGCGGGATGACCGCTCATCTGACTGGCCGCGACCTGGCCCGGATCAGCAGCAGTGGGCTGGTGGCAATGAACCCCGGGCAGGCGCTGAAGTTGTTCGACGACGCGCTGACGATCGATCATCCCGTGTCGGTGACCGCCCGCATGAACCGGGCTGCGCTGAACACCAAGGCCCGCAGCGGCGGGCTGCCCGCGTTGTTCAGCGGGCTGGTGCGCGTCCCGCGGCGGCGACTGAGCAACGACACCGTCGGCACCTCCGAATCGAAATCGGCACTGGCCCAACGCCTGAAAGGATTGGCTCCGGGCGAGCAACGCGAGTTGCTGGCAGGGCTGGTGTGCGCGCAAGCGGCGGCGGTCCTGGGCCGCCCCACGCCCGAGGACATCGACCGCGACGCCACTTTCGAGGATCTGGGGTTCGACTCGCTGACCGCCGTCGAACTACGCAACCGCCTCAAATCCGTGACCGGGCTGGCCCTGCCGCCCACTCTCATCTTCGACCACCCCACCCCTACCGCACTCGCCGTCCATCTGGACGGCTCGCTCACCGATGGCGCTGCGCCCGCGGTGCCCGTGGTCGCTCACGCCGACTCACGTGGCGGTGACGTGGTCGACGACAGGCTTGCCCACCTCGATCAAGCGGCATTCCTCGCGCTGCGCGCGAGTCACGGCACGATCCTGCAGATGACGTGGCTGTACGACCGCGCCGTCGACGTTGACGGGTTACGGCGGTTCCACCGCAATCTCGGGCATGGCTTGCTGGGGCGCAGGATCGAGCGTTCGTCGGTGCCGTTCGCGCGGGATCGCTGGGTCAAGGCCGAGGCGTCGCCGGACATCGATTTCGCCGTCACTGCACGGACTCGCGCTGAGGTGAGCGCATGGTCCGACGAACGGGTGCGGCTGCCTCTTGATCCCGAGTGGGGACCCGGATGGCATCTCGGGGTTCTCCCGCTCGAGGACGGCGGAACCGCGGTGAGTCTGGTGGCTTCGCATCTCATCGTCGACGCCATCGCCTTCGGGCAGGCGGTCGCCGACGCTGTCGAGGGCACGACACACGATCTGGGTTATCTGCCCCGGGGATCGCGCCCCCGCAGTCGCGCACTGCGTGCGGATCTGCGGCAAGCCGTCAAGGATCTGCCTGACATGGCGCACGCGGTGGCCGCCGTGGCTCGAATGGCCCGGCGCGAACGGGGCGAACTCCGGTCACCGGTCGGGACAGTACCCGCCTCCCCCGCGGATACCGACGCCGATCAGGCGGTCGACGTACCCGGTATCACCGCACAAATCGACCTGAGGGAATGGGACGAACGCGCGAAAACGCTTGGTGGGACCAGTAATTCGCTGGTGGCAGGAATCGCGTGCAGACTCGCGATCGAGACCGGGCGCGTTCAGGAGAACGGAACGGCCACCTTGCGATTCGTGATATCGCTTCGGGCCGAAGGCGATACCCGTGCCAATGCGCTGACGAGTGTCGACGTCGCAGTCGATCCCACGCACGTGGCGAAGGACCTCGCAGAGCTGCGCGCCAAGATCACCCGCGCCACGCTCGAGACCATGGAGAACCCCGACGACGAGTCCCTGGCGCCGACCGCACTTGCGTCGATAACGCCGAAGTGGGCGGTCAGGAAGTTCGGTGCGATGGCGGCAGGCGGCGCCATCCTGCCCGTCACGTGCTCCAACGTTGGCGACATGCCGCCGGCGACGAACCGGCCCGACGGCACCGACGCCGACTACCTGTACATGCGATCCGTCGAGCCCGATATCACGAAGGGCTTGCTCGAGGCCATGGGTGGACAACTGTTCCTGTCCTCGGGGCGGGCCTGCGGGAAGATGTCGATCAGAATCTCTGCGTATCTTCCCGGTCGGCCCAACACCAGAGCTGAGCTGCGGGACATCGTGTCGCGAGCCCTCGACGAATTCGATCTGGACGCGCAGCTCGACTACTGACCTCCGTCGTCGCCGCTCGACGCGGCGTCGGCCCGCTCGCGGGCGGCCCGCGCCACCGGCGAGTATGCCAAGTAATCCATCGCCATCTGGGTGGATGCCTCGTTACTGGGGTGATAGCCCGGCCGGATGTAGCGGAACGGCACCGTCACCATGAGCAACCACGGACCCGGTACCCGATACTCCCGGGAGGCTCGCAACCAGTCGCGAAACCGTGGCTTGGCTGAGATGGTCGGGTCCGCGTCCATCAGATACCGCACTCCCCGCAGCCACGTGAACAGGAAGCCGGGCGCGGTGAGCAGCATGGTCACTGCCCTCATGGCGTAGTTGCCGCACAGGTACTGATAGATGTCGAACACCAGCGCACGGTGTTCGATTTCCTCCGCCCCGTGCCAGCGCAGCAGATCCAGCATGGTCGGGTCGGCTCCGGCGTAATCGAGGCCGCGGTTCTGGATCGTCCACTGACCCAACGCCGCGTTGAAGGGTTCCAGCGCCGCGGCAACCGCCAAGCGCTGGTACAGGGACCAGCGCTGGAATACCCGTGGCAATCGCGACTGTTTGTCACCCGGCGTCGGCAGTTCCGTGGACATCGTGCCGGTGAACGGCACGGTGTCGATGCCCTGCTCCGCCAGATGCTGAAGAACCATCTGGTGTGCCTGGGCGTGCCAGCCCTCTTGCTGAACAAACGGCTTTATGGCGGCTTTCATCTCTGGGTCGTCGACCAGCGGTTCCGCCTCGTTGACGACCTGGATGAACCAGCGCTCGCCGGCCGGCAACATCAGATGCAAGACGTTGAGCATGTGGGTGGAGAACGGGTCTCCGGGGACCCAGTGCAGCGGCGTGTCCGACCAGTCGAAGCGAACTTTTCGGCGATGTGTCGGATATCCGTCGTGGTGGACCTCGTGAACAGTCATCCACACTCTTTTCCCAGTTGGAGCCGCCTTCAACCCTCTGTCGCGCTCCGTAGTACTCCTCGGGTCGACACTGTGCAACTAGGCGAGCCAGCCCGCACCCTTGGCGACGAACGCCAGGCCGACGAGCGTCATGATCGCCACCACGATCTGCTGCTGATAGCCACGTGCCCAATCGTGCACTTTTCGCAGCACCGCTTGGGTTTTCGCGGGGGTGACGACGTTGCAGAGCAGCACCACCTCGACGACCGCGAGGCTCACCACGATGAACACCACCGCGACGCCGAGCTGGGTGCCGATCGCGGCGCCCGACGCCAGGATGGTCGTGAGGGCGAACAGCACCAGCGACGGGTTCGGGCCGGCCCAGAAGCCGATCACCGCCGCGACCCACAATGCCCCGCTCTCCCAGGCTCTTTGGGCGCGTCCCAGAAATCCACCCCGCGCAGGCGCGTCCGGGTCCCGCTGCAACAACTTTGAGATGGGCGAGACGTCCGCGTCCGGAGCGCGCTTGCGCGTCACCATCCGCACCGCCATCGCCGCCGCGATGGCCAGGAGCACCACCCCGACAAACACTTGCACGTACCGCATCGTGGCGCTGGCGGTGGTCCGGGGGTTGGCCAGGTCGTGCACCCAGGCGACATCGGTGACGTGCAGCGCCAGCAGCGGAAGCAACAGCAGCATGACGCTCGCGGTCACGCAGCCGATCCAGTACACCAGCAGGTTCTGCGCCGGGCGCGGCCGGGAAATCAGCAACAGGTTGACGCCGAGGCGCACCGGATCGAACGCGATCGGCAGCGCCAGCACCGCCACAGAACCCCACATTGCCGCCAACTTACCTGGCGCCGCGGGCTGTCAGCTCGGCCGCAGCACCGGGATCAGCGCGTCGATCACCGAGCTGTCCTCGATGGTGGACGGGACGACGTAGTCGACGCCTTCGGCGATCTGCCGCATGGTCTTTCGCAGGATCTTCCCCGACCGGGTCTTGGGCAGGGCACCGACGACGGTGACGTCGCGGAAGGTGGCGACCGCCCCGATCTGGTCGCGCACCATCGCCGCGAGTTCCTGTTGCAGTACCGCGCCGTCGATGTCCGCGCCGGCTTTCAGCACGACGTAGCCACTCGGCCGTTGCCCCTTGAGGTCGTCGTGGATGCCGATGACGGCGCACTCGGCCACAGCCCGGTGCCCGGCGATGACCGCCTCGATACTTCCGGTCGAAAGCCGGTGTCCCGCAACGTTGATGACGTCGTCGGTGCGGCCCAGCACGGTGAGATATCCGTCGTCGTCGACGTAGCCGAAGTCGCCCGTCAGGTAGTAGCCGGGGAACGCGGTCAGGTAGGACTGCACGAATCCCTTGGGGTTCTGCCACAACCCGGCGAGGGTGCCGGGCGGCAGCGGCAGCTTGATGACGATGTTGCCTTCGACGCCGGACGCGACCGGGTTACCGGAGGCGTCGACGATGCCGACCTGGTAACCGGGCACCGGCACGGTCGGCGATCCGGCCTTGATGGGCATCGGTTCGAGCCCGCGCAGGTTGGCGCAGATGGCCCAGCCGGTTTCGGTCTGCCACCAGTGGTCGACCACGGGGCAGTGCAGGACCTCCGACGCCCACTCGTAGGTGTCGGGGTCCAGGCGTTCGCCCGCGACGAACAGCGTGTGCAACGTCGAAATATCATGTCCCGCAAGCATCGACGCGTTCGGATCGGCTTTGCGGATGGCGCGCAGTGCGGTCGGTGCGGTGAACAGCGCTGCCACCCCGTGCTGTTCGATGACTCGCCAGAAGGCACCGGCGTCGGGGGTGCCGACGGGCTTGCCTTCGTAGAGCACCGTGGTCGCGCCGGCGATCAGGGGTCCGTAGACGATGTACGAGCTGCCGACGACCCACCCGATGTCCGAGGCGGTCCACATCACCTGGCCGGCGCTGATGTCGTAGACGTTCTTCATCGACCAGGCCAGCGCGACGGCGTGCCCACCGTTGTCGCGCACGACGCCCTTGGGCTTCCCGGTGGTCCCGGAGGTGTAGAGGATGTAGAGCGGGTCGGTGGCAGCGACAGGCACGGGAGCCACCGGCGCGGCGTCCGCCACCAGCTCGTCCCAGTCCAGGTAACCCGGGTAGTCGGCGGCCGCACCGGCGATCTCGCCGCGGTTCTTCACGATCACCGTCGCGGGCGCCGAAGACGACAACGCCAGCGCCTTGGCGACGGCGGGCAGGTACTCGACCGTCCGCCCCGGCTCCAGCCCGCCCGAAGCCGTCAGCAGGGCCACCGGCTGCGCGTCGTCGATGCGGGCCGCGAGCTCGTTGGCCGCGAACCCGCCGAAAACCACCGAGTGGACGGCGCCGATGCGGGCGCAGGCCAGCATCGCGACGACCGCCTCGGGAATCATCGGCATGTACACCACGACGCGGTCGCCCTTGGTGACGCCTTGTGCGGCAAGCGCTCCGGCGAAGCGCGCCACGCGGTCGAGCAGCTCGGCGTACGTGAAGGACTGCTGCACGCCAACCATCGCCGAGTCGTAGATCAGCGCGGTGCGGTCCCCGTTGCCGGCCTCGACGTGCCGGTCGAGGGCGTTGTAGCAGGTGTTGAGCTGCCCGTCGGGGAACCAGCGGTAGTGCGGCGCCGCGGAATCGTCGAGCGCTCGGGTCGGCGGGACGGTCCAGTCGATGGCCTCGGCGGCCGTCAGCCAGAAGTCGTCGGGCCGCTGCGCAGCGGCCTCGAACGCCTCGCGATAGGCGCTCACGAGACCTCCTTGGCCACGGCGGAAAACACCGTCATGAACCAGTCCAGGTCCGACATCGAGAACACAAGAGGTGGGCGCACTTTGAGGATGTTGCCATGTCCACCGCACACAGAGATCAGAACCCGGTTTTCCCGCATCAAGTCGACGATGCGCTGCGCCTGGGCCCGGTCGTGTTCCTTGCTGTCGGGGTCGGTGACGATCTCGACGCCGGTGTACAGCCCGGTACCACGCACGTCACCCACGAACGGGTGGTCCTTGGCCAGCGCGCGCAGTTCGGCGCGCAGTTGATCACCGACCTCGACGGCGTGCGCGGCGAGCCCGTCACCCTGGATGACGTCGAGGACGGCCTGCGCCGCAGCCATCGACACCGGGTTTCCGCCAAAGGTGTTGAAATACGGGGTCTCCCGCGCGAAGGCATCGAGAATCTCCGGTCGGGCGGCCATCGCGGCGACGGGAATGCCGTTGCCCATGGGCTTGCCCATGGTCACCAGGTCGGGCACGACGCCGTGCCGCTGGAAACCCCACATCGCCTCTCCGGTCCGGGAGAAACCGGGCTGGACTTCGTCGGCGATGAACACGCCACCGGCGCGGTGGACCACCTCGACTGCAGGCCCCAGCACCGTCGGGTCCACGTAGATGCCGTCGGAGGAGAAGATCGAATCCAGCAGCAGCGCACTGAACTTGTGGCCGTGCCGTTCGAGGTCGGCGATCGCGCCGCTGACCTGGTCGGCGAACCAGCGGCCCAGTTCCGCCGGATCGATCCGGTAGGAGTCCGGGGCCGGCACGGTGCGGACATTGGTGCCCAGCGGCAGCCCGACGCCCAGCGAGGGCGACATCGCCGAGATCAGCGCGCTGTTGCCGTGGTAGGCCTCCTCGGTGACGATGATCCCGGTCCCGCCGGTGTACTGCTCGGCCACCCGGACGGCGAGGTCGTTGGCCTCAGATCCGGTGCAGGTGAACATGATCGACGAGATTTCTGCGGGGAACGTGGCGAGCAACTGCTCGGAGTAGTCGAGAATGCCGCCGTGCAGGTAGCGGGTGTGGGTGTTCAGCTCCGACATCTGGCGGGTCACCGCCTCGATCACCCGCGGGTTGCAGTGCCCCACGCTGGCCACGTTGTTGTAGGCGTCGAGGTACTTGTTGCCCTCGGCGTCGAACAGGTGGGCGCCGGAGCCTTTCACCAGGTGCACCGGCCGGCTGTAGAAGAGCCGGTACGACGGACCCAGCGTCGAACGCCGCTTCTCCACCATGGCATCGGTGGTGGGGTCCAGCGCTTCCCCGCCCGTGTAGCTGTTGGAGTCCATGATTGTGGAGAAAGCCATGTTCGTTGTCCTTGCGATAGAAGCGATCTGCGATGGGTGCGGGTGTGACGTCAGCGTTCGTCGTCGAGTACGACGCGGCCCAGCCGTTCGTAGCGCTGCGGGGATCGGGCCCGCAGCACGAGGGCGATGACGATTCCGACGGTGGCGGTGGTGCCGACCACGTACGGGATCGAGGTGAAGACGATGTCTTCGGAGGCGGTACCGGCGGCGAAGGACGCGTTCTTGATCAGCAGGTAGATCACGTAGAGCATCCCGACACCGCCCAGTCCGGGCGCCACCAAGGTGCGGAACCAGTGCGCAGTCTCCGGATGTTGTTTGCGCACATGGAAGTACGAGACCACCGAGAACGCCGCCAGCGCCTGCACGATCAGGATGGCAGCGGTGCCCAGGAGGGCGCCGAGGCCGTACAGCCCGCTGTAAGGGTCGCGGCCCGAGACGGCGAACCATACGACGATGAGCAGCGCCAGGCCACTCTGCACGAAGCTGGCGACGTGCGGCGAGCCGTGGATGTGGTGCGTGCGCCCAACGGTTTTCGCGGTCCCGGGGATGATGTCTTCGCGGCCGATCGCGTAGATGTAACGCGCCGCGCAGTTGTGGAAGGCCATGCCGCACGCGTAGGAGCCGGTGGCCAGCAGGATCTGGAACATGGTCACCGCCCACCCGCCGAGGTGGTCGCGCACCGGACCGAAGAAGATCTCACCGGCCGTGTTCGTATCCTGCGCCAGCGCAATGGCTTTGGCGGGTCCGGTGCCGACGATCGCCAGCCAGGACACCACGACGTAGAAGGCACCGATGCCCAGCACCGACGACATGATGGCGATGGGGATGATCTTCTTGGGGTTCTTGGATTCCTCGCCGTACATGGCGCTGGATTCGAAACCGACCCAGGACCAGAACGCGAAGAACAGTCCGACGCCCGCCGACCCCACCACGGCCATGGTGCCGACGCCGTTGACATTCGGCACGACAGCATTGAGGCCCTTCAGCCCGTTGATCGGGTTGAGCGAGCCCAACGACCAACCCTCCGGGCCGCCACCGCTGACCACGACGGACCCGGCCATCAGGGTCAGCATGACGATCTCGGTAACCAGCAGCCCGCCAAGCACTTTCGCGGCCAGGTTGACATCGAAGTAGGTCAGGACGGCATTGGCGACGATCATTGCCACCGCGAACATCAGCCACGGCAGCTTGACGCCGAACAGCGAGGTGAACAGGTCCCGGGAGAAGAACGCGAAGATGCCGACGAGAGCCGGTTCGAACACGACGTAGGCCAGCATGGTCAGGAAACCGGCCGACAGGCCAACGACCCGGCCGAGGCCGTGGGAGATGTAGCCGTAGAAGGCGCCGGTCGCGGTGATGTGCTTTGACATCGCCGCGTAGCCGACGGAGAACAGCCCCAGCACGATCGTCGCGATCAGGTACCCCGCGGGGGCCGCCGCGCCGTTGCCGAATCCGATGGCGATGGGCACGTTGCCGACCATCGCGGTGATGGGGGCGGCAGTGGCCACCGCCATGAAAAGCACGCCGACCAAGCCGACGGCGTCGCGTTTGAGTCGCTGCACTCCGGGGGCGCCATCCGGCGCCGCCGTGACTGGGGCAGTTCGTGGGTAATCGTCGATCTCACTCATGGGTGCCAACCGATCCGGATCTGGTTTTGGTTTATTTGGTCTGCTCTATCGAGCGGCAGTTCAGCTATCCAGTGGACCAATGGACCCCCAGGCCATCGGCACAGCGCTATTGGTACCAGACCGGTTTAGCGTGGTCAATACCCCAATTTTGCCGCGTTTCCGGCGCGTAAACCTGTCGTTACCAATTTTTGGATTTGGTTCACTTTCGGCTCGAAGTGCGGTACAACTGACCAGACCAAAACGTGACCGTGCCCACACCGCCAGTTCAGGAGAGCCACAATGAGCGACATGGCCGCCGCCGACTACGAACGCTTCGCGCGTGCCGCGCTCCCGCACTACGGGCTCGACGCGGCGACCGTCACGCTACTCAGCTACTCGGAGAACGGCACCTTCCTCGTGGAATCAGGGAACGAGCGACAGGTCCTTCGCGTGCACCGACCCGGCTACCACTCGCTGCCCGCCATCGAATCCGAACTCGACTGGATGGAGAGCCTGCGCACCGACTCGTCCATCACGACGCCGCAGGTGATCGCGGCTCCCGACGGCCGCCGCGTGGTGGAGGCTCAGATCGGCGACGAGAGCTGTCTGGTTGATCTGTTCACGTTCGTGGAGGGCACCATCGCCGAGGACGACGCCTCCGACATCAGCTTCAGCGAGTTGGGCGCCATCACCGCGACACTGCACGAGCACGTCCAGCGCTGGCAGCGACCGGAGACCTTCACGCGGTTCCGCTGGGATCTCGACACCATGCTCGGCGCCGCCGGCCGGTGGGGCAACTGGCGTGACGCGCCGGCCCTGACCGCCGAGGACGCCGCCGTCATCGAAGCAGCCGAACGCAAGGTCATCGACCGGCTCACCGAGTACGGCATGGGGCCCGAACGCTTCGGGCTGGTCCACGCCGACCTGAGGATGTCGAACCTGATGGTGCACGGCGGCAAGATCACCGTCATCGACTTCGACGACTGCGGCTGGTCGTGGTACCTCGCCGACCTCGGTGCCGTGGTGTCGTTCGTCGAGGACTCCCCCGGCGCCGCGCGCATCGTCGACGAGTGGCTGTCGGGCTACCGCAGTGTCCGCGACATTCCCGCCACCGACCTCGTCGAGATCCCCACCTTCGTCATGTTGCGCCGCCTGATGCTCACGGCCTGGATCGGCTCCCATCCCGAATCCGGGCCTGCACAGACCCTCGGCGGCCGATATGCCTCCGGCACAGCGCAATTGGCGCAGGCCTACCTCACCGACCCGTCCTGGTTCCGGGTCGACGTTCCCGCCGCTGCACCGACTCTCATCCACTGACGACAAGGACAACCCGTGTTCGATCTCACCAACAAGAACGTCATCGTCACCGGCGGCACCAAGGGCATCGGCTACGGCATCGCCGCCGTCTTCGCCACCGCCGGGGCCAACGTCGCGGTCGCCGCCCGGTCGCTGCACGACCTCGACACCGCTGTCGCCGGCCTCGACGGCCTCGGGTCCGGCAAGGTCATCGGCGTCTCCGTCGATGTCGCCGATCCCCGGTCCTGCCAGGCCATGGCCGCCGCCGCCGTCGACGCCTTCGGCGGCATCGACGTGCTGTGCGCCAACGCCGGCATCTTCCCCGAGGCACCGCTGGCCACCATGACGCCCGAGGACCTGGCCACGGTGCTCGACGTCAACGTCAAGGGCACCGTCTACAGCGTGCAGGCCTGCCTCGACGCACTGACCAAGAGCGGCTCTGGACGCGTCGTCATCACCTCGTCGATCACCGGCCCGGTCACCGGGTTCCCCGGCTGGTCGCACTACGGCGCCTCCAAGGCCGCGCAACTGGGCTTCATGCGCACCGCCGCAATCGAACTCGCCGCCAAGAGCATCACTGTCAACGCCGTGCTGCCCGGCAACATCCTCACCGAGGGACTGCAGGAAATGGGCGAGGACTACCTCGCCGGCATGGCCCGGTCCATCCCGGCCGGCACGCTCGGTACCCCCGAAGACATCGGCCACCTCGCCGCGTTCCTCGCCACCGACGAGGCCCGCTATATCACCGGGCAGTCCATCGTTGTCGACGGCGGGCAAATCCTGCCCGAATCCCTGGACGCCCTCGCGGGCTGACAGTCGGTCGGTACGGTGAACCACATGGACGAGTCCGAGGGCGGCCCGGTCGCCGAGGATGTGCGGCGCCGTATCGTCAGCATGCTCGATGCCGGTGCCCTCCGGCCCGGTGATCGCCTCGGCTCCGAACGCGAGATGGCCGAGCGGTTCGCCGTGTCCCGTGCAACGCTGCGCAGTGCCCTGGTTCCCCTGAGCCGTGCCGGAATCCTGGAACGACGGGGCGGCCGCGCGGGCGGCACCTTCATCAAGACCGTGCTCGTCGAACGCAATGTCGCCGAACTGTCCGGCCTGCCGAACCGGCTCAAGCAGGGCGGACATTCCACCACCCGCAGCCGGGTGCTCGCCACGGCGTTGCGCGGTGCCACCGCCACCGAGGCACAGCGCCTGGGCGTCAAGCCCGACACCGAACTCGTCGTCGTGCAGCGGCTGCGGTACGCCGACGGTTTCCCGCTGTCGGTCGACTGCGCGCACCTGCTCGCCGAACGGGTGCCCGACCTGCTGGAGCAGCCCCTCGGTGGCTCGATCTACGACATTCTGGCGGTCCGTTACAACCTGGCCCCGGCATCGTCGGTCGAGAGCATCGAGGTCGTCAGCGCCAATCCGCGTGAGGCCGCGTGGCTCGAAATCCCCACGCGTACTCCCCTGTTGGCGATGACGCGCGTCACCAGCGACGCCGACGGTCAGGCGTTCGAGTACTCCGAGGACCTGTTCCGGGCGGACCGCGTCCGGCTGGTCGCCAAGACGACGGTGACGGCCGAACGCGAAACCCTCGGCACCGACGGCCGCGTCGAGCTCACCGTTACGGCGTAGCAGCCGTCCGGCGCGACGGCCACCAGTTGTACTTGCCGACCAGGACGGCCAGTGCCGGCACGGTGACGGTGCGTACGATCAGGGTGTCGATCAGCAGGCCGACGCCGATGATGAAGCCGCCCTGCACCATCGAGCCGATGCTGCTGAACAGCATGGCGAACATGGGTGCGGCGAAAATCATTCCGGCAGAGGTGATCACGCTGCCGGTGCTCCGGACGGTGCGGATGACGCCCGAGCGGATGCCATTCGGGGATTCGTCGCGGATACGGGAGATCAGCAGCATGTTGTAGTCCGCGCCGACGGCCACCAGCACGATGAACGCCATGCCCGGTGTGCTCGCCGCCATCGGCTGGCCGCCGAAGATCTGCAGCACGATCACCCCGATGCCGAGCGACGACAGGCACGAAAGGATCACGGTGCCAACGAGGTACAGCGGTGCGACGATGGCGCGCAGCAGCAATACCAGAATCAGGAAGACCACGATGACGGTCATCAGCACGATGTACCGCAGGTCCTTGTTGAAGTAGTCCCGCAGCTCCGCGTAGTACGGGGTCATGCCCGACATCGCGATCTTCGCGTCGGCGAGCGACGTATTCGCCTGCGAGCCTTGCGCGGCGGCGAGGATCGCCTTGACCTGATCCATGGCCTTGGTGTCGTACGGGTTCAGCGTCGACTCGACCAGGTACCGCGCCGAATGCCCGTCCGGCGACATGAAAACCCGTGCCAGGTCTTTGAATTTGTCGTTGCCCAGGATTTCCGGCGAGATGTAGAAGCCCGCCGCGCCCGGCTCGGATGCGTGCAGCTTCATCGCGAGCAGGAACGCAGAGGCGTGCGACAGACCCTCGCCCAATTGCTTGGTCTGGTCGTCGAGGACCCGCAGCCCTTCGGCGATCTTCCGGCTGCCCTCGGCCAGCGCGTTGGCGCCCTCCTGCAGGGCCGCCATGTTCTGCTTCATCCCACCCGGGCTACTGC
The DNA here is from genome assembly GCF_056555145.1 of Mycolicibacterium sp. P4_G11. NCBI lineage: Bacteria > Bacillati > Actinomycetota > Actinomycetes > Mycobacteriales > Mycobacteriaceae > Mycobacterium > Mycolicibacterium sp. P4_G11. Next base: position 338,854 of record NZ_JBFUJW010000002.1, read on the forward strand.
TCGCACCGCTCCCGCCGCTCCCGCCAAGGGAGCGAAGGGCTTTGGCCGCCGAGTCCAACGAGGGCTGCATCTTGTGCAGGCCGTCGGACAGCCGCTGCAGCTGGTCGCGCTGGCCCGCACAATCCGGATCGTTGTCGCAGCCGGGGTTGTCCTTCCGCTGCGCCAGCAGGGCATCGGCCATCGCGACCATGTCCTGGAAGTTCTGGCTGCCCGACCTGGGTGGGATGTTCGGCACGTCGCCGGAATTGCGCACGGCATCCATCTCCCGCTGCGCGTCCTGGAATTCCTGCGAGCTCTCGAGCTGGTCCTTGATGCTCGCCATGCTCTTGTTCAGGTTGTCGAGCACGCCCATGGTCTTGGTCAGTTGGGCGCGCACGGTGGCCAGGCTGTCGGCGAGCTTGCCGGCCCCGCCGACCAGAGCCTGTCGTTGATCGACGCTGCCGTTGATCTTGTTGGTCGCCTCCGCGAGCTTGTTGCCGATCTCGCCGGCCTGGAAGCTCAGCGTGGCCTGTTCCAGCGGGGCGCCGGTCGGCCGGGTGACACCGCGGACCGCGGCGATATCGGGCAGCTGCGCGACGCGCTGCGCCATCTGTTCGAGGTCGGCGAGCCCCTTGGTGGTCCGCAGATCATGCGGGGACTGGACGAAAAGGTATTGCGGTGCAGTCACACTCGCCGGGAAATGCTGTTCGATCGCGGCCATGCCGATGTTGCTCTCGGCCGAGGCCGGCAGCGCGGTGCGCGCGTCGTAGCTGGTGTGCAGCCAGGCCACGCCGGCGGCCAGCGCGATCAGCACCACAAGGCTGCCGACCAGATGCACGACCGGGCGCCGCACGATGTTGATCCCGGACCGGTGCCAGAAGCGGCTGGTCAGTTCTTTCCTCGGCCTAGCCCAGCCGCGCCGTCCCACCAGCGTCAGGATCGCCGGCAACAGCGTGATCGACGACAGGAACGCCACCGCGATCGTGACGGCCAGCGCCGGCCCGGTGGTCGAGAACACCTTGAGGGTGGTGAAGCTCATGCCAAGGAACGTCACCGCGACGGTGGCCGCGGACGCCGCGATCACCTTGCCGATGGCGGTCAGCGCCCGTGCGACGGCCTCGTCGGAAGTCAGTCCCTGCCTGAGGTATTCGTGGTAGCGGCTGATCAGGAAGACGGCGTAGTCCACACCGGCGCCGATCATCATGGCGCTCATGAAGACGACGGTCTGCTGCGAGATGGGCAGGCCCCAGGTCGCCAGGGCCGCCACCCCCTGCGTCGCGGCGGCCTGCGACAGCGTGATGGTCGCCAGCGGCACCAGGATGGTGACGATATTGCGGTACACCACAAAGAGAATCAGCAGCACCATGACGATCGTGGCGGTCTCGATGACCCGCAGGTCGCGCAACCCGAGTTGTTCTCGTTCGGCGACAGTGGCGGTCAGTCCCGTCATGTGGACCGTCAGGGTGGAGCCCGCGACGGTGTGGTCGACGATGCCGACGACGCGCTTGTACGCCTCACTGGATTCCGGTGAGCCGAGCTCGCCCCGGATGCCGACGGGGATGAACCACGCCTTGTTGTCCTTGCTGGCCAACACCTCTCGCATCGGCGGCTGGGAGATGAAGTCCTGCACCATAACGACGTCGTGCGTATCGCGATGCAGACTGTCGACCAGGGTGCGGTAGACGTCTTCGTCGGCTTTGGTCAGCCCGCTCTCGTCGGTGAGCACCACCAGGGCGATGTTCTGAATCCCGGGTTCGTGGAACGCGGACGTCATGTCCCGGGTCGCCGCCATCACCGCGGAGTTGGCCGGCAGCAATTCCTGGTTGCGGTCGCTCGCCAGCTTCATCAACGGCGGCACGGTCACCGACAGCGCCACGACGAGCAGCAGCCAGGCGCCGATCACCGCCCACGGCCGGCGCAGCACCAGCCGCGCCAGCAGCTCGAAAGCCCCGGTGAACACACCCATGCCCGACCGAACCTTCACGTTGCCTCACCGCCCAGATGCTCGCCGTACTCGGCAAGCGCTTCGACGGTCAGCATCTCATGGTGGCCGCACGCCACCGCGTGCACGGCAACGTCGCCGATCACCCGCCCGCGCCAGCTCTGCTCGAGGAACGTGCCGCGATCAGCGTCGTCCCGGACGGCCGCGACCACCACGACATCACCGTGGAACTGCCCGGCCTCGTGCTCCCGGTACAGCGCCACGTTGGTGTCGAAGTTGTGCACCAGCAGGTCCAGCAGCCCGTCGTCCACAACACCGATGAGCTGGTCCCGGTCGACGGCCTGGTTGGCCACACGCAGGCTCGGCTCGGCGTCGAGCAGTACGAGCCGGGCGACCACGGCACCGCGCCGCTGCAGCTCGACCGCGACCGCGTGCGCCACCACACCGCCGAACGACCAGCCGAGCAGGTGGTACTGGCCCGACGGCTGCTCGGCCTGAATCCGGTCGGCGTACGTCGCTGCCATCTCGCCGATGGACCGCGGTTGGTCGGTGGCGGGTTGCTGGATGCCGATGATCGGGGCGTCGACGTAGCCGCCGAGCACCTGGTAAGGCCAGCTGACGCCGCTGACCGCATGCAGGCAGAACAGTGGGACGCCCGTACCGGTCTTGAGTACCTGCATCGGAGCGATCTCGGGTACGGCCGCACTGTCCATGGAGCTCGCAGCCAGCCGCACGCTCAGTTCATGCACGGTGGGCGTCTCGAACACGGCCGACACCGACAGCTCGATGCCGAGGTCCGCGCGGACCGCCGCGACCAGGTGCATGGCCGAGATGCTGTCGCCGCCAAGGTCGAAGAACGACTCATCAACACCGACGCGCTCGACGCCGAGCACCGCGCCGTAGCTGGCGGCCAGCGCTGCCTCGGTAGCAGTGCCCGGCGCGCGGTAGGTGCCGGCCCGGTATTCCGGCGCCGGTAGCGCGCGGACGTCGAGCTTGCCGTTGGTCGTCACCGGCAGCGCGGACAGCACGACGATGGCGGCAGGGACAGCGTGGGCCGGCAAGTGCTCGGCCAGCTGGGTGCGCAACGCCGCGGGATCGGCCGTCCCGGTGACGTACCCGACGAGACGCTTGTCGCCGCTGCGGTCCTCGCGGGCGATCACCGCCGCCTGCTCCACGCCGTCGAGGCTCGCCAAAGCCGTTTGTACTTCGCCGAGTTCGATGCGGAAGCCGCGAATCTTGACCTGCTCATCGGCGCGGCCGACGTAGTGCAATAGGCCGTCGGTGTCCCACCGCACCAGGTCCCCGGTCCGGTACATCCGCTCGCCCGCGCCGCTGAACGGGCAGGCCACGAAGCGGCCGGCGGTCAGCGCCGATCGGCCGGCGTAGCCGACGCTGACGCCGTCGCCCGCGACGTACAACTCACCGACGACGCCCGCGGGTACGGGGCGCAACCAGCCGTCCAGCACGAACAACGCCGTGCCGGGCACCGGCGCACCGATGGGCACCGAACCTGTTCCCGGCGTGAGGATTCCCGTCATCGCCGCGTACACCGTGGTCTCGGTGGGACCGTAGGCGTTGACGACTGAGTGCCCGCACGCTGCCCACCGGTTGATCAACTCGACCGGGCACGCCTCGCCGCCGAGTAGCAACGCCAGCGGCGCAAACTCCTCGGGCACCAACGCACCTGCCGCGGAGGGGGTTTGGGTGAGCACATTGACGTGTTCAGCCACGAGCAGTTGCTGGAACTCATCCGCTGCGGCAGTCACCGACTCCGGCACGATCACCAGGCGGCCGCCGTGCAGCAGCGCGCCCCAGAGCTCCCACACCGAGAAGTCGAACGCGTAGGAGTGGCACTGCGTCCACACCGGGTCGGCGGGCAGGCCCGCGAGCGGAACCCCGAACTGCCGGACCACGTTCCCGTGCGCCACCGCGACACCCTTCGGCACGCCGGTCGTGCCGGAGGTGTAGATCAGGTACGCGACACTGTCGGCGTCCGGCAGCGGAAGTCGTGTGGCGGAAAGATTTTCGGCCGCGTCGTCGACGAGGACGGGACCGTCGAAGCCGTCAAATCGGCCGGCCAGGTCCGCCGTGGTCACGGCAACGCTCGGTGCCGCGTCGGACAGCAGGAACGCGAGGCGCTCCGCGGGCAGCGCCGGATCGATCGGCAGGTAGGCCGCCCCGGTCTTGAGGACCGCGACGATCGCCACGACCGCGTCGATCGACCGGCCGAACAGCACCGCCACCGACTGGCCGGCGCCCGCGCCGTGGCCGATCAGCCGGTGCGCCAACCGGTTCGAGGCCTCGTCGAGGTCGCGGTAGGTCAGCGAGCGCCCTGCGGAGGTGACCGCGACAGCGTCCGGTGTCCGGTCGACCTGGGCGGCGAACAGCTCCGGGATCGAAGCCGGTGCAACCGAATCGACCGCGGCGGCACGGTTGCCAACCTGATCCAGCTGTGAGTGCTCTTCGGCAGCAAGCAGATCGACCGACGACAGGCGTTGGGTGGGCTCAGTGGCCATGGCCACGAGCACCCGCTCGAATCGTTCGACCAGCGCGTCGATGGCGGCCGCGTCGAACACCTCGGTGTCGTACTCGACGCGCAGGCCCAGTTCCTCGCCCGGCATGGCCTGCACGGTCAGCGGGTAGTGATTCTGCTCATGGCTGCTGAATTCGGTGATGGTCAGCTCGCCGACGCCGCCTGACGCAGCGGCGCCCAGCGGGTAGTTCTCGTACGCGAACAAAGTGTCGAAGAGCCTGTCCTGACCGGTGATTCGGTGCATCTCGGCCAGCGCCAGATGCTGATGATCGAGGGTCCGGTTGTGCGCACCCTGCAACTGGTCGAGCAGGTCCGCGGCGGTGGTGGTCGCGGTGGCCGCGGCCCGCACGGGCACGGTGTTGATCATCAGACCGACCATCGCGTCCGCCCCGGCCACGTCGGTGGGACGACCGGAGACGGCGGTGCCGAACACCACGTCGTGCCGGCCCGTCAGCTGCATGAGCAGTTGTGCGTAGGCGCCCTGCAAGACGACGTTGACGGTGGTGTGACGCGAGCGTGCCAGCTCTCCGACGGCCTGGGTGGTTTGGGCCGACAGCGCAACGGATTTCACGCCGCGGGCACCTGCTGCGGTGCGTGGCGCGACCAGCGTCGGGTCGTCGACGCCGGCCAGCACCTCGGCCCAGGCGGTGCGTGCGGCATCGAGGTCCCGCTCGGCCAGCCACGTGACGAAGCGGCGGTACGGCACTGCGGCGGGCAGTCGGTACCCGTGATAGCCGGCGAAGATCTCGCGCAGCAGGATCGGCAACGACCAGCCATCCATCACGACATGGTGGTTGGTCAGCACCAGCCGGTGCCGGTGTTCTCCGGTGCGGATCAACGCCACCCGGAACGCCGGCTGGTCGACCAGCTCGCAGACGGCCGTACGTTCGGTGGCGCGGACACGCGTCACCTCGGCATCTGCACCGACCGCCGCGGTCAGATCGATGACCTGCCAGGCGATTTCCGGCGACGTCGGGATGACCTGCACATCGAGTCCGGGGTGGAAGCGGGCGGCGAGGTTCGGGTGCCGTTCGGCCACCATCTGCACGGCATCCCGCAGCCGGTCGGGGTCGAGCGGTCCGGCCAGGGTCAGGTCCAGCTGCACCGCATACAGATCGGCGTCCGCACCGGACTGCGCGGCGTGGAACAGCAATCCCTGTTGCAGCGGGGTCACCGGCAGGATGTCGGCAACCGGGTACTCACGCTCGAGCTCGTCGATCTGCCGCTGGTCCAGCAGCGCCGGTGCGATATCCGACGGCGTCAGACCACCGCCACCGGAGCGGACCAGTGCGCAGATACCTCTCAGCGCGTCGAACCACAACCGGCTCAGCCGCTCGACCTGCTCGCCGTCCAGCGCCGATGGCGCCCACGTCCAATTGGCATGCAGCTGCGGGCCGGCTTCGGTGTCCACGGTGCCCGCGTTGAGCTCCACGGTGTGCATCAGTGGCATCGGTACCGCGGTCGCCGTGCCGGTGACCTCGGCTGCTGCCGAGCTGTCCCGGCCGACCTGCCACAGCTCGTCGGACAGCTCGGACCCACCGCCGAGTCGGCCGAGGTAGTTGAATCCGATTGCCGGATCGGCTGTTTCGAGATCGACGGCGTCGTTGAGGTATCGCAGCAGACCGTAGGTCAGCCCATCGGGCAGGGCCCGCAGTTGCTCCTTGGCGTTCTTGAGCACCGCGGCCAGCGCGGCGTCACCGGATGTCACCTGCGCCCATGACACGTCACCGACTGTGACGGCCACCGGGTACTTGGTGGTGAACCAGCCGACGGTGCGTGACAGGTCCAGCTGATCGGCGATGTCGTCGTGGCGTCCGTGACCCTCCACGTCGATGCCGATGGTGCGGCCGCCGCCCACGAATTCGGCCACGGCCAAGGCGAATCCGATCAGCAGCACGTCGTTGATGCCGGTATGGAACGCCGCCGGGGCCTCGCGCAGCAGCGTCTGCACGGTGTCGACATCGTCCAGCGTGACCGACAACTGCCCGGCCGTGGCGAACGTATCCCGCTCCGGCTGAACGGCCGGCAGTAGCGCCGGCGTCGCCGCCACCTGTCGCCAGGCCTCCGCCTGGGCAACCACCTCAGGCGCGGCGGCGTGTTCGACAAGCACCTGCGCCCAGCGCTGGAACGAGGTGCCGTTCGCCGGAATCTCGATCGGCTGGCCCGCACGAGACTGCAGCCAGGCGACGTTCAAGTCCTCCAACAGGATTCGCCACGACACCCCGTCGACCGCCAGGTGGTGGATGATCAGCACCAGCTGACGCGCCGGCGCCACCCACAGCGCGCTCAGCATCACGCCGGCCGCCGGGTTCAACCGCGACCGCGCTGCGACCACGGCGTCCTCGGTCAGCTCGTCGACCGTGCGCAGGTAATCCGTGGCATCGACCGCTCCCACTTCGGGCACCTGCAGCGTCCAGCTCGCGTCGGCCTGCAGGCGCAGCATCGCGTGCCGATCCATCAAGGCCTGCAACAGCATCGCGACGTCGGTCTCGGTGACGCCCGCCGGGGCCTGCACCACCATGGTCTGGTTGAACTGGCCGGTCGGGCCGTCCACGCCGGCCAGCCACCGCATGATCGGCGTCGCCACCACCGGCCCCACGCCGTCGTCGATGACATCGGCTGTGTCGCTGACGGTCCCGACGACCAACGCCAGCCGGGCCACCGTCTGCTCGACGAAGACGTCGCGCGGCCGGCAGGTCAGGCCGGCAGCCCGCGCCCGGGCCACCACCTGCATCGACATGATGCTGTCGCCGCCCAGCTCGAAGAACGAATCGTCCACACCGACCCGCTCGACGCCGAGGACGTCGGCGTAGACCGCGGCCAGCGTCTCCTCGACCGGCGTGCCCGGCGCTCGGTACTGGTCGACGTTGCCGTAGGTCGGAGCGGGCAGTGCCCGCCGGTCCAACTTGCCGTTGGGGGTCAGCGGCAGCGTCGCCAGTGCCACCACGGCGGCCGGAACCATGTACGGCGGAAGGTGTTTGGCCACCGCAGTCCGCGCCTCGGCCGGGTCCGCGGTGCCGGTGATGTAGCCGACCAATCGCTTGTCTCCGGGGCGGTCCTCGCGCACGATCACCGCGGCCTGCCGGACGCCGTCCAGGCCGGCCAATGCCGTTTGCACGTCGCCCAATTCGATGCGGTAGCCGCGAATCTTGACCTGCTCGTCGGCACGGCCCAGGTACTGCAGCTGACCATCGCTGCCCCACCGGACCAGGTCACCGGTCCGGTACATGCGTTGTCCCGGTGCGCCGAACGGGCACGCCAGGAAGCGTGAGGCGGTCAATCCTCCGCGCCGCACGTAGCCCACGGCGACACCCGAGCCGGCCACGTACAGCTCACCGACCACACCGACCGGCACCGGGCGCAACCGCTCGTCCAGGACGAAAGCTGCCGCACCCGAGGCCGGGGTGCCGATCGGCACGGTGGGCGACCCCGACGTGAGCGGCGCACTGACTGCCGCGTAGATCGTGGCCTCGGTCGGGCCGTAGGCGTTGATCATGACGCGGCCCGTGTTGTTGCTGTCGGTCGCCCAGCGGTCGACGAGTTCGGGTGGGCACGCCTCGCCCGCCACCACCAACGACGTCGACTCCAGCCCGTGCGCAGACAACATCATTGCGGCGGAGGGAGTTTGGGTCAGCATCGTGACGCCCTCGGCCACCAGGAGATCGTGCAGTTCCTCGGGCGACCGGGCCACCGTCTCGGACACCACGACCAGGCGTCCGCCGTGCAGGAGGGCTCCGAAGATCTCCCACACCGAGACGTCGAAGGCCAGCGAGTGCCACTGGCTCCAGACGCGGGACGTCGGTAGTTGGTCGCGCAGCTGCCCCAGCAGTCCGACGACGTTGCGGTGCGTGATGGCGACGCCCTTCGGCACGCCGGTGGTGCCGGAGGTGTAGATCAGGTAAGCGACGTCATTCGAATCGGGCGCGGGAGGCGTTGTGGTGGGCAGGTTTTCGATGTCGGCGTCGGCCATGTCGATGACCGGTCGGCCGAACCCGGCCAGCCGCGCGGCCAGATCACCGGTGGTGACGGCGGCGACCGGCATGGCGTCGTCGAGCATGAAATCGATGCGCGCCGACGGCAGCGCAGGGTCGATCGGCAGGTAGGCCGCCCCGGCCTTGAGCACCGCCAGGATCGAGACGATGGCTTCGGCCGACCGGTGGCACAGCAATGCCACGGTCTGGCCGGGGCCCGCGCCATGCCCGATCAACCGGTGCGCCAACCGATTTGCCGCCGCATCCAGCTCCGCGTACGTCAGGGTCCGGCCCTGCCAGGTGAGCGCCCCGGCGTTCGGGGTGCGGGCGACCTGAGCGGCGAACAAATCCGGGATGGACCCGGATGCTGCGGCCGGCGCGGTGAGCACCGCGCGGTGGCCGAGCGTGTCGAGGTGCGCCTGTTCGGCGTCGTCGACCAGACTCACCGACGACAGCGGCCGCTGCGGGTCGGCGGTCATCGCCGCCAGCAGCAACTCCATCCGGTTGATCAGGGCCGCAACGGTTTCGGCGTCGAACACGTCGGTCCGGAACTCGACCTCGCCGCCGATACCGGCGGGTTGCCCTGTCGCAGTCCAGCGTTCGGACAACGAGAAGGTCAGATCCATGCGGGCGGACTGGGTACCCAAGGGGATCGACGTGACGTCGACACCCTTCAGCCCCGAACCGGCGGCCGGATCGGTCAGCCCGGTGAAGTTCTGCCAGGACAGCATGACCTGCACCAGCGGATGGTGGGTGAGGCTACGGGCGGGGTTGAGCCGCTCCACCAACACCTCGAACGGCACGTCTTGGTGCTCGAAGGCCTCCAGACTGCGGGTCCGGACCTGGTTCAGCAGGTCGGTGACCGTCGGGTCGCCGGTCAGGTCGGCACGCAGCACCAGGGTGTTGACGAAGAAGCCGACGAGATCGTCGAGAGCGGGATCACGCCGTCCGGCGATCGGGAAGCCCACGGCGACATCAGCATTCGTACTGACATTCGCGAGCGTCGCCAGCAGTGCGGCCTGGACGACCATGAAGGGCGTCGCGTTGTGCTCCCGGGCCAGCCGGGCCACCTGCTCCTGCAACTCGGCCGGCCATTGGACGGCCACCGTCGCACCGGCCATGTCGGCGACCAGCGGGTAGGGCCGATCCGTGGGCAGCTGCACGCGCTCGGGCAGCCCGGCCAGCGCGTCCTCCCAGTACGCCAGCTGCGCGGCCACCCGGCTACCGCTGTCGTCGAGCCGGCCGAATTGTGCACGCTGCCACAGCGTGTAGTCGATGTACTGCACCGGCAACGGCGCCCAGTCCGGTGCCTGACCGGCGCACCGGCTGGCGTAGGCCAGACCCAGATCGGCGACCAGCGGCCGCAGCGACCAACCATCGGCAGCGATGTGGTGCACCACGGCCACCAACACGTGCTCGTCATCGGCGACGCGGAACAGGCGCGCCCGCAACGGGATATCGACGGCCAGGTCGAAGGTGCCGCGTGCGGTGGCCTCGAGGGCATCCTGCAGTCGGCCGGTCGACCACTCCGTCGCGTCGACCACGTCCCAACCGAAATCGGCACGTGCCGCGGGGATCACCACCTGCTGCGGGGTGCCGTCAGGTGCGGTGAGCAGCGTGCGCAGGCTCTCGTGCCGGCCGACGACGTCGGCCAGCGCGGCGCCGAGCGCATCGACGTCCAGCGTTCCGCCCAGCCGCAGCGCCGTCGCCATGTTGTAGACCGGCGAGGGTCCCTGCACCTGGTCGACCAGCCACAGCCGGTTCTGCGCGAACGACAACGGCACCACGTCCGGACGTTCGCCCGCGGTCAGCGGCTGTAGGCCGCGCTCACCCGCGACGATGCGCGGAGCCAGCTGCGCGATGGTCGGTGCCTCGAACACCGCGCGGACCGGAAGATCAACGTCCAATGCGGAATTGATCGCCGCGACCAGCCGCATCGTCGACAGTGAGTCTCCGCCGAGATCGAAGAACGAATCATCGACACCGACCCGCTCGATGCCGAGCACCTGCGCGTACACACCGGCGAGGATCTCCTCGGTGAGACTGCCCGGGGCCCGGTACACGCCCGCAACGTATTCCGGTTCCGGCAGCGCGCGGGTGTCGAGCTTGCCGTTGACCGTGACCGGCAGTTCCGGCAGGCCGACGACCGCGGCCGGGACCATGTAGCCGGGCAGGCGCTGAGCCAGCGTCGCCCGCACCTGCGCCGGATCCACCGACCCGACGACGTAACCCACCAGGCGCTTGCTGCCGGCCTCGTCCTCGCGGGTGATCACCACCGCCTGCTCGACGCCGGCGACGGCGGCCAGCGCCGAACGCACTTCGCCCAATTCGATGCGATGCCCGCGAATCTTGACCTGCTCGTCGGCGCGGCCGAGGTACCGCAGCTGCCCGTCGGGGCCCCAGCTCGCCAGGTCGCCGGTCCGGTACATCCGGGTCCCCGGTGCACCGAACGGGCACGCCATGAAACGCGTTGCGGTCAGCTCCGATCGGCCCCAGTAGCCGACGCCGACGCCGCGGCCCGCGACGTACAGTTCGCCGATCGCGCCGGGGCGTACGGGACGCAGCCAGGCGTCGAGCACGAACAGCGCGGCGCCCGGAACCGGCGAACCGATCGGTGGCGCACCGGAACCCGCCGCCAGTGGCGTGCTCTTGGTCACCCACATGGTCGTCTCGGTCGGACCGTAGACATTGCGCATCACGCGACCAGGCGCCCACCGGTCCACCAGTTCCGGCGGACAGGCCTCGGCACCGATCAGCAGCGCCATCGATTCCAGGCCTTCCGGCGACAACACACTCACCGCGGACGGTGTCTGTGCGAGCACCGTCACTTGCTCGCGAACGAGCAAGGCATGGAACTCATCTGCCGAGCGGACCACCGCGTCGGGCACCACCACCAGGCGCCCGCCGTGCAGCAGGGCTGCCCAGATCTCCCACACCGAGAAGTCGAACGAATAGGAGTGGAACTGCGCCCACACCTGATCGGGACCGAGCTCGAATCCGAGGTCCAGCCCCGCGAAGAGCTGGGTCACGTTGCGGTGCGTGACCGCGACACCCTTGGGCAGCCCGGTGGTTCCGGAGGTGTAGATGATGTGCGCGATGTCGTCGGGTCGCGGTCCCGAAAGTGGTGCCGTGACGTGGTTTTCGCCATCTCCGGCGGCGGCGACGTCCAGCACTGGCACGCCGAGGCCGGCGATCTCGTCGACCAGTTCCGCGGTGGTGACGATTGCCACCGGTGCCGCGTCGGCGAACATGAACTCGACGCGGTCCGCGGGCAGCGCCGGGTCGATCGGCAGGTACGCCGCCCCGGTCTTGAGCACCGCCAGGATCGCCATGACCGCGTCGGCCGAGCGCGGGAACACCAGGGCCACAGCCCGTCCCGGGCCCGCGCCCTGGGCGGCCAACGCCTGCGCCAACCGGTCTGACGCCTCGTCCAGTTCCCGATAGGTCCACGCTGACGCGTCGTAGGTCAGTGCCACGGTATCGGGTGTCCGCGCCACCTGCTCGGCGAACAGCCCCGGAACCGTCTCGCCGGCAACGGGTTCCGCCAGCACACGCCGCCCACTCCACTGATCCACCGTGGTCTGCTCGTCCGGCTCGAGGGCAGCGATGGCCGAGACCGGTTGTCCCGGTTCGGTGGTCATGGCCACCAGCACCGTCTGCAGCCGCTGGATCATCGCCGCGATGTCGGCCGCGCCGAACACCGTGGTGTCGTACTCGATACGGATGGTCAGTTCACGACCGGGCTGCGCCTGCACGGTCAGCGGATAGTGCGTGGATTCGTGAGTCGCGACATCGGTGACGGACAGCTCGGCGTCGCTCGACAGCGCCGCGGTGTCGACTGGGTAGTTCTCGAACGCGAACAGCGTGTCGAACAGCTGGTCCTGACCGGTGATGCGATGAATCTCATTGAGCGCCAGGTGCTGATGGTCGAGCGTGTCGTTGTAGCCGGCCTGCAGTTGATCGAGCAGCGCCGCAGAGGTGGTCGTCGCGGTGAGGTGGGCGCGGACCGGCACGGTGTTGATGAACAGGCCGACCATCGACTCGACGCCGGAGACTTCCGCGGGCCGCCCCGACACCGTGGTGCCGAACACCACGTCGTGGCTGCCGGTCAGCCAGCACAGCAGCTGCGCGTACGCCGCCTGCAGCACGGTGTTGATGGTGGTGTGCTGTGACCGTGCCAATTCACCGACGGCCGTGGCTATTTCCGCGGGCAGCGTGACGGTCTCGACGGACCGGGGTCCCGACTCCGTGCGGCCGGTCGGTCCGACCAGCGTCGGCGTATCGATACCGCGGAGCAGTTCGCCCCAGGCGGCGGTGGCCGCGTCGTGGTCCCGGTCGGACAGCCAGCTGACGTAGTTGCGGTACGGCGCGGCCGGCGGCAGCCGGTGGCCGTGATAGCCCGCGAAGATCTCTGCCAGCAGGATCGGCATCGACCAGCCGTCGAGCACGATGTGGTGGTTCGTCAGGACGAATCGGTAGCGGTGAGGTGCGACTCGGATCAGTGCGGCACGGAAGACCGGGCCCGTGGTCAGGTCGCACACCGCGGCCCGCTCGGCCGCGCGGATGTCTGCCAGCTCGGCTTCGGAATCGAGTTCCAGGTAGTGCCAAGCGGTTACGGGATCGGCCGGGATGACCTGCACCGGCTGCCCGAACCGCGGGTGGAAGCTCGCCACCAGGTGCGGGTGCCGGGCGATGACGCCGCGCACGGCATCGTGCAGCCGGTCGACGTCGATTTGCCCGGTGATCCCGATGTCCAGCTGTCCGGCATAGAGGTCCTCGCCGCCCTGGGCGGTGGTGGCGTGGAAGAGCAGGCCCTGCTGAACCGGGGTGAGTGGCAGCACGTCGGCGACGCCGTGATGCTGCTCCAGCTCATCGAGCTGCTGCTGGCTGAGGCGCGCCGGCGCGATGTCCGACGGGGTGAGTCCTCCCCCACCGTCGGACACATGGGCGCAGATGCCGGACAGTGCCTCGAACCACAGCCGGCTCAGGCGGGTCACCTGTTCCTCATCGAGTGCTGACGGAGCCCAGGTCCAATTGGCGTGCAGCCGTGGTCCATCCGGGGTTTCGATGGTTCCGGCACCCAGTTCCAGGGTGTGCATGAGCGGCATGGGGATGGCCATCGCTGCCACGGCGGACGCGCCTTCCCCGATGCGCCAGAGCTCCTCGGAGAGTTCGGCGGTACCGCCCTGGCGCCCGAGGTAGTTGAAGCCGATGGCCGGATCCGGTCCCGTCACAACCGCATCCGAGTTCAGGTAGCGCAGCAGCCCGTAGGTGAGCGGGTCCGGCAGCGCGCGGAGCTGCTCCTTGGCGTCCTTGATGAGAGCGCCCAGCGCGGTGTCACCGGTGATCACCTGCGCCCAGGTGACGTCCCCGAGCGTGATTGACACCGGGGACTTCGCGGTGAACCAGCCGACGGTCCGGGTCAGGTCGACGTCGGAGCCGAGTTCTTCCTGACGCCCGTGTCCCTCGACGTCGATGCCGATCGGCGTGCCGTGCGTACCGGCGAATTCGGCCAGCGCCAAGGCGAATCCGATCACCAGGATGTCGTTGATGCCGGCGTGGAACGCCACGGGGGCGGCGCCGAGCAGCGTCGCGGTGGTCTCGGCATCCAGTTCGGCCGCCAGGTGTCCCGCGGTGGCGAAGGTGTCGACCGCGGGCTGCACAGCCGGCAATACGGCCGGAGCCTGCGCCACCTGTTGCCACGTGGCGACGTGTTCGACGACGCTCGGATCCTGGGCACGCTCGACGAGGACTTCCGCCCAGCGCTGGAAGGACGTGCCGCCCGCCGGCAACGCCACTGGCTGACCGGCCCGGTGCTGCATCCACGCGATGTTCAGGTCTTCCAACAAGATTCGCCACGACACCGCGTCAACGGCCAGGTGGTGGATGATCACCGCGAGCTGCCGGGTGTCGGCCACCCACAGCGCGGCGAGCATCGTCCCCGCAGTTGGGTTCAGCTGCGCGCGAGCCGCGGCCAGTGCGTCGTCGGACCAGGTGTCCGCGATGTGCAAGCACTCCCGCGCATCTACGGTGCCTGGTTCAGCCGTGGTCAGCGACCAGCCACCGGCTTCGTCTTCCTCGACACGCATCCGCAGCGTGGCGTGGCGATCCAGCAAGGCTTGCAACAGGAATGCCGCGTCGGCCTCGGTGGCAGCCGCCGGTGCCTGCACCACCACGGTCTGGTTGAACTCGCCGGTGGGGCCGTCGACGCTGCGCAGCCATTCGATGATCGGGGTGGCAGGCAGTGGCCCGATGCCCGAGTCCGATTCCCCGCCTGAGGTCTCGCTGACCTCGACCACCCGGGCCAGCCGGGCGACGGTCTGCTCGACGAACAGGTCCTTGGTCCGGCAGGTCAGTCCTGCCGCGCGCGCCCGCGTGATCACCTGCATCGACGAAATGCTGTCGCCGCCAAGGTCGAAGAACGAGTCGTCGATGCCCACGCGCTCGACGCCGAGCACCGCGGCGTAGATGCCGGCAAGGATCTCTTCGATCGCGTTGCCGGGCGCTCGGTAGTCGCCCGCGGCGTACTCGGGCGCCGGCAGAGCACGGATGTCGAGCTTGCCGTTGGCCGTCAACGGCAGCTCCGGCACTACGACCACGGCGGCCGGAATCATGTACGCCGGCAACCGATCTGCCAGCGCGGTACGGACTGCTGCCGGGTCGGCCGGTCCGGTGAGGTAGCCGACCAGCCGCTTGTCTCCCGGCCGGTCTTCGCGGGCGACGACGGCTGCCTGCTCGACTCCGTCGAGGTCCGCCAAAGCTGCTTGGATATCGCCCAATTCGATGCGGTAGCCGCGAATCTTGACCTGATCATCGGCTCGGCCCAGGTAATCCAGCTGACCGTCGGCGCGCCAGCGCACGAGGTCACCGGTGCGGTACATGCGGGCGCCGGGCCCGCCGAACGGGCAGGCGACAAAGCGCGAGCCGGTCAGCCCGCCGCGGCGCAGATATCCCGCGGCGATGCCGCCGCCGGCCAGGTACAGCTCACCGACGACGCCGATCGGCACCGGCTGTAAATGGCTGTCCAGCACGAACGTCGAGCCGTTCGGTACCGGTGAGCCGATCGGCACCGTCGGCTGTTCCGGCGTCAGGGGCGCGCTGATCGCGGCGTAGATGGTGGCTTCGGTGGGACCGTACGCGTTGATCATGACGCGGCCCGGAGACCAGCGCTCGACCAGTTCGGTCGGGCATGCCTCGCCTGCGACGACGAGCGTGACCCCGTCCAGACCCGTGGGCGAAAGTGCGCCTGCCGCAGAAGGAGTCAGGCTCAGCACGGTGACCTGCTCGGCCACCACCAGCGCGTGCAGATCTTCCGGTGCCCGCGCGACGGACTCGGGTACGACGACCAGTCGGCCACCCTGAAGCAGCGCGCCGAAGATCTCCCACACCGAGACGTCGAACGCCAGCGAGTGCCACTGGCTCCAGACGCCCACGGCCGGCAGGCCGGAGTCCGGGGCGCCGATCAGCTGGGTGACGTTACGGTGCGTCACCGCAACGCCTTTGGGGACACCGGTGGTGCCGGAGGTATAGATCAGGTACGCGACGTCGTCTGCGGCGGGCCCGGCCAGTGCGGTGTCGGGCTGCGCGTCGGCGGGGTCATCCACATCGACAACGGCCACGTCCAGGCCGGAGACCCGGTCCGCCAGATCACCCGTGGTGACCACCGCGACCGGCATGGCATCCGTGAGCACGAATTCGACGCGGGACGCCGGCAGCGCCGGATCGAGCGGCAGGTACGCCGCCCCGGTCTTGAGCACCGCCAGGATCGCCACGATCGCTTCCGCGGACCGCGGAAGCAGAAGTGCCACAGTCTGTCCCGGACCGGCTCCGTGTTGAGCGAGCAGGTGCGCATAGCGGTTGGCGCGATTGTCGAGTTCCGCGTAGGTCAGCGTGCGGCCGTCGCAGCTCAGTGCCACGGCGTCCGGGGTCCGAGCGACCACCGCCGCGAACAGTCCCGGAATCGTGGCATCGCCAGCCGGCCGGGTCAGTGCGGCCCGGTTGCCGATGGCATCGATACGCGCACGCTCGGCGTCGTCGAGCATCTCGACCGTGGACACCGGCGCTGTGGGATCGGCGCTGACGGCGGCCAGTACCCGCTGCAGTCGTTCGATGAGCGTCTCGATACTGCCGGCGTCGAAGACGTCGGTGCGATATTCGACGGTTCCCGCGATGCCGGCCGCCGCACCGTCGTCGGTCCAGCGCTCGCCGAGCGAGAACGTCAGGTCCATGCGGGCGGTCTGGGTGTCCACCGGGAGCGGCGTCACCTCCAGGTCGCCGAGGGTCAGGCCGGCACCGTGCTGTCCTTGGCCGGGCAGGTTCTGCCACGCCAGCAAGACCTGCACCAGCGGGTGGTGCGTCAGGCTGCGCGTGGGGTTGAGCCGCTCGACCAGCACCTCGAACGGCACGTCCTGGTTCTCGTACGCCGCGAGACTGCGCTGCTGTACCTGCGCGAGCAGGTCGGTGAAAGTCGGATCGCCGGTAAGGTCGACGCGCAGCACCAGGGTGTTGACGAAGAAGCCGACCAGGTCGTCGAGCGCCGGGTCGGTGCGGCCCGCGATCGGGAAGCCCACGGCGACATCGGAACTCGCGCTGACCGTGGACAACAGCAGGGCGAGCGCGGCCTGCACCACCATGAATCCGGTGGCGTTGTGCTCGCGCGCCACCCGCGCGATCTGCTGCTGCAATTCGGCCGGCCAGTCGATGGCGACGGTCGCGCCGTGCTGATCGGCCACAAGCGGGTAGGGGCGGTCGGTCGGCAGTTGCAGCCGCTCGGGCAGCCCGGCCAACGCATCCTGCCAGTAGGCGAGCTGCGTCGCGATCGGGCTGTCGCCGTCGTGCAGATCGCCGAATTGCGCACGCTGCCACAGCGTGTAGTCGACATACTGCACCGGCAGGTCGGACCACTGCGGTGCCTGTCCGGCACAACGGCTCGCGTAGGCAACGCCGAGGTCGCGCGCCAGCGGCGTGATCGACCAGCCATCGGCCGCGATGTGGTGCACCGCGGCCACCAGCACGTGCTCGTCCGCGGATACCCGGAACAGGCTGGCACGCAACGGAATCTCAGCGGACACGTCGAAGGCGTGGCGCGCCGCGGTGTCCACGGCGTCGTCCAGGCGAGCGGTCGACCAACCGGTCGCATCGGTGCTCTCCCAACCGATGTCGGCCTGGGACACCGGCAGCACCACCTGCTGCGGCACACCGTCCGGTGCGACGAACACGGTACGCAGCGCTTCGTGCCGGGCCACCACGTCGACCAACGCGGCGCGCAGCGCCTCGGCGTCCAATCGCCCGGCGAGCTTCAGCACCGTCGAGAGGTTGTACGTCGCGGACGGGCCCTGCAGCTGCTCGAGGAACCACAAGCGGTTCTGCGCGAACGACAACGGGATGACCGCGGGCCGTTCTCCTGCGACCAGCGGATCCCGGCGCGGCGTGGACGTCCCGATTCGCGGCGCCAGCTCGGCGATGGTGGGCGCCTCGAACACCGTGCGCACTGCCAGGTCGGTATCCAGCGCGGCATTGATCGCCGCGATCAGACGCATCGCGGCGATGCTGTCGCCACCGAGGTCGAAGAACGATTCGTCGACGCCGACGCGGCTGTGTCCCAACAGATTCGAGAAGATGCCGGCCAGGATTTCCTCGACAGCCGTCGCCGGCGCCCGGTATTCGCCCACCGCATAGTCGGGTGCGGGCAGGGCACGGGTATCCAGCTTGCCGTTGGCGGTCAACGGCAAACGGTCCAGCGGCACAATCGCCGCGGGCACCATGTAACCCGGGAGTCGCCCGGCCAGCTCGGCTCGCACCGCGGCCGGATCAGCGGTCCCGGTCACGTACCCGACGAGGCGCTTGTCCCCGGGTCGGTCCTCGCGGGCGATCACCGCGGCCTGCTGCACACCGTCCAGCACGGCCAAAGCCGTTTGGATATCGCCGAGTTCGATGCGGTAGCCACGGATCTTGACCTGCTCATCAGCGCGGCCGAGATAGGTCAGCTGTCCGTCGGCACCCCAGCGCACCAGGTCGCCGGTGCGGTACATCCGCTGGCCCGGCGCCCCGAACGGGCAGGCCACGAACCGCGAGGCACTCAGTCCGGCACGGCGCAGATAGCCGACGCCCAGCCCGGTACCGGCGACATACAGTTCGCCGATCACCCCGGGCGGCACCGGCCGCAACGAATCATCGAGCACGAACAGCGCGGCGCCGCCCACCGGCGAACCGATTGGCACCGCTGCGGATTCCGCCGCCGACTCGGCCGTCAGCGGTGCACTGATCGCGACGCACATCGTCGTCTCGGTCGGCCCGTAGGCGTTGACCATCACGCGGTCGTCGGTCGCCCAGCGCTGCACCACTTCCGGTGAGCACGCCTCGCCGACCGCGACGAGCGCCGCAGACTCCAGTCCCGCTGGAGACAACACCGCTGCCGCTGTTGGGGTCTGGGTCAGGACGGTGACGCCTTCGGCCACCAAGGTGCGGTGCAGCTCCGCCGACGAACGGGCCACATCGTCGCCGATCACCACTACCCGGCCACCGCGCAGCAGCGCGCCGAAGAGCTCCCACACCGACACGTCGAACGCCAGCGAATGCGCATGGCTCCACACCCCGGCGGCCGGCAGGCCCGCATCGAGAGTGCCGAGCAGCTGCGTCACATTGGCGTGGGTGAGCCCGACGCCCTTGGGCACACCGGTGGTGCCCGAGGTGTAGATGACGTAGGCCAGCGCGTCGGCGTTCGGCATCGGCAGCGCTGAATCAGGCTGTGCCGCAGCGTCGGCGACGGTGACGACCGCTCCGCTGAAGCCCGACAACAGTGCCGGGTCGGTGGTGATCGCCGCGACCGGGGCGGCGTCGTCCAGGACGAACTCGATCCGCGCCGACGGCCACGCCACGTCGACCGGCAGGTACGCCGCGCCCGTCTTGAGCACGCCCAGTATCGCGACGATGGCGTCGGTCGAGCGGGAAAGCAGCAGCGCGACAACCGAACCCGGTCCGACACCGTGGCTGGTCAGCAGGTGGGCCATCCGGTTCGACGCCGCATCCAGTTCCGCGTACGTCATCGACGTGCGAGCGTCAGTTGCGACTGCCGCGCCGGCGTCGGTGATCGCGACTGCGTCGGGAGCGCGCCGGACGTGGGTGGCGAACAACTCCGGAACGGACGGCTGGACCACCGTCCGCGTCAAGACATCCCGATGACCGATCGCCTCGATCCGGGCGCGCTCGTGCGGCGTCAGCAGATCGACCGTGGACAGGGCTCGGCTGGGGTCGGCGGTCATGGCCGCCAGCACCGCCTGCATCCGGCGCACCAGCGCTTCGACGCTCGCCGCATCGAAAACGTCGGTGCGGAATTCGACGATGCCGCCGATGCCGGCGGGTTCGCCTGTGGCGCTCCATCGTTCGGACAGCGAGAACGCCAGGTCCATGCGCGCCGCCTGGGTTTCCACCGGCAGCGGAGTGACCGTCAGGTCGCCGAGTGTGAGGTTGCCCGTGCTGCCCACGTGCTGCCACGGCAGGTTCTGCCAGCCGAGCATCACCTGGACCAGTGGATGATGGGACAGGGAGCGAGCCGGGTTCAGGCGTTCGACCAGTACCTCGAACGGCACATCCTGGTGCTCGTAGGCCGCGAGGCTGCGCGCCCGCACCTGCGCCAAAAGCTCTTCGACAGTCGGGTTTCCGGTCAGATCGACACGCAGCACCAGGGTGTTGACGAAGAAGCCCACCAGGTCGTCGAGGGCAGGGTCACGCCGCCCGGCGATCGGAAAGCCGATGGCGACATCGGAACTGGCGCTGAGCTTGGCCAGCATGACCGCCAGCGCGGCCTGCACCACCATGAAGCTGGTCGCGTTGTGTTCGCGCGCCACCCGCGCGATCTGCTGCTGCAACTCGGCGGGCCAGTCCACTTCGATCGTGGCACCGTGCAGGTCGGCGACCGCCGGGTACGGGCGGTCGGTCGGCAGGTCGATCCGGTCGGGAATGCCGGCCAGGGCGTCAGCCCAGTAGCCGAGCTGGGCCGCGACCTCACTGTCGGGAGCGTCGAGTTCGCCGAGTTGCCTGCGCTGCCACAGCGTGTAGTCGACGTACTGCACAGCCAGCGGCGCCCAGCCGGGCGCTTCTCCTGCGCAGCGGCTGACGTATGCCGCGCCCAGGTCGGTCACCAGTGGCTGCAGCGACCAGCCGTCCGCTGCGATGTGATGGACCACTGCCACCAACAGGTGTTCATCGTCGGCGAGGCGGAACAGGCTGGCGCGCACGGGGATTTCGGTGGCCAGGTCGAACGCGTACTGCGCGGCGGCGCGTACCGCGTCCGCTCGTTGTGCGTCGGTCCAGGCACCGGCATCGATGACGTCCCAGCCGAGCTCGAGTTCGTCGGCGGGCACGATCACCTGCTGCGGCGTGCCGTCCGTCGCGGTGAACACGGTGCGCAGACTCTCGTGCCGGTCGACCACGTCGGCCAGCGCCGCGCGCAGCGCCTCGGGATCGAGCTGACCCTGCAGCCGCAGCATCACCGGCATGTTGTAAAGCGCTGACGCGCCCTGCAATTGGTCGACGAACCACAGCCGGTTCTGGGCGAACGACAGTGGGATGACGGCCGGCCTCTCGACCGCCACCAGCGGCTCGCGCCGCGTCGCGCCATCGCCGATCCGCGCAGCGAGCTGAGCCACAGTGGGTGCCTCGAAGACGGTCCGCACCGGCAGCTCTGCGTCGAGCGCCGCGTTGATCCCGGCGATCAACCGCATGGTGGACAACGAGTCTCCACCCAGGTCGAAGAACGAGTCGTCAACACCGACCCGCTCGACACCGAGAAGTTCGGCGTAGATGGCCGTCAGGGTTTCCTCGATCGCGCCCGACGGGGCCCGGTACCGCGTGGCGTCCTGGTAGTCCGGAGCCGGCAGCGCCCGGGTGTCCAGCTTGCCGTTGACGGTGACCGGCAGCGCCGGCACGCCGATGACGGCGGCCGGGACCATGTAGCCCGGCAGCCGGTGCGCCAGCGCGGTGCGCGCCTCGGCCGGGTCTGCCGTGCCGACGATGTAACCGACCAGGCGCTTGTCCCCGGGACGGTCTTCGCGGGCGATCACCGCCGCATGCTCGACGCCGGGCAGCTCGGCCAATGCCGAACGGACATCGCCCAATTCGATGCGGTAGCCGCGGACCTTGACCTGCTCGTCGGCGCGGCCGAAGTAGTCCAGCTGCCCATCGGGGCGCCACGACACCAGATCTCCGGTGCGGTACATGCGGGTGCCCGGTTCACCGAACGGGCAGGCCATGAAACGTGTTGCGGTCAGGCCAGATCGGCGCCAGTAGCCGATACCGACGCCACGCCCAGCGAGGTACAGCTCGCCGACCACTCCCGGCGGGACGGGGCGCAGCGACTCGTCGAGCACGAAGAACGCCGCACCCGCAGTGGGCGAACCGATCGGTGGTGCGCCGGAGCCCGCGGTCAGGGGCAGGCTCTTGCACAGCCACATGGTCGTCTCGGTCGGCCCGTAGACGTTGACCATCGTGCGGCCCGGTGCCCAGCGGTCGACCATCTCGGGCGGGCAGGCCTCGGCGCCGATGACCAGGGCGGCCGCGTCCAGCCCCTCGGTGGACAACACCGCTGCGGCAGAGGGCGTTTGGGTCAGTACCGTGACTCGCTCGCGAACCAGCAGGTCGTGGAAGTCGTCAGCGGAGCGGGCCACGGCGTCGGGCACCACCACGAGCCGTCCGCCGTGCAGCAGCGCGCCCCAGATCTCCCACACCGAGAAGTCGAACGCATAGGAGTGGAACTGCGTCCACACCTGTTCCGCCGACAGCTCGATGCCGATCTCCAGGCCCTGGAACAACTGCACGACGTTGTACTGCGTAACCGCAACGCCTTTGGGCATACCGGTGGTGCCCGAGGTGTAGATCAGGTGAGCCACGTCATCGGGCGCGGGCCCGTGCGGCGGTGTGCTCGGCTGCGCCGCCACCGCTGGGTCGGCCACGTCGATGACCGTGACGCCGAATCCGTCGAACCGGTCCGCCAGGTCGCCGGTGGTCACGACCGCGACCGGTGCTGCGTCGCCGAGCATGAACTCGATGCGGGCCGCCGGCAGTGCCGGATCGAACGGCAGATACGCCGCGCCGGACTTGAGCACCGCCAGTATTGCGACGATCGCTTCAGCCGATCGCGAAAACAGCAGCGCGACAATCTGTCCCGGTCCGGCACCCTGCGCGGTCAGCAGGTGCGCCAATCGGTTCGACGCCTCGTCGAGTTCCCGGTACGTCAGGGATCGGTCGCCGCAGACCACCGCGACCGCGCCGGGCGTGCGAGCAACCTGCGCGGCGAACACCTCGGGCACGGTGGTTACCGCCGTCGGCTGACCCAGCACGGCACGGTTCCCCCAGCGGTCCAGCCGGGCCTGCTCGACCTCGTCGAGCAGATCCACCGACGACAACCGCTGCTCCGGATCGGTGCTGAACGCCAACACCATTCGCTCGAACCGGCCGACGAGCGCCTGGATGCTCTCCGCGTCGAAGATGTCGGTGCGGAACTCCACCATCACGTCGAGTCCGTCGGGCTCCCCGTCGCCGTCCCAGCGCTCGCCGAGCGAGAACGCCAGATCCATGCGGGCCGTCTGGGTGTCCACCGTCAGCGGGGTCACCTGCAGATCGCCGAGGGCCAGCCCTGCCGCATCCCCCGCCTGCCAGGAGAAGTTCTGCCAGCCCAGCAGCACCTGGACCACTGGATGGTGTGTCAGGCTCCGGGTCGGGTTCAACCGCTCGACGAGCATCTCGAACGGGACGTCCTGGTGCTCGTACGCCGCCAGGCTCCGCCGGCGCACCTGCGCCAGGAGATCGGCGAACGTCGGGTCGCCGCCGGCGAACTCGCCCAGGTCGACCCGCAGCACCAGGGTGTTGACGAAGAAGCCGACCAGTTCGTCGAGGGCGGCGTCACGCCGGCCCGCGATCGGGAAGCCCACCGCCACATCAGAAGTCGAGCTGATCCGCGCCAGCAGCGCGGCGAACGCCGCCTGGATCACCATGAAGCTGGTGGCGTTGTGCTCACGGGCGACGCGACGGATCTGCTGCTGCAGGGCGACCGGCCACTGCACGGTCACCCGGGCGCCGTGGTGGTCGGCCGTCGGCGGATACGGGCGGTCGGTGGGCAAGTCGAGGCGCTCGGGCAGTCCGGTCAGGGTCTCCTGCCAGAAGTCCAGCTGCGCGGCGATCGGGCCGTCGGCATCGTCGAGTTCGCCGAATTGCGCACGCTGCCACAGCGTGTAGTCGATGTACTGCACCGGCAACGGCGACCAGTCCGGGGCGCGACCCGCACACCGGCTGGCATAGGCCAACCCGAGATCGCGCACCAGCGGGGTCACCGACGAGCCGTCCGCAGCGATGTGATGCACCACGATGACGAGGATGTGGTTGTCGTCGGTGGCGCGGAAGAGCTTGGCGTGGAACGGGATCTGTGTGGACAGGTCGAAAGTGTGGCGGGCCGCCGCGGTCACCGCGTCGTCCAGCTTGCGTGCCGGCCAGCCGCCGGCGTCGATGGTCTGCCACCCGATATCGGCCTGGCCCGCCGGAATGATCACCTGTTCGGCGGTGCCCTCCGGGGCCACGAACAACGTTCGCAGGCTTTCGTGGCGGGCCACCACATCGGCCAGGGCCCGGCCCAGCGCGTCGGTGTCGAGGCGGCCGCGCAGCCGCAGGGCCACGGCCAGGTTGTAGATGGCCGACGGCCCCTGCAACTGGTCGAAGAACCACAGCCGGTTCTGGGCGAACGACAACGGAAGTGCGGTCGGCCGCGCATCGGCCGGGACAGCCACCAGCGGCGCCAGCCGCGTCGCGTCCCCGCCGATCCGCGGCGCCAGCTGCGCCACGGTGGGTGCCTCGAAGAGCGCGCGCACCGAAAGGTCCACGGCCAAGCTCGAATTGACGGCACCGATCAGCCGCATCGCCGACAGCGAGTCGCCACCCAGGTCGAAGAACGAGTCGTCCACGCCGACCCGCTGCACACCCAGCACCTGGGCGTAGATGTCGGCGAGGATCTCTTCCACCACGCCGGCCGGAGCCCGGTAGCCGTCGGTGTCCGTGTACTCGGGCGCCGGCAGCGCCTTGCGGTCGAGCTTGCCCGACGTCGTCAGCGGCATCTCGTCGAGCACCACGATGTGCTGCGGCACCATGTAGTCGGGCAGCCACGCGCTCAGCCGGTTCCGGACGGCGCTGATCTTCGTGCTGCTGTGCGGCTCGTTGGCGTGGACCCCGGGGTGTGCGTGCGGACGATACAAGTCCGTCAGCGGCACCCCTGCCGAACCAGCATCGCCCGAGCTGACGAAGACGGCGTCGACACAGCCGGATTCAGCACCCCAGGTGACGGCGACCTGGTATCCCGCGTCCTCACCGACGCGGTGCAGTTCTTCCGTTGTGGTCTCGGGCGCTTCAGGAGTTTCCGCGTCCACCCGGATGCCGGCGAGTTCCTGCTCCAGCCGGACGTCGATGCGCACTCCCGCGCGAGGAATGCCGGCGACGCGGATCGCCTCCGGCCGCAGGCCGGCCAACCGCTGCTGCAGCCCGGCCAGGTCGGCGCATTCACCCCACGTCCAGGTGGGGACATCGGCGACCGAACGGCCGGCGGCGGGCGCCTTGTGGATGGTGACGTCGTAGCGGTATCGGTTGAGCTCGTTGTCCGCGGTGCCGCGCTTGATCCGAATACCAAGCCCGACAGCCGATTCCCGACGCGCAGCCCAGGTCGTGAAGAATTCCGGTGCGAGGAGCAGTTCGGCTTCACCGAGCACGGCATGCTCGACGCGCTGGCGCAGGACCGCGGCATCGGTCTCGCCCTCACTACGGGCCACCACGATGGCGGTCTGGAAAGCGTTCTGCAGACTGTGATTACGGATGTCGCCGAGGAACAGGGTGCCGCCGGGCGCCAACAGTTCCACCGCTTTGTCGATGACCTCGGTCAGGTAGGCCGCATTGGGGAAGTACTGGACCACCGAGTTCACGATGATGGTGTCGAAATGACCACGGGGCAGCCCGTCGGTGACGTGTGCTGCCCGGGCCATGAACTCGACCCGGTCGCGCCACGGAATCTGCAACTGCTGCAACGAATGTGCCAGTTTGTCGACCGCCGCCGACGAGACATCGGTGGCGACATACTGCTCGCAGTGCGGCGCGATCTGGGACAGGATCAGGCCGGAGCCGGCACCAATCTCGAGCACCCGCCGCGGATGCAGCGCCATGATCCGGTCGATCGTGGCGGCCCGCCATTGCTGCATCTCGGCCAGCGGAATCGGCTCGCCGGTGTAGCTGCTGTTCCAGCCCCGGAAATCCGAACCGAACTCGGGCGCTTCACCTTCCGCGTCGGCAGCGGCGTACAGCTCGTCGTAGATGTCCTGCCATTCCCCGACGATCTCGGCGTCATGTTCGGTGTCGCGTTTGCCGTCGGTGGCGTGTTCGAAGGTGAGGTAGCCGACCAGTTGGGCGCCGCCGGTGCCGTGGTGCACGGTGGCAGCGGCCTGACTGACCTGCGGGCAGGCCAGCAGCGCACTTTCGATCTCGCCCAGTTCGATGCGCTGACCGCGCAGCTTGATCTGGGTGTCGGCCCGGCCCAGGTAGTCCAGTGTGCCGTCGACGTTCCAGCGCGCCAGGTCGCCGGTGCGGTACATCCGGTTGCCGGAATCGTCCTGCCCACCATGGGGATTCGCGACGAACCGTTCGGCGCTCAGGGTGGGTCGGCCGACGTAGCCGAGCGCCACCGCCGGGCCGGCGAGGTACAGCTCGCCGGTGACACCCGGCGGCACGGGGTTGAGCTGGGCGTCGAGCACCAGGGTCCGGGTACCCGCGATCGGCGTCCCGATGTTCACCTGCCGGCCCGGCAGCAGCGGGGTGCCGGTGGCCCAGATGGTGGACTCGCTGGGCCCGTAGGCGTTGAACATGCTGCGACCTGGCGCCCAGGCGTGCACCAGTTCGTCGGGGCAGGCCTCACCGCCGGTGATCAGCGTCGTCAGGCCGTCGAGCCGCGTGCGATCCAGGGACGCCACCACCGTCGGGGTGAGCAGTGTCGCGCTGACCCGCTGCCGTTGCATCAGGTCGACGAGCGCCTCGCCGGCGTACACGTCCCGCGGTGCCACCACCAGCGCACCTGCCGCGCCCGTCGCCATCAGCATCTCGAACAGGGACGCGTCGAAGGTCGGCGCCGCGACCATCAGCACGCGGTCGTCGGCGGCCAAGCCGTACGAGTCACGTTGTGCCGCAGCGGCTCCCAGCAGACCGGCGTGGCTGACCGCGACGCCCTTGGGCTCGCCTGTGGAGCCCGACGTGAAGATGACGTAGGCGGTGTTGTCGACCGTCAGCGGCAGTGCGCGGTCGGCGTCGGTGATCGGTTCGGCGCGGTAGCCGGACAGGTCGACGTCCGCCCGGATCACCGGGCGCGCGCCCGCGCCACCGACCTGGTCGACGTCTCGCGTGAGAACGCAGGTGGCGGCCACCGAATCCAGCACCGTGGCAATGCGTTCGACGGGATGGGTGCGGTCCACCGGCACGTATACGCCGCCGGCCTTGAGCACGGCCCACCACGCCACCACCAGGTCGGCGCAGCGGTCCATGGCCACGCCCACCGCGCGCTCCGGACCGACGCCGTGGTCGATGAGCAAGCGCGCCAGGCGATTCGAGGCTTCGTCGAGTTCGCGGTACGACATCTCGCGCGCCCCGTCGACGATGGCGACGGCAGCCGGATCGACAGCGACGGCAGCGGCCAGCAGCTCGGGTCCGAGTCCGACCGGCGCGCGGGTCCCGGCCCCGGACCAGTGCAGCAACCGGTCCTGCTCGGCCGTGTCGAGCAGGTTGATGGACAACAGCTTCCGCGTCGGATCCTCGGTCATCGCGACCAACAGCCGGCGCAACCTGCCGATCATCGCCTCGATGGCGGCCTCGGTGAACACCTCGGTGTCATATTCGATGTGCAGCGCGAGCTCATCGCCCGGGAACGCCTCGACCGTCAGCGGGTAGTGGTTGAACTCCCGGTTCGCGAACGACGAAATCGTCAGATCGGCACCATCGTCACCGCCGACCGACACCCCGGCTTCGACCGGATAGTTCTCGTACACGAACAACGTGTCGAAGAGTTGGTCGTGACCGGCGACGCGGTGAATCTCGCCCAGCGCCAGGTGCTGATGATCGAGGGTCTCGTTGTGCGCGGTCTGCAGCTGATCGAGCAGGCCGGTCACCGTGGTACCCGCGGCGAGGTTGGCACGCACCGGCACGGTGTTGATCAGCAGGCCCACCATCGATTCGGTGTCGCCCATGTCCAGCTGACCGAGCCTGGACCGCGCGGTGCCGAATGCCACGTCCTGCTTGCCCGTCAGCGACGTCAACAGCACGGCCCAGGCCCCTTGCAGCACAGTGCTGACAGTGGTCTGGCAGGAACGCGCCAACTCCCCGAGTGCACGGGTGGTCTCTGCCGGAATCTCGAACGACGCAAAGCCGCGCCCGCCCCGCCCCAGCCGGTCCTGCAGCCGGTCCTGTGGGCCCACCAGCGTCGGCGTATCGAAGCCCGCCAGCACGGCACCCCACGCCGCGCGTGCCGCATCGAGGTCCCGATCGGCGAGCCAGGTGATGAACTTCCGGTACGACGCCGCCGGCGGCAACCGGTGCCCGGCATAACCGGCGAAGATCTCACGCAGCAGGATCGGCAGCGACCAGCCGTCGAGCACGATGTGGTGATTGGTCAGCACGAAACGGTGCCGGTCCTCGGCGATGCGGATCAGTAGGGCCCGGAACGGCGGCTCACCGGCGAGATCGCCGACGGCGATGCGTTCGGCGGCACACAGCCGCTGAATCTCATCTTCCTCGAACGCCCCCGTCACGCCGAAATCGATGAACTTCCAAGAGATTTCGGGTTCGGCCAGGATCACCTGAACCGGCTCGTCGAACTGCTGGCAGAACGTGGCCGCCAGGTGCGGATGCCGGTTGACCGTGCGTTGCACCGCATCGCGGAGTCGCAGTGGATCCAGCGCGCCGGTCAACGTGAAATCGAGCTGTACCGAATACATCTCGGCCGCGACGTCAGCCCGCTCATGCGCGGTGCTGCTGTGGAACAACAGGCCCTGCTGCAACGGCGTCAGCGGCAGGATGTCGGCGACGCGGTACTGCTGCTGCAACTGGTCGATCTGCTGCTGGCCCAGGCGCGCAGGTGCGATATCCGACGGCGTCAGCCCGCCACCACCGGCCCGCACGTGCGCGCAGATGCCCGCCAGCGCCTCGAACCACAACCGGCTCAACCGGTTCAGCTTGGCGTCGTCGAGGACGGACGTCGCCCACGTCCAGTCGGCCTGCAGTTGCGGACCGGCATCGGTGTCGACGGTTCCGGCGTTCAGCTCGACGGTGTGGAACAGCGGCAGCGGTGCCGCGGCGCCGGCCAGGGACAGTTCGTCCCGCCCCAGCCGCCACAGCTCGTCGATCCCGGCGATCTGCGGGAAGCCAAGGCGCCCCAGATAATTGAACCCGATGCTCGGTTCGGCGCCGTCCAGATCGACGTCGTCGTTCAGGTACCGCAGCACGCCGTAGGTCAGACCGGCGGGCTGGGCCCGGAGCTGTTCTTTGGCCGCTTTGACGACTGCGCCGAGCGCTTCGTCACCCGCGATGATCTGCGTCCAGGTCAGCTGACCCGTCGAAAGCGCCACCGGGTACTTGGCGGTGAACCAGCCCACGGTCCGCGACAGGTCGACGTCGGCCGCGATGTCTTCGTCACGCCCGTGGCTTTCGACGTCGATGCCGATGGGGGCGCCGGTGCTGCCCAGGAATTCCGCGACCGCGAGGGCGAACCCGATCAGCAGAATATCTTGCACCCCAGCGTGAAATGCCGCCGGGACCTCGCCGAGGAGCGCATGCGTGTGGTCGGCGTCCAGGGTGACCGACAACTGGCCCGCGGTGGCGTAGGTGTCCGCAGCAGGGTCCGCCGCCGGTAGGGCCGCGGGTACCGAAGCGACGTGGCGCCAGGCCGCCGCCTGTGCCAGCACGTCCGGCTGGTGCGCGTGCTCGGTGAGCAGCGCGGCCCACTTCTGGAATGACGTTCCGGTCGTCGCCAACTCCACCGGCTGGCCGGCGCGGTGCTGAGCCCACGCGATGTTGAGGTCTTCCAACAGGATTCGCCACGACACCCCGTCGACCGCGAGGTGGTGCACGATCAGGACCAGCTGTCCGGTGGCGCCGACCCACAAGCCGCTGACCATCAGCCCGGCATTCGGGTTCAGCCGGGTCCGCGCCGCGGCCACCGCTGCTTCGGACAGCTCATCGACCTCGACGACGCACTCGTGGGCTGCGACCGAACCGGCTTCGGGTACCTCCAGGGTCCCATCGGCGCCGACGCACAGCCGCAGCATCGCGTGCCGATTCAGCAATGCCTGCAACAACATCACCGCGTCGGCCGCGGTGGCACCATGCGGCGCCTGCAACACCAAGGTCTGGTTGAACTGGTCGACCGGGCCCTCGATACCAGCGAGCCACCGCATGATCGGGGCGGTCTGTACCCGTCCGATACCTTCGTCGACCACATCATCCGCGCCATCGGTGACGGTCACCGTCTGCGCCAGGCGCGCCACCGTCTGCTCGACGAACACGTCACGCGGGCGGCACGCCAGACCGGCGGCCCGGGCGCGCGCCGCCACCTGCATCGCGAGGATGCTGTCGCCGCCCAGCTCGAAGAACGAGTCGTCGACGCTGACGGCCGCCGATTCCAAGCCGAGGATCTCGGCGTAGATGGCGGCCAGGATCTCCTCGACGGGGCTGTCGGGCGCACGGTAGTCGTCGCCCGTGTACTCGGGGGCCGGCAGGCTGCGGGTGTCGAGCTTGCCGCTGGTGGTCAGCGGCAGTTCGGGCAGCGCCACCACCGCGGCGGGCACCAGGTATGCCGGCAGCCGATCCGCCAGGGCGGCCCGCACTTCGACCGGATCGACGGCGCCGGTGACGTAGCCGACGAGGCGCTTGTCGCCGGGACGATCCTCCCGGACGATCACTGCCGCCTGCACGACGCCGTCGAGCACCGCCAAAGCTGTTTGTACCTCGCCCAATTCGATGCGGTAGCCGCGAATCTTGACCTGCGCATCAGCACGGCCGACGTACCGCAGCTGGCCGTCGTCGCCCCAGTACACCAGGTCCCCGGTGCGGTACATGCGCTCGCCGGGCTTACCGAACGGGCATGGCACAAAGCGGGATCCGGTCAATGCGGTCCGGTGCAGGTACCCGACACCGACGCCGCCGCCGGCCACATACAGTTCGCCGACCACGCCGGGCTGCACCGGCTGCATCCAGCCGTCCAACACGAACAGTGCCGCGCCGCTCGGTGGCGATCCGATCGGCGCCGCGCCGCCGCCGGCCGCCAGCGGCGCACTGATCGCCGCGTAGATGGTGGTCTCGGTCGGGCCGTAGCCGTTGACCATCACGCGCGCGGGGGCCCACTGGTCGACCACCTCGGCCGGGCACGCCTCGCCGCCCATCACCAGAGCGCACGACTCGAGGCCCGTCATGTCCAACATGCCGATGGCAGAAGGGGTTTGGGTGAGTACCGTGACCTTTTCGGCGATCAGGAAGTCATGGAACTCGGCCGGATCAGCGGACACCGACTCGGGCACCACCACCAGTCGGCCGCCGCGCAGCAGCGCGGAGAAGATCTCCCACACCGAGAAATCGAAGGCGTACGAATGCCAATGCGACCAGGCCTGCTCGGACGGCAGGCCGGCGTCCTGCGACGCGATCAGCTGGGTCAGGTTCTGATGGGCGATCGCAACACCTTTCGGCGTGCCGGTCGTTCCCGAGGTGTAGATGACATAGGCGACATCGTCGGGCTCGGGCCCGGCCGCCGCCGGCCAGTCGCCGGTCTCGTCGAACGCGTCGCGCTCGCGCACATCGACGACGATGCCGTCGAACCCGTCGAACCGGTCTGCCAGCGCAGCGGTGGTGACGGCCGCGAACGGCTGAGAGTCGCCCAGCATGAAGGTGATTCGGGATGCCGGCAGCGCCGGGTCGATCGGCAGATATGCCGCACCGGTCTTGAGCACGCCCAGGATCGTCACGATGGCCTCGGTGGAACGCGGCAGCATCACCGCCACGCGCCGACCCGGACCCGCGCCGCGGTCGGCAAGCAGCTGAGCCATCTGGTTCGACGCGCGGTCGAGTTCCCGGTAGGTCAGCGCCCCACCGTCACCGCTGAGCGCGACCGCCTCGGGCATGCGAGCCACCTGATCGGCGAACAGCGCCGGAATCGATGCCGGCGGGTCCGTCTCGGTGGCGAGCGTCGCCCAGTTTCCGAGTTCGGCCAGCCGTTCCTCGGCCGGTGCACCCAGCACCGGCAACGACGATAGGCGCTGAGCTGGATCTGCCGTCATCGCGGTCAGCACCCGGTCCAGCTGGTCCGCCAATTCGACGACGTCGAGCTGGCGGGTGCCGAACGTCGTGACGGACAGCTCGTCGCCCGTGCCCGAGAACGCGAGTCCGGAGCCTCGCCCAAGACCTGAGATCAGTTGCGCTGCCGCGGTGGCCTCGCCCAGCGGCACGGTGAACCCCGACGGCAGAAAGTCCACCACGATCCGGTCGGCGCCCACGCCGCGCATCTTGCGTTCGAGGGCCTGTACCGGAAATCGCTGATGGCGCACCGCTTCTCGGGTGCGAGTGTGCACATGCGCACAGAACTCGGCGACCGTGGCATCGGGGGAAACCTGCAGGACCAGCGGCACCACCCCGGCGACCATGCCGGGCAACGTCTTCGACACCTGCTGCACGCGCCGGGTCACCGGCAGGTCCAGCACCACCTCGTGACCGTCAGCTGACCGGCCACGCAGGACCAGCGCGCAAGCGGCGATGAGCACCGTCGACCGGCGCACATCCCAGGCCTCGCACAGTCGTTCCACCTGAGCCAACAGCGCAGGGGCGAGCTGGATCGGCTCCGACGAGCCGTCCTCGGCATCCGCCGCGTCGCCGAGCCGGAGCTCACGGGTGGGCTCTGCCGGCAGGTTCGCCGTCCAGTACGCCTCGTCCTCTGCGTAGTCCGCAGAGGCTTCGTACGCTGCTTCGCAGTCGAGCAGATCCTGCAGCGAACTGAAGTACGACGGCTGAATCGCCACGCCCGCAACGGTTTCCGAGTAGACGGCGGCGATCCGCTGCAGGACCAGCGCCAGTCCGATGCCGTCGGCGACGATGTGGTGGCAGCACGCGAAGAAGAACGATTCGGCCGGACCGGCCTGGAAGTACGCGAAGCGCAGCAGCAGGCCGTCGAGCGGCATGGGGGTGCGCTGCAGCGCCGAGGACATGGCGCGCGCCTCGACCATCGGCTGGTCGGCGTGGGTCAGATCGACGAAGGCCACGTCGAAATCGGCGGCATCGAGGACCCGCTGGCGGACCTGACCATCGGTCTCCGAGAAGGTCGCCAGTACCGGATCGGCTTCCCCGACGACGCGCCGGATCGACTGCTCGAACAGCCCGAAATCGACTGGGCCGTCAATTTTTGCGAAGATGCCGAGTTGCCACTCCGCAGCCGATTGACCCGTTTCCTGCGCGAGCCAGATGTCCAGCTGCCCACGCGTGACCGGCCACGACGAATCGCCGAGATCCATCCCTAACCCTGAAATACCGAATTACCCCCGATCCGACGAACGATCAGAGCCGCTGCCCCACCGCCAGTCGGTCGCGCAAGCTCTTCGGCCGGATGTCGGTCCACTCCCGCTCGATGTACTCCAGGCATGAGGCGCGATCCGCCTCGCCAAAGACCACTCGCCAACCCGCCGGAACATCAGCAAACGTCGGCCACAGACTGTGCTGCTCTTCGTCGTTGATCAGCACGAAGAAAGATCCATTGTCGTCATCGAACGGGTTGGTGCTCATGGTGCTCCCAAAAGAATTGACGCTCAAGATAATTGGGCTTTGCGTTTCCGCTCCGCCCGTGGGCGAATGCTACATGCCCACGCTATGTCTACAAACGGGCGTCAATAAACTGGCCCCGGCGCGCCGCCACCGAGCAATCCGTCCGAAATCACCGATGCCGTAACGAATTTCGCGACATTCTTTGCCTGATACCAATGGCCGTACCGACTTCGCTGGCCGTGCCGCCTAATTGGCATTTCCGACAGTTAGCTGATTCCGTCGCAACGGTATTCCGGCAGGAAAAGTGCCAGTGGACGCCTGGCGAAACGCGGCTTCGGCGAGCGGAGAGTTAAACCACTGCGGCCGAGCGGCGAATCAGGCCACCGCGGCCGAGCCGCGAATCAGACCATGGCGCGGCGGCCGGCCAGGGCCCGGCCGAGCGTCAGTTCATCGGCGAACTCGAGGTCGCCACCCATCGGTAGGCCCGACGCGATGCGCGTCACCGACAGCCCCGGAATGTCCCGCAGCATGCGCACCAGGTACGTGGCAGTGGCCTCGCCCTCGGTGTTGGGGTCGGTCGCGATGATCACCTCGACGATGTCCACACCGTCGACGCGCTGCCCAATCCTGTTGAGCAGTTCACGAATTCGCAATTGATCCGGCCCGACCCCGGACAGCGGATCCAGCGCCCCGCCCAGGACGTGGTAACGCCCGCGGAATTCGCGGGTGCGCTCCACCGCCTGTACGTCCTTGGGCTCCTCGACGACGCACACCAACGTGCCGTCGCGGCGCGGGTCGCTGCAGATGCGGCACCGGTCGTCATCGGACACGTTGCCGCACACCGCACAGAACTTGACGCCGTCGCGCACCCGGTTCAGCACTGCGGTCAGCCGGTCGATCTCCGGCGGCTCGACCGACAACATGTGGAACGCGATGCGCTGGGCACTCTTCGGACCGATACCCGGCAGCTTGCCGAGCTCGTCGATCAAATCCTGTACGGGTCCTTCAAACACATCAGAACCCGGGCAGGCCCATGCCCTGCATGCCGCCGGCCAGCGGGCCGAGGCGCTGCTGCGCCATCAGCGTCACCTGCTCGGAGGCGTCGCCAAGGGCACCCACGATGAGATCCTGCAGCGTCTCGATGTCATCGGGATCGACGACCTTCGGGTCGATGGTGAGCGCGGTGATCTCACCGCTGCCCATCATGGTGACCTTGACCAGACCACCGCCGGCCTGGCCGACCACCGACGAGGTGGCCAGCGATTCCTGCGCCGCCATGAGCTGCTGCTGCATCTGCTGCGCCTGCGCAAGCAGCGCGGACATATCAGGCTGGCCACCGGG
This sequence comes from Mycolicibacterium sp. P4_G11, assembly GCF_056555145.1. Classification (NCBI taxonomy): domain Bacteria; kingdom Bacillati; phylum Actinomycetota; class Actinomycetes; order Mycobacteriales; family Mycobacteriaceae; genus Mycobacterium; species Mycolicibacterium sp. P4_G11. Next base: position 373,424 of record NZ_JBFUJW010000002.1, read on the forward strand.
TTGCATGGTGATCCCCTCAGATTTCGATGATCGGGTTTACGCGCCAGCCTAGTCGCCCGACAGAAAGTCGGGCGACCGACTGGCCGCGAAATAAATCTCCGTGCGCCGAAGAACTGGCCTTCGGTTTCCGATTGAAGGATCAGCCTTCGGTATCTGACCGAAGGCTCAGCCTTCGATGACCTTCTTCAGGTTGCCCAACACCTCGTCCTGGATCTTGCGCAGGCCCAGCGGGGCGAAGGTCTTCTCGAAGAAGCCGCCGATACCGCCGGCACCCTGCCACGCGGTCTTGACGGTGACGGTCGAGCCGGTGCCCGCCGGGGCGACGGTCCAGGTGGTCACCATCGATGAGTTGGCGTCCTTCTCGATGACGCTCTTGCCCGCGACGTCGACCGTGGCCTTCACCTCACGCGAGCGCTTCTTGGTGGCCTGCAGCTTCCAGGTGGCGACGGTGCCGGCACCCTGTCCGCCTTCGAGTACCTGGTACCCGCTGTAGTTCGACGAGAGGATCTTCGGGCGCACCGTCTGGTAGTCGGAGACCGCAGCCAGCACCTTCTCCGGCTCGGCGAGAATCAACACGGTGCTGGACGCACTGACCTGTCCCATCAGGCAAAACTCCTGTTCGTATGGCATCACTGTGCGGTCGCGAGGACCGCTGTCTCGGACTAGCGTATAGGTGTGACAGCTGTCACGACCGACACGCAGGCCGCCCACGAGGCGGCCGTTCAGCGACTGCTGGACAGCTACCGCGCCATCCCGCGGGGCAAGACGGTGCGGTTGGCGAAACCGACATCGAACCTGTTCCGGGCGCGGGCGCGCACCAAGACCAAGGGTCTGGACGTCACGGGGCTCGACGGCGTGCTCGCCGTCGACACCGAGTCCCGCACCGCGGACGTCCAGGGCATGTGCACCTACGAGACGCTGGTGGCGGCGACGCTGCCGTTCGGCCTGGCGCCGTTGGTCGTGCCGCAACTCAAGACCATCACCCTCGGTGGCGCGGTGACGGGGCTGGGCATCGAGTCGACGTCGTTCCGCAACGGCCTGCCGCACGAGTCCGTGCTGGAGCTGGACATCCTCACCGGCGCCGGTGAGGTGGTCACCGCATCCCCGGACACCCACTCGGATCTCTTCTATGCCTTCCCGAATTCCTATGGGACGCTGGGCTATTCGGTGCGGCTACGCATCGAACTGGAACCGGTGCGGCCGTTCGTCAAACTGAGGCACCTGCGCTTTCACCGCGTGGCCGACCTGGTCGACGCACTGCAGCGCATCCTCGACACCGGCGGATATGACGGCGTCCAGGTCGACTATCTCGACGGCGTCGTGTTCGGTCCCGACGAAAGCTACCTGTGTCTGGGGATGAAGACCGGAACCGACGGCCCGGTCAGCGATTACACCGGCCAGCACATCTTCTACCGCTCCATCCAGCACGACTCCGGAGAGCGGCACGACCGGCTGACCACCGGCGACTATCTCTGGCGCTGGGACACCGACTGGTTCTGGTGCTCCGAGGCGTTCGGCGCGCAACGTCCGCTCGTGCGGCGGCTGTGGCCCCGCCGATACCGGCGCAGCAGCGTCTACTGGAAGCTCGTCGGCCTGGACCAGCGGTTCCGCATCGCCGACCGCATCGAGCGGCACAGCATCCTTGCCCCGGATCAGCCCCTGCGCGAGCGGGTGGTGCAGGACGTCGAGGTGCCGGTCGAGCGCGTCGTCGACTTTCTCGAGTGGTTCCTGGCGCACGTGCCCATCACCCCGATCTGGTTGTGTCCGTTGCGGTTACGCGGCGACACTCGTTGGCCGCTGTATCCGATCGAGCCCCACCGCAGCTACGTCAACCTCGGGTTCTGGTCATCGGTTCCGGCCGGACGGGTGGCCGGCGAGACGAACCGGCTGATCGAGGACAAGGTCGATGAGTGCGGCGGCCACAAATCCCTGTACTCCGAGTCGTTCTATTCACCCGAGGATTTCGACCGGCGCTACGGCGGTGCGGAGTACCAGAAGGTCAAGGACGTTTACGACCCCGAATCGCGGCTATTAGGTCTCTATGAGAAGGCGGTACAACGGCAATGACGACAACTGACGACCGCGGTACGGCCGACGGGAAGCTGACCTTGGCCGAGGTGCTGGAGAGCTTCTCGAGTGGTCGGCTGCCCCTGAAATTCGAAGCGTACGACGGCAGTTCGGCCGGCCCCGAGGACGCCGAACTGGGACTGAATCTGCTCACGCCACGAGGCACCACGTACCTGGCGACCGCACCCGGCGACCTGGGCCTGGCGCGCGCCTACGTCGCGGGTGACCTCGCGGCCGTCGGCGTCCATCCGGGCGATCCGTACGAGCTCATCAAAGCCCTGGGCGACAAGGTGGAGTTCAAGCGTCCGCCGCTGCGGGTGCTGGCGAACATCGTGCGGTCCATCGGATTCGAACACCTGCTGCCCATCGCCCCACCGCCGCAGGAGGCCCTGCCGAAATGGCGCCGGATGGCAGAAGGGCTGCGGCACAGCCGAATCCGGGATGCCGAGGCCATCCACCACCACTACGACGTGTCGAACGCCTTCTACGAGCGGGTGCTCGGTCCGTCGATGACGTACACGTGCGCCTGCTACCCGCACCCGGACGCCACGCTCGAGGAAGCCCAGGAGAACAAGTACCGGCTGGTGTTCGACAAGCTGCGGTTGCAGCCCGGCGACCGGCTGCTCGACGTCGGCTGCGGCTGGGGCGGCATGGTCCGGTACGCCGCCCGCCACGGTGTCCAGGCCATCGGGGTGACGCTGTCCGCGGAGCAGGCCGACTGGGCCCAGCGCGCCATCGCCGATGAGGGCCTGTCCGACCTCGCCCGCGTCCTGCACGGCGACTACCGCGACGTGCGGGAGGGGCGCTTCGACGCGGTGTCCTCGATCGGCCTGACCGAGCACATCGGCGTCGCCAACTACCCGGCGTACTTCCGGTTCCTACGCGACCGGCTGCGCCCCGGCGGGCTGCTGCTCAACCACTGCATCACCCGGCCGCACAACCACGCCGGCAGCATCGGCGGATTCATCGACCGCTACGTCTTCCCCGACGGGGAACTCACCGGCTCGGGCCACATCATCGCCACCGCCCAGGACGCCGGGCTGGAGGTGCTGCACGAGGAGAACCTGCGCCAGCACTACGCCCTGACGCTGCGCGACTGGTGCGCCAACCTGGTGCGGAACTGGGACGACGCGGTCGCCGAGGTCGGCCTGGCCACAGCCAAGGTCTGGGGCATGTACATGGCCGGTTCGCGCGTGGGCTTCGAGACCAATGTGGTTCAGCTGCACCAGGTTCTGGCCGTCAAGCTCGACGAACACGGCGCCGACGGCGGGCTGCCGCTGCGGCCGTGGTGGACGCCCTGACTACTCCCCGATCGGCCGGGCGCCCAGCTCGCTCTTGAGCAGTTCCAGCGCCACTTCTTCGGGGTCGCGCCGTGGCACGTCCGTGCCACGGTCGTTGGCGGCGTCGGCCAGCATGTCCTCTTCTTCGGCGCGCTCCACGGCGGCCTGCTGCTCGGGCGTCGGGGCCGCAGCGCGTGGCGCCGACGCGGCAGGGGCGGCCCCCACCGCACCCGCGGGCGCGGCACCGGCGTCGCACCGCACCCGCCAGTTCACCCCGAGTGCGTCTTTGAGCGCCTCGCGGATGACGTCCGCGTTGTGCTGCTCGCTGAGTCGTTTCGCCAACGGCGGGGCCGGGTGTGCCAGCACCAGGGTGTCGCCCTCGATGCCGCGGACCGTCGCCTCCATCAGCATGGCTTCCAGCGAGCGGCTGCGGGCACGGACCTTCTCGCGCACCGTCGTCCACATGGCCCGCACCGCGGCCGCATCGGGCTCACCAGGCGTCCCCGCGGCAGCCGCGGCCGGCTGCTCGGGCGCCGGGGCTGCCGGTTCGGCAGCCGGCGGAGCGACGGGTTCCGGTGATGTTTCACGTTGAACCGGCGCAGGTTCGGGTGCCGGACGTGGCTCGGGCCGGGGAGCGGGCGGCGCGGGGGGCGCCGGAGCGGGCTCTGGTTCCGGCGCCGAAACCGACGGCGACGCTTGGCTTCTCCGCATGAACTGCCGATTGCTCGCCGCGGCAGCTGCGGCCGACGGAGCAGGCGGGGCGTCCGCGAACGACTCGGCAACCGGCGTCGCTGCCGGCGCCGCAACCGGGGTCGGTGCCGCCACGGGCGCTTGCCGCGGCGCGGCAGCGACCCCGCCCTCAGACGCCGGGATCGAGACGTTCATCCGCGTCTCGATGCGCTCGATCCGTTGCAGCAGAGCGGCTTCGGTGTCGCTGGCAGACGGCAGCAGCAGCCGGGCGCACACCACTTCGAGCAGCAGCCGGGGTGCCGTCGCGCCCCGCATCTCCCCCAGCCCGGCGTGCATCACCTCGGCGTAGCGGGTCAGCGTGGCGGTGCCGATCTGGGCCGCCTGGTCCCGCATGCGCTCCATGATGTCCTCGGGGGCGTCAACCACACCGCGGGCCGCCGCGTCCGGAACTATTTGCAGCACAATCAAATCCCGGAAGCGCTCCAGCAGATCGGTACCGAACCGCCGCGGGTCGTGGCCGGCGTCGATCACCGACTCCACGGCCCCGAAGAGCGCCGCACCGTCGCCGGCGGCCAGCGCGTCGACGGCCCGGTCGATCAGCGCCATGTCGGTGGCACCCAGCAGCGACAGCGCCCGCTGATAGACGACGCGATTCTCCTCGGCACCGGCCAGCAGCTGGTCGAGCACCGACAACGTGTCGCGGGGCGAACCGCCGCCCGCGCGGATGACCAAGGGGTAGACCGCGTCGTCGACCTGTACGTCTTCTTGCGTGCAGATCTTCTCGAGCAGGCCGCGCATGGTCTTCGGCGGCAGCAGCCGGAACGGGTAGTGGTGGGTACGCGACCGGATGGTCGGCAGCACCTTCTCCGGCTCCGTGGTGGCGAACACGAAGATCAGGTGCTCCGGCGGCTCCTCGACGATCTTGAGCAGCGCGTTGAAACCGGCATTGGTCACCATGTGCGCTTCGTCGATGATGAAGATGCGGTAGCGGGACTGCGCCGGCGCGTAGAACGCCCGGTCCCGGAGTTCACGGGTGTCGTCGACGCCACCGTGGCTGGCCGCGTCGAGCTCGACGACGTCGATGTTGCCCGGCCCGTTGGGCGCCAGCGCCACGCACGAATGGCACTCGCCGCAGGGGTTGGCCGTCGGGCCCTGCTCGCAGTTCAGCGAGCGGGCCAGGATGCGCGCCGACGACGTCTTACCGCAGCCGCGCGGCCCGGAGAACAGGTAGGCGTGGTTGATCCGGCCCGATTCCAGCGCGTTGCACAGCGGCTCGGTGACATGCTCCTGCCCGACAACCTCAGCGAAACTTGCCGGTCGGTACTTGCGGTAGAGAGCCACGGGAGAAGGCTACCGAGCCCGTCCGACGGTCCGCATGCCACAGTCCGATGCGATCGGCCACACTGGCCGGCATGGCACTCTTCGGACGCTCTGGCGATGTTTCGTACGACGATCTGCTGAACCGGATCGCCGATCTGGAGCGCCGGGTCGCGACCTTGGAACGTGCCGGCCACGGCGGCAGCGTGAGTCCGCCTCCGCCGGCCGGACCGCAGCCGTCCGGAGGCGCGGGGGTCAGCCAGGAAGTCTGGCGGCTGGCGGCCTCCGGGCAGAAGATCCAGGCCATCAAACGTCTGCGCGAGGAGACCGGGATGGGCCTGAAAGAAGCGAAGGACGTCGTCGACCGGCTATAGCCGGCTGACCCTGACGTGGTGGCGCACCCCACTCGCACAAATGCGCCCTGGATGCAGGGTCAACGCAAGGGCTGACCTAGTCCTTCAGCAGCACCTCGGTCGCAGCCAGCAGCGCGCACGTCGCCAGCCCGTCGATGGCGACCCGCAGGTCGGGCAGTGACGGGAAGGTCGGTGCGATCCGGATGTTCTTGTCCTCCGGGTCCTTCTTGTACGGGAACGACGCGCCGGCCGCGGTCACCGCGATACCGGCGTCCTTGGCCAGGGCCACGGTCCGCTTCGCGGTGCCCGGCCACACATCCAGGCTGACGAAGTAGCCGCCCTTGGGGTCGGTCCACGATGCGATCTTCGACTCGCTGAGCCGGTCGTCGAGAATCTCGGCGACCGCCGCGAACTTCGGCGCCATCAGCGCCTGGTGGCGCTGCATGTGCAGGCGCACGCCGTCGGCGTCGCCGAAGAACCGGACATGCCGCAGCTGGTTGATCTTGTCCGGGCCGATGGTCTTCTTCTCGGCGTGCTGCAGGTACCACGCGATGTTGCCGAGCGAGCCGCCGAAGAAGCTGACCCCGGCGCCGGCGAAGGTGATCTTGGACGTCGAGGCGAACACGTACGGCCGGTTCGGGTTGCCCGCGGTGGCGGCCAGGCCGACGACGTCGATGTTCGGTACCGAATCGTGTGTCAGCGTGTGCACGGCGTAGGCGTTGTCCCAGAACAGCCGGAAATCCGGTGCCGCCGTTTGCATCTGCACCAGGCGCCGGGTGACCTCCCAGGAATAGGTGACGCCAGTCGGGTTGCCGAAGACCGGGACGCACCACATGCCCTTGATCGCCGGGTCGGCCGCGACCAGTTCCTCGATGAGGTCGACGTCGGGGCCGTCCTCGAGCATCGGCACGGGGATCATCTCGATGCCGAAGCTCTCGGTGATCGCGAAGTGCCGGTCGTACCCGGGCGACGGGCACAGGAATTTCAGCACGGGTTCCTGGACCCACGGCCGCGGCGAGTCGACGCCGCCGTACAGCAGCGAGAACACGATGACGTCGTGCATCAGCTCCAGGCTGGCGTTGTTGCCGGCGATCAGGTTCGACACCGGCAGGCCGAGCAGTTCACCGAAGATGGCCCGCAGCTCGGGCAGACCATGGAGGCCGCCGTAGTTGCGGGTGTCGACACCGTCGGCGGACCGGTAGTCCTCGCCGGGCAGGCTCAGCATCGCGTTCGACAGGTCGAGCTGCTCCGCCGCCGGCTTACCGCGGGTCAGGTCGAGCGTCAGGTTGCGGGCCTGCAGTTCGGCGTAATTGCGCTGTTGCAGATCGTGCTGAGCCTGCAATTCGTCACGGCCGAGGGACAGAAACGACACGGCGCGCCTTTCGCATCAGATCGCGAAAACATAGGGGACCCCGCGCACCCGCCAGAGCCCATTGACCCTTGCTGCCTTCCGGCCCTGGGGGAGTTCACAGGATGGACGCCGCGCGGGGTCCGGCCATGAGTGTAGTACCCACCCAGTGGCACGCCGGTAGGGCGTCGGATTCGGGTCGGGTACCCTTGTCGACGGAGGATTCGCCTAGTGGCCTATGGCGCTCGCCTGGAACGCGGGTTGGGTTAACAGCCCTCAGGGGTTCAAATCCCCTATCCTCCGCACTCGGTCCGGGGTGCGACCAGCTGATCAGCAGGTGCATGCGGCGGCCGGTAGCGATCCTTTGGCACGCGTCGTTCCTGGTGCTCGCCGGGCTGTTGTACTTCTTCTTCGCACTGCCTCGCTGGAATGAGCTGACGGGCGACTGGTCGCACAGCCTCGGCACCTCGATGCGCATCGTGTGCGGCCTGCTCGTCGCGTTGTCGGCACTGCCGGTCCTGTTCACCCGCCAGCGCACCGCCCTGCCCGAGTACGCCACCCCCGAGTTGGCGCAGTCCTTGCGCACCTGGTCGATCGTCCTGCACATCGTGGCCGGCGTCCTGATCATCGGCGCTGCCATCAGCGAGATCTGGCTGACCCTGGATCAGGCCGGCACCTGGCTGTTCGGTATCTACGGCGGCGCGGCCGGCCTGGCCCTGCTCGCCGCCCTGGCGTTCTACCTGGCGTTTGTCGCCGAACTGCCGCCGCCGCCCCCGGCGCCGCTGAAGGTCAAAGAGGGCACGCGCCGCGGCCGCGGCAAGGACGACGAGGCCGGCGAAGAGACCACCGCCGAGGCCGACGAAGACGCGGCCGAGGCAGCAGAGAGCGACGACGCCGGTAACGCCGACGAAGCCGAGTCCGATGAAGCCGCCAAGACGTCCGGCGAAGAGACCGCCGACACCAACGAGGACGAGGCTGACGAAAAGGCGACTGATGACGCCCCCGCCGGTAAGCTGCGCAACCGTCGCTCCGGCAAGGGTTCCGGCTTGTTCGGGCGCGGAGCCTAAGGGCCTACCTTCAGGGCCATCACCTCGCAGTCCGGAGGACAGCACATGGGCGGGTTCCGCTTCTGCGGTCGGTTCGGCACCGCGGTCACCGCGGCAGCTGTTGCCATGGCCACCATCAGCCTTGCCCCGCTCTCCCACGCTGACCCGTCCGCGGCCGACACCGTCGAACCCGCGACCGCACGCGTCGACACCGTCATCAACTACCAGCACGCCATCGGCGCCGGGACCGGCTTCGTGCTGGATTCCAACGGCGCGCTGCTGACGAATTTCCACGTCGTGCAGGGTGCCGACAAGGTGACCGCGACCGTCGGCGGGCGACCGTTCCGCGCGGATCTGGTCGGCTACGACCGGCACCGCGACATCGCCGTGCTGCAGTTGCGCGGCGCAGCCGACCTGCCGGTGGCCTCGCTGGGCGACTCGTCGACGTTGGCTGTCGGCGACGAGGTCGTGGCGCTGGGTAACGCCGACGGCAGCGGCAGCTCACTGACTCACGAAGCCGGCCACATCATCGGGCTGAACCGCACCATCACCGCGAGAGATGAGCTCACAGGCAGTTCTGAGCAGGTGACGGGCCTGATCCAGTTCGCGGCCCCGGTCCGGGCCGGTGATTCGGGCGGCCCCTTGGTCTCCACCGACGGCCGGGTGGTCGGGATGACGGTCGCGGCGACGCTGAACTTCCGCATGGGCCCGGGCGGCGAGGGCTTCGCGATCCCGATCAACGAGGCGCTGGCGACAGCCGCGCAGATCCGGGCGGGTACGGCGTCGAACAACATTCACATCGGGCAGCCGACGCTGCTCGGTGTCGGGGTGGGCGGCACCGATGAGCACTCGCAGCTGCCCGGCGTGCTGATCCGCGACGTGATCAGCGGCGGGCCCGCGCAAATCGCCGGGATGGTTCCGGGCGACGTGCTGGTGAGCATCGACGCCGTCACCGTCAGCTCGGCCGGCGCGCTCACCAGCGTGCTGGACCGGCACTACGCGGGTGACGTCGTCGAACTGTTCTGGATCGACCGCGCGGGCCAGCAGCACACCGCCAAGACCACGCTGACGTCCTGACACGCAATTTTCTGGCAACAATTTCGACTAGCTCGTCAAAGTAGCTGGCTACAGGTGTTAACCGGGTACTTACCCGTATGACAATTTGCCACTGCTCCGCGGCGTCCCGTAATGGCGTTCCGGTGGCCAGTGAAGCCCTTGGCGGGGGCCGCATCGAGGGTTAGATTGGCGACATCAGAGACGGAATGAGCCTTCGGTCACAGCTGTTCACGCGGCGGTTACCCGGTCAAAGGGAGTAGCCAAGTGGTCCACCTCTACGTGGAGGCGTACACAGCGATTTGGGCTGTTGTGACACTGGCGACCTATCTCCTCGGCCGCCGATTCAGCAACGACGAACGGCCGGACCACCAAGCCCTCACCAGCGTGCTGGCCGGAGCGATGTGGCCCGTCGTCGTGGTCGGCGTCCTGGAAGCGTTCACCGTTACGTTGATGTCCGGCAGCCATGCCTGGCGCGACCCGGCTCCTGTCGAGCCGGCCTACGTCGCCACCGTCGCGCCGCTGACGTAGCGCTCAAGCCACCCCGCGCAGGTGGGACGCGGACGCCCCGATGCTGGCGTGGTCCTCGCCGGTCATGGTGTGCAGCAGCGCTTTCTGCTCACGCGATCCACGGTCGGCAGCGCGGTCCGAACCGCCCGGCAGGACCAGCGCCGCGATGCTGCGGACGCCGTTGACGGGGATGCGGAGCAACGGATACCACGGCGGCATGTAGGCCGGCAGCCCCAGCGTGCGCATCACCCGGGGCCCCAGGAAGGCCGTCGTCACCGACAGGTGCTGCGCCCAGGCCAGCCGCCGGCGAAGGCCTGCCGCACCGCGGTAATGCCAGCTCAGCGGGTCGCGCGCCATCGGTACCGACAGTTGTTTGGTGGTCTCGTCGGAGACCGCCAGCGCCGTGGACGTGTGATAGAGGATGCGCACGCTGTCGCGGAAGGACCGCGGCAGCCATTCGTCCTGCACACCCATCAGCCAGCCCACGTACCGGGTGAGGTGAGCGATGCTGCTCAACTCGGCGGGCGTGGCCACGATGCCCATGGCCAGGCCACCGAGGGTCGGCGCGATCAGCGCACCGACCAGCGTGGCCGCCATGTCGGTCTGATTGACCGGCAGTCCCCACTGCTCGGCGCGCCAATCCGGCAGCGCCTGCACGTGCCGGCGCACCATGGCATGGACGAACCGGACACGGATCGTGGACCGGTACCCCGAACCGAACTTGTCCAGCCCACCGGCAGCGATCACGTCGAGCGCCCATTGCATGGTCTCGGCGAACCGCTGGTTGGAGCCCTTCTCCAGGGCTCCGGTCCGCAGCAGGGTCTGGTTGAACCCGGAGAACTGGTAGCCGCCCAGCAGTGCCACATCCCGCGCGATGTACATGCCGTCGGCGCCGCCACGACGCAGCGCCCGCTGCCCGATCCGCAGTGCTTCGTGGTCAACCCAATCGGGCGTGGCCTCGATCGATTCGAAGAACTGACGCAACGGCTCCGGCGCCTCCGGCACGCTGGCGATACCGTCGGCAAGGGCGCGGTCGAACAACGGCCGCAGCTGCTTCGTCCCCGTCTCCGACATCCAGGCGACCAATGAATCCATGGGCTCGTCGCCGGCGTTGAGACGCTCACCCAGCCGCTGCCACCCCGCCGAATCGGGTTTCCCGATGGCCAGCATGGTGGCGAACGAACTGATCGCCGCGGGTACCGGTTGCGGCCGGTCGGGATGGCGTGCCGGGATCGGCAGGGACATCGGGCTCAACTCCTGGTCATCATTGACAACGTATGTAGTCAAAAGTAGGCGGTACCCGGGGTCTCGTCAATGGCGAAACGGATGCGAGCGCATAGGCTGGCCCTCATGTGGCGGGGAGAACAGTCCAAGCATCAGGGTCGGAACACACTGGCAGCTGCGATCACGGCGCTCGGAATCGGCGCCGGCGTCGCAGTCGGCGCGGCGCCGGCCGCCACGGCGGCGGACGCCCCCGATCAGGTGGCGATGACGACCATCGACGACATCGCGGCCGGCAACTACGCCGCGGTCAGCGCCCGGTTCGACCCGGAGCTGCAAAAGAAGCTGTCGGTCAAGGCATTACAACAGGTGTGGGACAGCTACCAGCGCACGTTCGGGGCATACCAGTCCCACGGCGGTCCCGAGGACACACCCCGCGGCGACCTCACCGTGGTGAACATCCCGCTGCAGATGGATCGCATGCCCGGCCAGTTCCGGGTCAAGATTCACCCCGACGGCACCATCGCGGGCGTCTACTTCCTCCGGGAAGGCGTGCCGGTCCCCTGACCGTCAGGGCAGGCGCGGGTCGATCAGCGTGACTCCGACGGGGCTCGCGGCACCGAACTCAGGCAGCAGGCGCGCGCCTTCGGCCAGCCCCACCACCCGCTCGACCAGGGTCTGCGGGCGCAGCGTGCCCGCGGCAACCAGGTGCAGCATCTCGGGGTAGTCGGCGCTCGCCATGCCGTGTGAGCCCAAAACGTCCAATTCCCAGGCGATTACGCGGTCCATGGGCACCTGCGGATGCCCGTCGACGTTGGGTAGCAGGCCCACCTGGACGTGGCGCCCCTGCCTGCGCAGGCTGTGTATCGCGTCGGCACACGTCCCCACGGTGCCCACCGCGTCGACCGCGACGTGGCTGCCGCCACCGGTGATGTCGTGCACCGCCGTGGCCACGTCGGCGCCGTTGGCGAGCACGGTTTCGGTGGCGCCCAGACTGCGTGCCAGTTCCAGCGCGGCTGGCGTGCGGTCGACGGCGATGACGTTGGCGCCGGCGGCGGCTGCCACCTGGACGGCACTCAGCCCCACACCGCCGACGCCGATCACCGTGACCCACTCTCCGGGCCGGACGTCGGCACGGGCCCGCAGTGCGCGGTACGCGGTGGCGAACCGGCACCCCAGCGCCGCTGCCGCGGCGTCGTCGATATCTTCCGACACGGCAACGAGATTCGTGTCCGCCGCGTGCAGGGCCACGTATTCGCCGAATGAGCCCCAATGGGTGAAACCCGGCTGGGTCTGGTCAGGGCACACCTGCGCCTGACCACCGTCGCACCATTCGCAGCGGCCGCAGCCACACACGAACGGCGTGGTGACCCGATCACCGACGTGCCAGCGCCGGACGTCGGCGCCCACCGCGACCACTTCCCCGACCAGTTCATGTCCGGGTACGTGCGGGAGTGCGACGCCGTCATCGTGCCCGGCCCAGGCATGCCAGTCGCTGCGGCACAACCCGGTCGCATGCACCTGCACCACCACGCCACCGGGCGACGGCGCCGGGTCCGCGACGGTCCGGACGTCCACCGGCCCGCCGAATTGCTCGAAGATCACCGCACGCATCAGGCCATCGTGCCCCGCCCGTCACGGCGCCGGGCAGGCACCCCCGCGCGTCGGACGAGCCGGTGGCACGGCAGCGAGCAACGTGCGGGTGTAGTCGTGTTCCGGATGCGCGAACAGCTCTGCGGCAGCGCGATATTCGACCGATTCACCCCCGCGCAGCACCAGGACGTCATGGCTCATCCGCTCGATCACCGCCAGGTCGTGACCGATGAACAGGTAGGTCAGGCCACGTTCGTGCTGCAGCCTGGTCAGCAGATCCAGCACCTTGGCCTGCACCGACACATCGAGCGACGCCGTGGCTTCGTCGAGGATCAACAACTCGGGCGCCGCGGCCAGCGCCCGGGCGATGTTGACGCGCTGACGCTCGCCGCCGGACAGCTCGTGCGGATACCGCGCCGCGTAGTCGGCCGGCAGCTCGACGGAGTCCAGCAGCTCACGCACCCGCACCTGCCGCCCCTTGGCCGGTCCCGCCAACGGCTCGGCGATCGAAACACCCACCGGGATAAGGGGATTCAGCGACGAGAACGAGTCCTGGAAGACCAGGCCGATGCGGCGGCGTACGGCCTTGCGGTCCCGGCGTTTGACCGTCAACACGTCGGTGCCGTCCAGCAGCGCTCGGCCGCCTTCGGGTTTGAGCAGACCGGTCAGCGCCGCTGCCACGGTCGACTTCCCCGAACCCGACTCCCCCACCAGACCCAGCGTCGTCCCCCGCCGAATCTGGAACGACACGTCCTTGACCGCGTGGATCACCATCGGGCCGGTCGGCGTGCTCACGGAGAACTTGACGTCCAGATCGGAGACGTCGAGCAGCGTCGCGGTGTCCGGTACGGTGCGGATGGGGTGCCCCAAAACCGGTCTGGCATCGAGTAATTCGCAGGTATAGGACTGCCGCGGCGCGTCGAAGATCGAGTCGACCGGCGCCTGTTCGACAGCCTCGCCACCGCGCAGCACGGTGACGGTGTCCGCGACTTCGCCGATCACCCCGAGGTCGTGACTGATCCACACCACAGCGGTACCGAACTCGCGCTGCAGGTCCCGCACCAGGGCGATGATCTGCGCCTGGGTCGTGACGTCCAGGGCTGTCGTCGGCTCGTCGGCGATCAGCAGCTCCGGGTCGCAGGCCAGGGCGATCGCGATCATCACCCGCTGGCGCTGACCTCCGGAGAGTTGATGCGGATAGTTGCGTAACCGGTGCTGGACGTCGGGTAGGCCCACGGCTTCCAGCAGTTCCAGCGCGCGCACGCGGGCCCGGCGACGGGTCAGCTGCCGATGCGTCTCGAGCGATTCGGTGATCTGCCGTTCGACGGTCAGCAGCGGATTCAGCGAGGTGCCCGGATCCTGGAAGACGAAACCGATCCGTCCGCCGTGCACGCGACGCAACGTCCGCGCCGAAGCGCCGACGAGTTCCTGTTGTCCGGCAAGGACACTCGAGCCGGCGACGACCGCACCCGGCGCGTCGAGCAGTCCGGTGGCGGCCAGCACCGTCGTCGACTTCCCGGAACCCGATTCGCCGACGATGCCGAGAGTCTGCTCGGGCTCGACTCCCAGCGAGACCCCGCGCACGATCTCACGACGCCCGATCCGCACGGACAAGTTGTCGACCGACAGCACACTCATGACCGCCGCCGCGCTTCGATCATGGTGCGCTGCTTGGGATCGAGCACGTCGCGCAGCCCGTCTCCGAGCAGGTTGCAGGCCAGCACGATGACGACGATGGCCGCCCCGGGGAACACCGCCATCCACCACGCCAGCGTGACGAAGCCCTGCGAATCGAAGATCATGCGGCCCAGTGACGGCTGCGGCGGCTGGATGCCCAGCCCCAGGAAGGACAACGCGGCTTCGGACAAGATGGCGAACGCCAGCGACAGCGAGGTCTGGACGACGAGAGGGCCGGTGATGTTCGGCAGCACATGCCGGGCCAGGATGTAGCCCGTGCCGGTGCCCATGGTCCTCGACACCGCCACGTACGGCTCCTCCCGTACCGCCAGCGTGCTGGCCCGCGCCACCCGCGCGAAGATCGGCACGTAGACGACGCTGATCGCGGCGATCGTCGTGGCCAGGCCCGGCCCGAGCACCGCGACGATCGCCATGGCCAGCAGCAGCACCGGGAACGCGAACATCACGTCGACGACCCGCATCACCACGGTGTCGGGCCACCCACCGCGGTACCCGGCGGCGACGCCCAACGCGGTGCCGACCACGGCCGCACATGCCACGCTGACCACCGCGACCGTCATCGACGCCTGCAGCCCCGTCAGGACCCGGGACAACACATCGCGCCCCAGTTCGTCCGTGCCGAACCAGTGCGCGCCGCTCGGTGGCCGCAGCGCGTGCGGAACGTCGACGTCGTTGATGCCGTACGGCACCAGCCAGTTGGCGCCCAGCGCGATGGCCACGGCGGCGACCACGACAGCGGCGCTGAGCACCGTGACGGGATTGGCGGGCAGTCTCATGAGAGCCGAATCCGCGGATCGACAAGGGCGTACAGCGCATCCACCACCAGGTTGACCGTCAGGAACAGGACCGCGATCAGCAGCACCGCGCCCTGGATCACGGGATAGTCGCGCGCGGCCACCGAGAGGTAGACCAACCGGCCCAACCCCGGCCAGGCGAACACCACCTCGACGACGATGACACCGCCGAGGATCGTCGCCAGCTGGATACCGGTGATGGTGAGGATCGGCACCAAGGCATTGCGCACGACGTGCCGCAGCGTGACCACCCGCGGCGGCAGGCCTTTCGAGCGCGCCGTCCGGACATAGCCCATCGCGGACACCTCCAGCACCGCGGAGCGGACGTAGCGGGTCATGATCGCAGCGGCCACCAGACCCACGGTCAGGCCCGGCAAGATCACGTGGCGCAACCAGCCGGCAGGGTCGTCGAACAGCGGCCGGTAGCCCGACGTCGGCAGCCAGCCCAAGGTCGTGGAGAACAGCGAGATGAGCAGGATGCCCAGCCAGAAGTCCGGGATGGACACCCCGAATTGGCTGATGACCCGGACGATCACATCGCTGAGCCGCCCCTCGCGCGTGGCGGCGTAGATACCGGCGGGCAGCGCGATCACCAGCGCCACCGCGATGCCGACGACGGCCAGCGACACGGTGGCCGGCAACCGCTCGGACAGCACCTGAGCCACCGGGTCGCCGCTGCGGAAGCTGACGCCGAGATTCCCCGTCGCGGCGTGCCCGAGGTAGCTGACGAACTGGGCGGGTAGCGGCCGGTCCAGACCGCTCGCGTGGCGCAGCGCGTCATACGCCTCGGGCGTGTACCTCGTCCCCAGAGCAATCCGCACCGGGTCGCCGGGAACCAGATGCGCCAGGGCGAACACCACGATCAGCACACCCACCAGAACCACCAGCGAGTAGACGAGCCGACGGGCCAGGAACCGCAGGATGATCATGGCCGGCCACCGCCGAGCACCGCGTCCCGGAACCGAATTGCCTTGTCACGCCTGGCCTCGTACCCGGTGAGCTTCGGTGACCACGCCTGCACCACCGCCGGGTTGTACAGGTAGAGGTAACTGACCTGGTCCGCGATGAGCGTGGCGGCCTGCGCGTAATCCTGGTGCCGCGCGCGCTGGTCGGCCTCGGTGCGGCCGGCGTCCAGCAGCGCGTCGACGCGCGGGTCGGAGAATTTCTGGGCGTTACTGGCACCGCCGGTGTGGTGCTGCGCGTAGTAGAAATCGTCGGGGTCGATGTTGCCGAGCCAGCCCATCATCAACATGTCGAAGTGCCCGGTGTGTTGTTCGTCGAGCCACGTGCCGAAGTCCACGGTGCGGATGGTGACCCGGATACCCAGCGGCGCAAGGTTGTCGGCGATCACCTGGGCGGCGGTCACGGTCTGCGGGTACTCACTGGTGACCAGCAGGTCCATGGCCGTCGGCGCCGAGCCGGCCTGCGCCAGCAGTTGTTTGGCGTGGTCGATGTCGTAGCGATACCGGTCGTAGGGCGTGTACCACGGGTTGCCCCGCGGAATCGCCAGCTGATTGGCCTGCGCCGCACCGTAACTGGTGGCCTGCACGATCGACGCCCGGTCGATGGCGTACGCGACGGCCTGCCGCACGCGCACGTCCTGCCATTGCGGCCGGGCCTCGTTGAGCGCCAGGTACCAGTAGTCGTTGCTCGGCGTCACCGCGAGGTGGATCGAATCGTCGCCCCGCAGCTGAGCGACCCGCTGCGGGGGCACCGCATCGGTCCAGTCGATCTCGCCGGCCTGCAGCGCCGCCAGCGCCGTGGACGGCTCGCTGATGAAGCGGAACGTCACGCCCGGAATTCGCGGGGCGCCGGCCCAGTAGCGCGGATTTGCGCGCAACGTGATCGCATCGCCGCTGCGCTGGCCGGCGAAGGCGAATGGTCCGGTGCCGATCGGGTGGCTCGCGATCTGCCCGTCCTCCACGTTGCGGCGCTGCACGATGGCCACGCCCTTGAAACCGCCGAGATTGGTCAGCAGGTTCGGTGTCGGGTGGGCCACGACGATCCGGACCGTGTGGTCATCCGTCGCGGTGACGTCGGTGACCGCGCTGAGCTTGTCGGCGTTGGCCAGCTTGCCGTCGATGATCCGGCGGTACGAGTAGACGACATCCGACGCGGTGAGCGGGCTGCCGTCGTGGAACGTCACGCCGGGCCGCAAACGGAACGTCCACGACAACTGATCAGGCGAGGTGATCCACGACTGCGCCAGAGCGGGCCGCATGATCAGCTCGGCGTCCGGTTCCACCAGGGTGTCGAAGACGTTCTCGAGGACCTCGAAGGAGAAGTACGCGCTGGTCTTGTGGGGGTCGAGCTGGTCGGGTTCGCCGGAGATCGCAGCGATCAGGTAGCCCGCGTCCCGGCCCAGGTCAACGCGGTGCGCGGGCGCACAGGACGCCCCAGCGAGGACGCAAACGGCGGCGAGCACGGCCGCTACCAGTCGCATGTCCGTCACTTCCGGGCCGGGGCCGGCATGCAGCGGAGGCCGGCGCACTCCTGCGTACCCCATACCCACCGACGAACCAGTTCACACTTGGTCAGCGATATGCGCTGTTCAGGGTGCAGAGAGGTAGCCCACTGAGCTACGATGCCGAGCGGATGTTTCTTCCTAACATCCGCTCTACATGAGAGAAGTTGGTATATGCCACAGGGAACTGTGAAATGGTTCAACAGTGAGAAGGGCTTCGGCTTCATCACTCCCGACGACGGGTCCAAGGATCTGTTCGTCCATTACTCGGAGATCAAGAGCAACGGTTTCCGCACCCTCGATGAGGGCCAGCGGGTCGAGTTCGAGGTCGGCCAGGGCAGCAAGGGCCCGGCTGCGACCGGAGTCACCGCGGTCTAACTGAGCTGCAACGCTCAGTGGGCTGGTGCGGAACGCTTCGCACCAGCCCTCAAAAGTCTTTCTTGACACTGTCGTACGGATGTCCAGGTTGCTGACCTGGACATCCGTCCGATGGCGTACCTAGCGGAGCTCTCCGGCCAGGTACTGCTGCTTGACCCGGGCGCGCTGCCGCTTGCCGCTGGCCGTCCGCGGAATGCTCCCGCGCGGCAGCACGATCACCTCGGACAGCACCAAGCCGAACGTTGTGCCTGTCTGGCTAGAGCCACCCGAGCGCACGCGCACCATTGTGGAGCACCATCGCGCCGATGACGACCATGATCACGGCCATCAACGCGGCGTTGTTCTTCTCCATCCAGTCTTTGAGCCGTCGCATCGTGTCGTCGAGCCGAGCACCGGCAATCGCGTAGGCCAGGGTCGGAATCGCCACTGTCGATGCGGCGACGATCACGAAGAAGGCCGCCGCCAACCAGTCACCCTCGAGGCCCAGCCCTGCAGTGCCGATCGCCAATCCGGCTGGCACACAGATCAATACGACATCCGGGCGCACCACCACCAGCGCCACACCCATCGCCGCCGCCCGCGCCGGGGTGACGGTCGCGACCTTCTTCATCCAGCCCGGCGAATCGGAACTGTTGCCGCGCGTGAACCAGCGATAGACGCCGAAGACGATGAGCCCGGCACCCAGCACGACTCGCAACCATGACGCCCAACTCGGTGGCGACTTGTGCACGTCGCTGAGCATGTGCGAGGCCTGGACGCACACCGCGATCACCGCCGCCAAGCCGACCGTCCAGCCGGCGAGGAACGCCAGTCCCGTCGGCCGGGGCCGCGGGGCCTGCAGGACCAACACCGCCGGGATGACGGTGATGGGCGACAGCGCCACCACCAGTCCGAGCGGAACGAGCCCGGTCAACACGGTGCCCCAGCTTCCAGTCATGGGCAGCAATCTACCCAGTGGATCGCCCCCGAGCCCGCACGATCGTCAATATGCGTCGATGTACGATCTCAGCGAACTTATTCGGTCATTTCTGGCTACCAAAAGGCACTGGCCGGTAGGTTGCCAGTTACTAGGTGATATTCACGCTGAGGAGGTGTCATCGTGCGACGACAGCAAAATATTTCAGTCTGCGTCAGCGACTCATCAGGACACCAGGTGAATACCCGCTCGCTGCGCGGAAAGCCACTCCGTTACCTCGCTGTGCTGGCGTTTCTGATCTCGACAACGGCACTCGGCTGCGGCACCGACGATCTGCAGGCACTGCCCAGCCCGCAGGGCGCGGCGCACACCTGCTCACCGTAGGTCCCGGTCCTTACTCGGCTGCACCCGCTTCGGCTCCCCCGGCATCTTGGGGTAGTTCGGCGGGTACGGCAGATCACCCAGTCCCCGGTCCTCGTCGGCCTGCACCATCTGGAGCAGCGGCCCCAGGGAGTGCGCGACGTCGTCGATGCCGGCCCACGGATCATCGCGCTGCGCAAGCAGACTCGGCACGGTGGCCATGGTGTAGTCGTCGGGATCGGCGTCGGCGAGCTCGGCCCAGGACAGTGGCGTCGATACCGTGGCGATCGGAGTCTTGCGCACCGAGTACGCCGAGGCGAAGGTCCGGTCCCGGGCGTTCTGGTTGTAGTCGATGAACAGCCGCTCGCCGCGCTCTTCCTTCCACCATGACGTCGTCACCGCGTCGGGCGCGCGCCGCTCCACTTCACGGGCCAGCGCGATACCGGCCCGGCGCACCGCGATGAAGTCCCAGTCCGGCTTGATCCGGACGAAGACGTGGACGCCTCGACCGCCTGAAGTCTTGGGATAACCGGCCAGGCCGAGTTCGTCGAGGATCGGTTTGAGCACACCGGTTGCGATCTCCCTCGCCTCCTTGAATCCGGTGCCCGGCTGCGGATCGAGGTCGATCCGCAGCTCGTCGGGATGCTCGACGTCCGGACAGCGCACCTGCCACGGATGCAGCGTGATGGTGCCCATCTGCGCGGCCCAGATGATGGCCGACGGGTGCGTCACCTTCAGCGCGTCAGCGGTGCGGCCTGACGGGAAGGTCACCGTGCAGGTCTCGAGATACTCGGGATGCTTTACCGGAACCCGCTTTTGGTAGATCTCTTCACCCTCGATGCCGTCCGGGAAGCGTTGCAAGTGGGTGGGCCGGTCCCGCAGCAACGTCACCATCCGGTCGGCGACGGCCAGGTAGTAGTCAACCATCGTGCGCTTGGTGCCCTTGCTGCCCAACTGCGGGAAGTACACCTTGTCGGGGCTGGTCAACCGGACGGCGACGCCGTCGACATCGAGTTCTTCTGCGGCGCTTGCCATCAGTTCTTCTCCAGGACGTCGTACAGGTCGTAGTTCAGCGGCACGTCGAGCTGGTCGAAGGTACAACTCTCCGGGTCCCGGTCCGGGCGCCAGCGCCGGAACTTCACCGTGTGCCGGAATCGTCTGCCATGCACGGTGTTTCCCTCCATCTGGTCGTACGCCACCTCGCACACCTTCTCTGGGCGGATCGGAATCCAGGTCTTGTCGGCGGCCGAATTCCAGCGGCTCGGCTCGCCGTCCTGCGCGTCACCGGTGGCCAGCGGCTCCAGCTCGGCCAGCAGCGCGATGCGGTCTTTGACGCTGAATGATGCTGCGCCACCGACCATATGGAGGTTTCCGTCGCTGTAGAGGCCCAGCAGGATCGACCCGATGCCCTCGCCACTCTTGTGAATGCGATAGCCGATCGCCACACAGTCTGCATCGCGGGCGTGCTTGACCTTGACCATCTCCCGCTTGCCCGGCAGGTAAGCACCGTCGAGGCGTTTGGCGATCACACCGTCGAGCCCGGCCCCCTCGAATGTGGTCAGCCAATGTGCGCCCTGCTCAGGATCCTCGGTCGTCCGCGTGACATGGCACCACTGCTTCTCACTCACCAGATCCTGCAACGCGGCCCGGCGGACGCGGAACGGCTCGGCCAGCAGACTGCGGTCACCGTCAGCCAGCGCGTCGAATCCGATGAAGTGGGCGGGCGTCTGTTCGGCCAGCATCTGCACCCGGCTGGCCGCGGGATGGATGCGCTGGCTCAACGATTCCCAATCGAGCCGGATGCGGCCGTTGATCTCCCGCGGCACCACCACTTCGCCGTCGAGCACGCAGCGCGGCGCGATCTCGTCCCGCAGCGCCGCCAGCAGCTCAGGGAAGTACCGGCCCAGCTCTTTTCCGTTGCGCGATTGCAGCACCACCTCGTCGCCGTCACGGAACACCAGGGCGCGGAACCCGTCCCATTTGGGTTCGTAGGACCACAGCCCGGCCTCGTCCGGCACTTTCACGGCGGCCTTGGCCAGCATGGGGTCTATCGGTGGCTGCACGGGTAAGTCCACGGTCTCCATACTCACGTAGACCAGCGCGGGCGAGCAATCTCATCGCGCGGCGCGTTACATTGCGGTCGTGCCCCATTCCTCCGCCGGCCGCTTCGCGCCCAGCCCGTCCGCCGATCTGCACATCGGCAACGTGCGCACTGCGGTGTTGGCGTGGTTGTTCGCGCGATCGACGGGTCGGCGGTTCCTGGTCCGGGTGGAGGACCTGGATGACCGCACGTTCCCCGAGGTGGCACAGCGGCAACTGGACGATCTAGCGGCCGTCGGACTGACGTGGGACGAGCTCCCCGAGTACCAGGCCTCGCACGAGGCCCGCTACCTCGCCGTCGTCGACGAGCTGACGGAACGCGGCTTGACCTTCGAATGTTTCTGCAGCCGAAAGGACATCCTGCAGGCGCCGCGGGCACCGCATGCCCCCGAAGGCGCGTACCCGGGCACCTGCCGCGATCTCAGCGACGACGAACGCGCCCAGCGCCGCGCCGCAGGCCGACCACCGGCCATCCGATTGCGTTCGGACACAGACGAATACACCGTCACCGATCTGCTGCACGGCTCGTACACCGGCGTGGTCGACGATTTCGTGCTGCGCCGCGGCGACAACGTACCGGCCTACAACCTGGCCGTCGTGGTCGACGACGCCGCCCAGGGCATCGACCAGGTGGTACGCGGCGACGATCTGCTGCCATCGTCCCCGCGGCAGGCGTATCTGGCTGCGCTGCTGGGGTATTCGCAGCCCGTCTACGCGCACGTCCCTTTGGTACTCAACGCCGACGGTAAGAGGCTGGCCAAACGCGATGGCGCGGTGACGGTTTCGGAAATCGGCGCGGAATCCGCGTTGGCACAGATCGCGGCGTCGCTGGGCTACACCGCGACGACTCTCGACGGCATGCTGGCCGAGTTCGATCCAAGCCAACTACCGCGCGACGCGTGGATTTTCCAGCCCTAGTTGGTTGACGGTGTTGGTGGTGGTTCGAATGGTTGGTACCACCACCATTGGGCGCGTTCCCCGGTGGGGCCTGGGCACGGCGGCACATCGGGCGGCGGTGTGGTGGGTGGCCGGGCCAGTGATCGGTTGCTCAAGGGCCGTCCGGCTGCGTCGCTGACGACGAGTCGGTCGGCGGGCCCGGTGATGGTGATGCCACCTCGGTGGTGCAACCGGTGATGGTAGGGACACACCAGCACCAGGTTGTGCATTTCGGTGACGCCGCCGTCCTCCCAATGAATGACGTGGTGGGCATGCAAGCCGCGGGTGGCTCCGCAGCCGGGAACCACACAGCAGCGGTCGCGATGCTCCAAGGCCCGGCGCAGCCGGCGGCTGATGGTGCGGGTGCTGCGTCCGGCGCCGATCGGCTGCCCGTGCTTCTCGAGCCACACCTCGCATGTCGCATCGCACAACAACAGTCGACGTTCCTCGTCGGTGAGCACCGACCCCACATGCAGAGCGGCCGAGCGCTGTTCGAGGTCCACATGCACCACGACGGTGGTGTGCTGCCCGTGCGGCCGGCGTGCGACGTCGGTGTCCCAGCCGGCTTCGACCAGGCTCATGAACCCGTCCACCTGGTTCGGGAACGGCGGCGCCGCCTCCGACACTGCCCCGTCGGCTTCCCCGGCGTCCGCGTGGTCGCGTTTCCAGTCCGCGACCAACGCATCCTGGTGCGAGGCCAGCGCGGCATCGAACTTCGCCGCTTCCAGCTTCGGCAACCGGATCGTGTACGTCGTCGACCCGTCATCGTGGGTGGTCTTCTTGATCGACCGCTCGGGTTCGGGCTTCGACTCCGACTCGGGCTCCGGGCGCGGCTCGAGCTTCACGGCCTTACGCAGCTGGGTGACGGTGGCACTTTCGGCGAACTGGGCATAGTGCTCATCAGAACCGTCCGCCGCGTGTTCGGCGACCACCCCGACCTGATCCAACGACAACCGACCCTCGCGCATCGCCTCAGCGCACCGCGGGAACTCCTCGATGCGGTGCGCGACCGCCACCAGGACCTCCGCATTACGCGGCGACACACCCGTTTTCCACGCCACCAGTGACGTGAGCGACCGGGCTCCGGTGGCGCCCCACAACCCATCACGGTCGATCTCGGCCGCAATCTCCACCAGCCGCGCGTCGATCGCGTTGCGCTGCCCGGTCAGCTCACCGATCTCATCGAAGAACGCATCGATACGCTCACACGGCGATGCCTCAACATCGAAAGCCGTTGCAGCGGTGGACATGACACCATCAAAGCAGAAGGGTACGACAATTTTGGACCCCAAAATTTGCCGGGCAAAAAGCTCGGAGCTCGGCACAGCCAGGCGCCTAAACCCGCCGCGGCACTCCGAAGACCTTGGCCAGCAGGAACCCTCGCACTGATGCGGGGATATTCGTCATCAGCGCCGCCTGAAGCTTGGGTCCCAATCCGACGATGTACCGCGCCTTGGGCCGCCGAGCGGTGAGCGCTTCCTCCACCACCGCAACGACTTTCGCCGGGTCGACCGCCATCTTCTGCGACAGCGGCACCATCTTCTTCATGCCGGCGATGTGCCCGCTGTACAGGGCGCGGTGCGCGGGCGAGGTCGCTGCCTCCAACTCGACGACCATGTCGTCGGCCTTGCGCCACATGTCCGTATCGGTCTGCGCGGGTTCCACGACCACCACAGGAACGTCCCAGGGCCGCAGTTCGATTCGCAGTGCTTCGGCGCCCGCCTCCAACGCGAACTTCGACGCTGCGTAGGCACCCAGCATCGGCGACGACAGCTGGCCGTTGACACTGGAGATGAACACCACCCGGCCGCGGGACTCCCGCAATTTGGGCAGCACCGCCGCGGTCACGGCGAACTGACCAACCACGTTGACGTCCAACTGTTTCCGCCAGTCCGCGGGCGTCAGCGTCTCCACAGGACCGGCGACCACGATGCCCGCGTTGTTCACCACCGCGTCCAGCCGGTCCGGCAGGGCCGCCGCCAGTGCTTCGACGTCATCGTCGGAAGTGACGTCGAGGATCACGGCCGAGATCCGCTGCGGGGCCAGCGCCACGACAGCGGCGGCGTCCGACTTGGAGCGCACCCCGGCGATGACGTCCCATCCGGTCGCGGCGAGGTGCTGGGTGATGGCCAGCCCGATGCCACGTCCGGCACCGGTGACGAGAACTGAAGGCATACGCGCGAGGGTAGCCGGGATCAGACGGAGACCGGCAGCGTGGCCAGGCCCCGCAGGGTCAGGTTGGGCTTGTAGACGGGCTCACCCGCCAACTGCGCGTGCGGGAATCGGGCCGCCAGCGCCGACAGCGCGACAGTCGCCTCCAGCCGGGCCAACGGCGCACCGAGACAGAAGTGCGGACCTTTACCGAAGGCGAGATGCTTGATCACCCCGCGGTCCGGGTCGAATTCGCCGGGCCGGTCGTACATGCGCGGATCGCGTTGCGCGGCAGCCAGCAGCAGCATCATGATGTCGCCCTTCGGCACCTCGACGTCGCCGATCTGAATGTCCTCGACGGCGACGCGGCTGGTCAGCTGCACCGGAGGATCGAAACGCAGCGTCTCCTCGACGATCGCCGACGCCCGCGAGGAATCCGCCGCCAACGCCGCCCAGTGCTGCGGGTGCCGCAGCATGGCCAGCGCCGCGTTGGCGATCAGGTTCACCGTCGTCTCGTGCCCGGCGATCAGCAGCAGATTGCAGGTCGCCACGATCTCTTCGGAGGTCAGCTGGTCGCCGTCCTCTTCGGCGGCGATCAGCGCCGAGATCAGGTCCTCCCCGGGCGAGCTACGCCGTTCCTCGATGAGGTCGCGCAGATACCCACGCAGCCAGAGACCGGCCTCCATCAGGTCGGCGGTGTCGTCGGCCGTCTCGTCGTTCACCGCAACGAAGGGGTCCAGCCCGCCCGCCAGTAGCGCCGACGCCCGGCTGAACAGTGGCTCGTCCGCCATCGGTACCCCGAGCAGCCGGCATATCACCGCGACCGGCAGCGGATAAGCCAAGTCGGCCACCACATCGATCGTGCCCGTCGCGCCCTCGAGCAGCCCGTCCACCATCGTCACGATGTCGGCCTCGAGTGCCTTGATCACCTTCGGCGCGAACGCCTTCTGCGCCAGCCCGCGCAGCCGGGTGTGATCCGGCGGATCGAGGAACAGGAAGCCCGGTTCGCCGAACGGCCGGGCCTGCCGCTGGCCGGCGGCGATCTGCTTCTGCGACACCGTCGACTTCAACCGGTCGTTGGCCGAAGCCGGGTGCCGCAGCACCTCGTCGCAGTCGGCGAAGCCCGGAAACACCACGAGATTCGCGTCGGGCATCGCCAGCGGGCCGCAGTCCAGGAATCGTTCGTACAGCGGGTACGGGTCCGCCCGATTGCCCGGATCCATCAACCCGAGGAGCAGTGTTTGCGGGTCGATCACTCCGGGTGCACCAGTCATCCCGCCATTGTCCACGAGTCCGCGTCGGTGCAGGTGGCTCGCTATTTGGTGCCGTAATAGCGGCCCAGCACGTGGTCCCGCAGCTCGTCGAATTCCCCCGCACCGATCGCGGCGCGAATCTGGTCGATGAGCCGGATGATGAACCGCTCGTTGTGGATCGTGCCCAGCGTGGACGCCAGAATCTCCTTGGCCTTGAACAGATGGTGCAGATACGCGCGGGTGTAGTTGGCGCAGGTATAGCAATCACATTCGGCGTCAATGGGATTGAAGTCGCGTTTGAACCGGGCGTTGGTGACGTTGAAGCGGCCGGTCGCCGAGTACATCGCGGCGTTTCGGGCAACCCGCGACGGCGACACGCAGTCGAAGGTGTCGGCACCGGCCTCGATGGCGGCGAACAGATCGTCGGGCTCACTGATGCCGAGCAGATGCCGGGGCTTGTCGTCGGGCAGTTCGTCGGTGACCCAGCCGACGATCGTCGCCAGATTCTGCTTCTCCAGGGCGCCACCGATGCCGTAGCCGTCGAAGCCATGCCCGTCCTCGTCGACAATCCCGACGAGCCCCTTGGTGGCCTGCCGGCGCAGGTCCTCGTACTGCGCCCCCTGCACCACGCCGAACAGCGCCTGAGCCGGTTTGCCCGCGCGTTCGATGCTCAAGCGACGGTGTTCGGCCAGGCAACGCACCGCCCACCGGTGGGTGCGTTCCACCGAACGTTCTTGGTAGGCACGGGTATTCACCAGGGTGGTCAGCTCGTCGAAGGCGAAGATGATGTCCGCGCCCAGTTGGTGCTGAATGCCGATCGACACCTCAGGCGTGAAGCGATGCTTGTCGCCATTGAGGTGCGAGCGGAACGTCACCCCGTCCTCGTCGACGTGCGCCAGTCGTTCCTTGCCTTCGGCGATGATGTCGTCGGCCTGCAGACGGGCCGTGTCCATGGCCAGCACTTTCTTGAAACCCACGCCGAGTGACATCACCTGAAAGCCGCCGCTGTCGGTGAACGTCGGACCGGGCCAGTTCATGAAGGCGCCGAGACCACCTGCCTCGTCCACCACATCGGGACCGGGCTGCAGGTACAGATGGTAGGCGTTGGCCAGAAGAGCCTGCGCCCCAAGTTCTTTCATGGTCTCCGGCAGGACGCCCTTGACCGTGGCCGCGGTGCCGACGGCAATGAATGCCGGGGTCTGGATATCACCGTGCGGGGTGTGGATCACCCCGGCACGGCCACGCCGGCCCGGCAGCTGTGCGGTGACCTCGAAGAACTGCTGATTCACCGCTGTATTCAATCAATTCCCCGGCCCGACACCCGAATGCCGGCTAACGACGCGGAAACAAACAGGTCAGGACGGTTATAGGGATTTTCTGTGAATACCATGAACAGTCGCTTGGCGAACCCCATAATGCACTGGATGACCCGCCGTTCGGGACGGTTCGCATTACAAAGGAGCACAAGTTATGAAACGTGGTTTGGTTGTCGCGGTCGCAGGTGCCGCGGTTCTGGCCGCCGGCCTGACCGGCTGTTCCAAGGATGACAAGAAGTCGACCGGTTCCTCGGCCACCGCTTCGGCTTCGGCTTCATCGGCCGCTGGCAACTCCAGTGCAGGCTCCGGCACCGCGAAGGTCAGCATCGACGGCAAGGCCCAGGACGTCCAGGGCCAGATCGGCTGCACCACGGCAGCCGGCAACGTGGTCATCGCCATCGGCAACGCTTCGGGCGGCCTGGGCGTCACCCTGACCGACGCCGACCCGCCGGTCGTCAAGACCGTCGGCCTGGGCAGCGTCGGCGGCGTCACCCTCGGCTACACCGACGGTGTCCCGGGCGGCGAAGCCAAGGCCACCAAGGACGGCAAGACCTACAAGATCAGCGGCACCGCAACCGGTGTCGACATGGCCAACCCGATGGAGCCCACCAAGAAGCCCTTCGAGATCGAGGTGACCTGCCCCTAGCAGGTACCCGCACAGCACGGGTGGTGTTCCGGTTCGCCGGAACACCACCCGTTCTGCGTTCCGGGGGGAAGTTGCAAATTCCCGTCTAAAGCCCTGGTCCCGGGAGTAGCGTCCGGTTCACGCCTAGTCGGGGGAGCGTCGATGTCAGTCCAGATATGGCCGACCACCAGTCCTGCCGTGCGCGGAGTGCCGCGCGTCTTCCTGTTGGTCGCGCTGTGCTGCGCGCTGCTGATGAGTCCGGCCACCAACATCACGTCGAGCTTCGTCGTCGGCCTGATGAACACCGTGATCGGCATCGGCGGACGCGGCGACCCCACATCGGCCAACATCCCGGCCAAGCTCAATCACACCGTGGTGCCGTCCGGCTACACCTACCTGCCGATCAACTACCCGGCGTCCATCCAGCTGTCGACGAGCACCACCGTCTCCGGGCCGAAGGTGTACAACGCCATCACCTCTCGACCCGGTGAGCAGTTGATCGTGGCGGGCTATTCGGAAGGCAGTCTGGGCGCCGAGTGGGCCAAACGCCGGCTACTGGCCAACGGCACCGGCCCCGCGCCGTCACAGCTGTCGTTCGTGATGATCGGCTCGCCCTTCGCCGGCAACGGCGGCATCTTCGAACGCTTCCCGGGCATCAACGTGCCGTTCATCGTCAACAACCAGGGCCCGGCCGCGCCATCGCCATACGACACCACGTTCTACACCCGGGAATACGACCCGTACGCCGATTTCCCGGCCTACTTCAACCCACTCTCGTTGGCCAACAGCCTGCTCGGCGTCATGTACGCCCACCCGGACGCGTACTACGACTCGTACATCCCGGGCACCACGCCCGCGATCATCACGGTCGTGCCCGACAACGGTGCGGGCGGGACGGACACCTACGTCTTCATCAACAATCCCGACCTGCCGCTGTTGGTGCCCCTGCGCATCGGCGCCGGCGCCATCGGGTTGACGCCGTTGGTCAAACCGCTGCTGGACGCCGTCGAGCCGCTGCTGCGGGTGCTGGTCGACATGGGATACACCGACCGCGAGAACCTGAATCCGGCGAAGAAGACGCCGTTCTCGTTGTTCACTCCCCTGTCGAAGATCATCGAGACGATCAACGCGATTCCCGGCGCGCTGCAGGAAGGCGCCAACAACTTCGTCACCGATATCCAGTCCCAACTACACCTGCCGGGCCTGGCCGCCACACCGGCGAGCTCGCCGCCGGTCACGCCGCTGGACGTCTCCGCCAAGAAGCCGGCGGCCCTGGCGCCGGTGGCAGCGACGGCCGAGGACAAGCCGACGGCGAACACGAAGGCCGACGAGAAGACAGACACCAAGACGGACACGAAGACCGACGAGAAGACGGATCTGAAGACCGACGTGAAGGCCGACTTGAAGGCCGACGTCAAGACGGAGCAGCCGCAGTCCCCCGTCTCGACACCGAACACCGACACCGACCAGAAGCCCGCCACTTCGGATGAGCCACAGGTGAAATCACCCAAGCCGCAGGCAGATTCGGATACTCCGCCGGTCAAGTCCACCAAGCCGAAGACCGACCCCGACGCACCGCCGGTGAAACCGACCAAGCCGAAGAAAACGAAGAACACGTCGAAGAAGGACGCCGACGACCCGAAGCCGGCGACATCATCCGACAACGATGGCAAGGACACACCGAAGACGAGTCCGAAGGGCGGCGGGTCCAAGGCTGCCGCGCGCTCGGAGAAGTCGGCGGCGGCCTGACGCAGTGCCCGAAATCGACGGTGCGAACAGATCGCGATCCCCCGCCAACCGCGATCTGCCCGCACGTTCGGCGGCGCTGATCTGACTCTCAGCAACCGCCAAGGAAACACTTTACATACCATTGGTCTTGAATTACGATTTCCGCAGTGCTTGCGGCGCTGCCGCAGGTAGATCACGTCGCGAGAGGCGCAAGGCGTGAGCCCTACATTGGTCAGGGAGTACCGACCGTGGTCACGGTCGAGGCCTTTTCGCGCGTAGTCTCGTCGATCTACGATTCCGCAGTCCAGCCCGAGCAGTGGACCGCGACCATGGCCGAGCTCCAAGCCATGTTCGGCGCGACCGGCGGGGCGGCTCTGGTGTTGGCGGACAGTGTGAGCCGGGCGCCCCAGAGCGTCACCATCCCGACCGACGCCCTGACCGAGTATGCGGACTACTACCGCCACATCGACTACATCCTCGAGGCCGTCGAGAACGGGCCTGTAGGGCTGGTACACGGCAGCCAAGAACTCACCGCGCTGCAGCCGAACGCCGAGTTCCACATGGACTGGATGCGGCCGCACCGCCTCGAAGACGGGCTGTTCGTCCGGCTGACGGACGGGCCCGAACCCGCGACCTGGCTGGTGGCCACCGAGAAGCGTGACGAACCGTTCGACACCACCGAACGTGTTCAACTGGCCGAGGCGCTGGTTCCGCATTTCCAGCGCGCGATGCGCATCCAGCACGACCTCAGTGAGGCCACCCACCAGATCCGCAACATCTCGTCGGCGATGGACAACGTCACCCGCATCGGGATGGCCGTGGTGGACTGCTTGCTGTCGGTGCGTTACCTGAACACGGCAGCGGAGAACATCGTCCGCCGCCACGACGGTTTGACCATTCGTGACGGATCGTTCGAATTCGCGCATCCGCCCGCTGACGCCGCTCTGCGGCTCGGCATCAACGCCGCACTCGGACAGACCGGGGCGGTCGTGCGCGGCACCACCTCGCTGCTGTGCCCGCGGCCATCCGGCCTGCGGCCCTACGTGATTCACGTCCTGCCGTTCCAGCACGTGACGGCTCCACTGGCCGAATCCCGGGCCCTGGTGCTCATCCTGGATCCCGAGCGGCACCCGCAACCGGACGTCGAGATGCTGCGCCGCCTGTACGGGCTGACGACGGCCGAGGCTGCGGTGGCCATCAGGCTGATACAGGGCGACGGGATCAAGCCGATCGCCGAGAGCATGTGCCTGTCCGCCGGCACCGTCAGAACCCACGTCCAGCACATCTTCGACAAGACGGGCACCCACCGGCAGGCCGAGCTGGTCCGCACGCTGCTGGCCATATCGCTGTAGTGCCCCAGCCAAATACGCCGATCAGCTGATGTACTCCCGGGCCCGATGCCGGATCGTCATGGCAAGGACAAGGAGGTCCCCCATGCTCAACACCACCACGGGATCGAACCAGTGAGCGCCACGGTCGAACGCTGCGAGGTCTGCATCGTCGGTGCGGGTATCGCCGGGCTGAATGCCCTCTTCACGACGTCCCAGTACCTGTCGTCGGGCCAGCGCGTCATCCTGCTGGACCGGCGGCACCGAGTGGGCGGCATGTGGGTCGACACCTACGACTACGTGCGGCTGCATCAGCCGCACCCGTTCTTCACCGCCGGGAACATCGGCTGGACGCTGGACGCCGAGCCGTCCCATCTGGCCACCAAGCACGAGGTGCTGGCTCATTTCGACCATTGCCTCGACGTGCTGCGGCAGCGCATCACGGTCGACGAATTCTATGGCTGGACACTGCAATCCGATTCCGAGGTCGATGGCGTCGTCCGGGTGCAGTGCGTGTCGGACGACGGGCGCAGCCTGGTGGTCGAGGCCAAGCGCCTGATCAAGGCCATCGCCTCCGACGTCGAACCGAACGATCCGCTGCCGGTGTCCAGCACCACCGTCCATTCGGTGTCGCCGAACTACTGCGACATGCGCAGTGGTTCCATCGACGACAGCGACGCTCCGGTATGGGTGATCGGCAGCGGCAAGACCGCGATGGACACCGCATACGCGCTGATCTCTCGCCACCCCGGACGCGAGGTGAATCTGCTGGCCGGCTCGGGAACCTACTTCGCGCACCGCGACCGACTGTTCCCCACCGGCGCCCAAAGATGGTGGAGTGGAACGACATTCAACGCCGTCGCCAACGACGTGACCCAGCTGTTCGACGGCACCAACGAGGACGAGGTGAGCCGCCGCTGGCTCGAGAGGTACGCCATCTGGCTGACGCCCGGCACCGACAACTTCCTGCTCGGCCTGCTGTCGACGGCCGAGAGAGACGCCATCGCGGCCGGCTTGAACGACGTCGTGATGGACCATTTCGTGGATGCCGTCGATCGCGACGGACGCACCGAGATTCAGCTGCGCAGTGGCGGGGTCCGGCAGATCGACCCGGAGAGCTGGATCGTCAACTGCACCGGATATCTGCTCAAGCACCCACAACCGTATGAGCCCTACACCTCGCCGAGCGGCCGGGTGCTGTCGCTGAACGGCCGAGCGGCGACCCTGCACCTGACGACGTTCATGGGCTACTTCCTGCCCCATCTGATGTTCACCGACCAGCTCACCGAGGTACCGCTCTACGAGCTCGACATGATCGAGTTGCGCCGCAAGTGCAACAAGGTTTTCCCCCACACCGTGATGACGCTGGCCGTACACAACCTGGGTCTCATGTCAGATACCCTGCCCCTCAGCATTTTTCGTGACTGCGGCGTGGACATCGCGCGCTGGTATCCGCTGCCCCGCCAGGCCGTCGGGCTGGCCCAGTTCCTGGCCACCCACCGGCGCCGACGCCCCCACCTGCAACGCACCCTGGACACCGTCGCGCAACGCTTCGACGTCCACTGCGCTCCGCTGCGCCAACTGCAGCGCACCTGACCACTACTCACGACGGACTGAATCACGGGCAGCTTCAACGTTTCTTGCAGCCTCACAGCGTTGGTGAAGTAGAAGGTCGGCACCGCACCGCCGCTGTGCATCACCCGGCGAGAGCTAGAGCCCACTTAGTGTCATCACGCCTTGTTCACGACGTCATCCGGTGCTGCGGAAGGACCACCGATCAGTGCGGACAGTTTGTAGAGCTGCTCGATATCTTCGTCACTCAAGCCGATTTCGCGCAGAATCTCCCAGTTGTGCTCGCCCTGCAAGGCGGGCACCTGCGGTACAAGCGCACCGTCATGTGCGCTGAAATGCCATGGTGGGCCAGGGATCGTGATGTCTCCGCCCTGGCGATCCGACACGCTGCGAGTCGCTCCCCAACTCTGCGCCCAGTCAGTCTTGGCGAAATCCTTGATCTCGCGCACGGTGCCCGTCGCCAGCTTTGCCTCGTCGAATTGAGCATCAAGCGATGCCATGTCCGCGAAGGTCAGGATCCACTTCTGCACGATGTTGTGGAGGGCCACCAGGTTCTGCTTGCGCAGCGTGGGTGTCAAAAAGCGCGGATCCTCGGCTAGATCTGGCCGGCGCATCACCTTCAGGTAGAAACCGAAGGTACCCGTACCGACCAGCGACATCGGGACGACGAATGGCGTCCCATCGGGGCTGCTGAAAAATGGCGTCTGCGTCGCTCCCAGAACGGGTGGCTCGTCGCCAAGGTCGACCTCGGACAGATCGTAGTGAACCCGTTCGTTCATCGACAGGATCACCGACGCCATCGCGATGTCGACGTATTGCCCTTCGCCGGTGACGTTGCGGTGGTTGAGCGCTGCGAGCACAGCGATCGCGGCGTGCAGGCCGGAGTAAACGTCGGCATGTGAGAGGGCATCTGTTTGACGCTGCTCCTCCCCCACACCGAACTGACGGTGGGTGTTGATGGTGAAGCCGGCTTCTGCCTGAATCGTTGGGGCATAGGCCATGCGGTTGCGCCAGGACCCCTTCTGGCCGTAACCGCTGATCGAGGCGTACACCACGCCCGGGTTGCGCGCTGCGATCGTCTCGTAGTCCAATCCGAACGATCCCAAGGTGCCCGGTCGAAAATTCTCGACGATGACGTCAGCTGTCTCGCACAGTTTCAGGACGACCGGGCGCGCCTCCGGAACGTTCAAATCGATACTGAGATTGCGCTTTCCGGAATTCTGCTGGGCGTAGTAGCCGCTGACCGCACCGAATACCGGCTGTGCCAAGCGCGACACGTCGCCCGTCGGAGGTTCGACCTTGACGACCTCTGCACCCAGATCGACCAAGTGCTTGGCACAATGCGGCCCAGCCAGAACCCGCGAAAAGTCGATGACGCGAACCCCTTCGAGCGGCAGTGCCATCACTTACCCTCGAATCGCGCTGCGCCTGGCCCGTTTTGGAACAGCGACGTGAGCCCTTCTTTCAGATCGGCTGACGCCCAAAGGTCCTTTTGTAGTTCCCGCATGGCCTCATCGGCAGCGTGCACGCCCTGGTTGACCGCCACGTCGACGATGCGCTTGGTGGAGGCGTGAGCGACCGTCGGCCCATGCGCGAGCTCCTGGGCCAGAACATTGGTCGCATCGGCCAGCTGTTCGTCGGGAACCACCCGGTTGATCACATTCCAGCGTTCCAGCGTTCGCGCGTCGTAGCGGCGTCCCAGCAGTGCCATCTCCTTGGCTCGCGTGGCGCCGGCGCGCTGAGTGACCCGCTGGATGGCGCCCATCAACGGATTCATCCCGATCGTCGCCTCAACGGAGCCGATCTTGGCCGACTCCGCGGCGATGATCAGGTCGCAGGCCAGCGCGATCTCCAGACCGCCGCCGACGCAGACCCCGTGCACCGACGCTATGACCGGAAGGGGCAGCTCTTCGAAGGCCCGCAGGAGCTCCGTGACGTCTTCGTCGGGGGCGACGCCGTCTTGTGCAGTCGCGAACAAGCTCACATCGGCACCGGCGCAGAAGTGCCGCAGCGCGCTTCGCAGCACTACGGCGCGGGCCCCCTGCGCCTGCGCCCACCGGATTCCTTCAACGAGGCCCTCCATCAGCGCGAGGCCCAGGAAATTGTGCGGGCGGTGCTGCATGATCAGGTGCGCGACCTGTCCGTCCATCTCGTAGCACACGGCACGGGTGTCCTCGAAGGGCAGCGTTTCAGTGGGGTTAGCAGCCGGAGGGGTATGTAGTTGCGACCTGTCGCTCATGATCGGTCTCCCATTCGCTTGGGTGTGACGCGGTGGCGGTGACCGCCTGGCAGCCCCAACCGCTTGAAGTCGCGTCCAGTAGAAGTTCAGTACTTCAACAACTTTCGGCTGACTATGGTGCGCTGTTCGCCGCTGACGCAGCGTTTTCGCGCAACATCATTGCGCCGATCGCTGAGAACTGCAGGGTCCAGAGATTGCCGTGATACGGGTACTTCTCCGTCATGGCGGAGACCAGTGCGTCGGCATCTGCCGCGACCTCATATGCGGCCGCGAAATCCTTGATGTACGAACGGGTCTGCGCAATCATCCGCTCAGTCGCGTAGTCGTCCCCGTCGGGCCGGCGGTGTCCGGCGACGATCATCCGAGGCTTGAGGCTCTCCACGACGTCGACTGTTTCGAGCCAGTCCTGCCATTCTGCCGGCGTAGCCAATCCGAGCATCGCGTGGATTTCGTTGTAGACGGAGTCGCCGGCCACCACAACATCGATTTCGGGGATGTGGACGATGGTCGTGGGATGGATGTCAGCCTGCTTGACCTCGATGACGTTCAGCGGCGAACCGTCGACGAATAGCGTGTGGCCGTCCATCGGTTCGGGCACCGGTCCAGCCGTCACACACGCGTCGCCGAACATCATCTTCCACTGCTCGGTCTGCATGTCCATGGTGTCCCTGATCGCCTCGATGACATGCGGCAGCGCAACACATTTCGCGTCCGGAAACCGCTCCAGGAGCGGACCGAATCCAAGGTAGTGATCCTGGTGGGCGTGGGTGATGTAGATCGTCGTGAGTTTCTTGCCGGTGCGCTCGATGAGGTCTCCGAGGTCACGGACGTCATCTTTGAGGTACAGCGCGTCGATCAGAACCGCCTCGGTGGCTCCGGTCACCAAGGTCGCGGTCGTTGGCGAGAAGGTGCCCGTCGGCACCCCCGGTACCTCGACCACGGGGATGTTCGGCCAGCGACCGACGAAAACAGTCGCACGGATCGACGGAGCGTCCGTCGACGATCCCGTAGGAATACGGGCGGGCGAAGTGGTTGCAGTCTCCACGGAGTACCTCCAAATATTGTGGGGCGGTCAATCGGCGCATCTGTGGCCGTACACGTTGCACTGCGGCGACAAACCCACGTTATGAACCAACGTCTTCTCTGGCATAGAACAGCTACGCCCGTCAGTGGTACAGATGCGCCACGGTGGCCGGCCGCGTCCTTCTTCTAACCTCGAGTGAATCCGTGTGCTTCTCGGTAGTCGCCGGGTGACAAGGACAAATGCCGTCGGAATTCTCGGCCTAGGTGGCTTGCATCGCAGAATCCCCAGCGGTGCGCGATCGTAGCGATCGAGAGGTTCGTGTGCACGAGGTCGTCTCTCGCGGCGGCTAAGCGGTGCTTTCGGACGACCGCTCCGACGGTGTCGCCGGTTGCTTCGAATGCGCGGTGCACGGTTCTGGGTGCAACGTTGTGTGCGGCCGCGAGATCCTGGACCCTGACGGCACCTCCCGAGAGGTGATTCATGATCCACTTCTCCAGCTGTCGCCGGAGCAGCGGCAAGAGCTCGCGCTCGCCCGTGTCGGGGAGCTCACTTGCCCGAAGCATCCCTGCGATCAAGGTGAGTAGTGCGTTGCGCGCGGTCTCGGTCTCTACCGATGACATGCGACCGAAGTGGCTGTCGATACCAACCAGGAGGTCCTGCAGGATCTTGGCCAGCGGATTCTCCGCTGTGTCCATGAGTAGGCAATCGGGTACGCGGCCACCCGTATCGAACGAGGCGAGCGCCGTCATGGGCACTCGGATGGATCGTTTCGTCAGGCGGTCGGGGATGACAAAGGTCCCCGTTGCCCGAGTACTTGTGATCACCACCGCCCCGGGTCGGAGCACAACGGTCTGACCCGCGAGTTCGATGATCTGTTTCCCTGCGGAGGCTGTGAGTACCAGCAAGGCGTCATCGTCGCGACGCGCCAGATTGTTGCCTCGAACCGCCTCCACCGAGGGGCACTCCCAATCGGTGATGAGGAGATCGCCGAGGTCGCGGATCCTGGAAGAGCCAAAGCTCCCGACCCACTCCGTCTTGCGCCGCAGTTCCATACTGGCAAGGCGGTCACGAACGGCCGCCCGCCAGTGAAAGTCATGCTCTTCCAGTGCCGCGCGGTCGGGACGGGCCAAGGTTGCTTGAGCTGGCGTCATTGCCTGCCTCCTGCCGGGGTTGCTCTCCACTACAAGCACGGCCAGTCCGCGCCGGCCGGCTGGCAACTCCGCCTCCACCGAGCTGCTCATGCTGTAGTTTCCTCGCCTATATCTGCCATTACTTGTCCCAAGACGACAAGGATCTGTCTGTGCGCGACAGCAAGGTGCCCATTCGGGCGTCAGCTTTGCGAGGGTTTGCCGCTCTCGTCGATGAGTTGGGCGGCTCGGGCCCCGAACTTCTCGCTGCCAGCGGCTTGGATGAAACGCAAATCGCTGGGCGCGACGCGTTCCTCAGCCTCGGGGTAGTCGAGCGTCTCCTCGAAGATGCGGCCGCACAGTTGTCGGTCCCAGACTTCGGATTGCGCATGGCGGCCCAGCAGGACCTGGACTTCATGGGCCCGGTCGCGATCGCGATCGGGAATTCGCGAACGATGGGGGAAGCTCTCGAGTGCGCGAAACGCTACCTGTTCGTTCACAGCCCTGCCTTGTCCCTCGAACCGATAGTCGATCCGTTGGGCAATCCGGAGGTGATCGGGCTTCGCTACCAGCTGGGCACAGCCGCCCAGGGCGTCGACTACGGCGTCGCGATCGTCCATCGCATCCTGTTTCTGATCAACGGTGCCGAGTCGTACGGGCTGCGATCTGTGCAACTTCCACATTCACCCCTGGCGCCCGAAGCTGTCTACAGAGATTTCTTTGCCGCGCAGGTCACGTTCGACAGCACGAAGGCCGTTCTACGGGTACCCCGCCAAATGCTCTTGGCCCCGGTCAGCGGAGGCAACGACCTGCTTCGCGACATGGCGATCGACTACCTGGAGACCCACTTCGGCCACAGAGGTTTACCCGTCTCCGATCTGGTGACTGAGATAGTCGCTGACCACCTTGGCTTCGGCACCCCTGATCTGTCGAAGGTCGCGCGCCTGCTGAAGCTGCACCCGCGCACGCTGCAACGGAACTTGTTCGCAGAGGGCACCTCCTTCAACAATATCGTTGATGAGGTACGCCGGGATCAAACCCTGAAATTCATTACGACAACCCATTTGTCGTTCTCGCAGATCGCGACGCGGGTGGGGATGCGTGAACAGTCGAGCTTGGCTCGCGCAGTTCGCAGATGGTTCAACACGTCACCTTCGCGGCTACGCGGCGAGACCGCAAATGGTGCGGCGCATCTGCGCGATTAGCCACCACGCGACATGGTTGGCAGGGCGATCCCACCGGGCGTCAGGATCGTTCTATTGTGGCGGACCCTGTCTCAGTAGCGTCGATATGGTCACGACCACAGGCCAGAGAACCTGCGGCCGGCGAGTCCAATTGAACGCCACAGCGCGAATTTCTTCGCGTCGAACTGGAGAAACATGAAACCCGAGGACGTCGAGTTCAGCACTGGAGATGTGACGCTGCGTGGGTGGTTCTTCGCCGCAGCGGGAAGCGCGGGACCTGCCCCGGTTGTCGTTATGGCACACGGCCTTTCGGCCGTCAAGGAACTGTGCCTGGCCGATTATGCGGAAGTGTTCGCAGCTGCCGGCCTGAATGTTCTTGTCTACGATCACCGTAACTTCGGAGCGAGCGACGGCACTCCTCGCCAAGAGGTGGACCCGGTCGCGCAATATCGTGGCTATCGGGACGCCATCTCGTATGCAATCACTCGACCCGAGGTGGATTCCGAGCGTGTCGGAATCTGGGGGACGAGCTTTTCCGGCGGGCTGGTACTCACCGTGGCGGCTATCGACCGCAGGGTCAAGGCAGTGGTGTCGCAAGTACCGTTCATCGACGGCTACAACAGCGCGCGGTGGATGGTGCGCCCAGATCTAATCGGGCACTTGCTGGACAATCTCGACGCCGACCGGGCGAATCGGTTCGCCGGCGGTGAGCCGGCGACTCTTCCCGCGGTTGATCCCGACCCGATGGCACCATCCATGATGCCCGATCCCGAGGCATGGCAATGGTTCAGCACCACAGCCGCCGCGCGGGCGCCCAGGTGGAAGAACGAGGTAACGGCACGCAGCTTTGATCTCATATCGGAGTTTTCGCCGCGGTCCTACGTGCATCGCATCTCCCCGACACCCCTGCTGATGATCATCGCCAGAACCGACGTCTGCGCCCCTCATGAATTCGCGTTCGAGGCCTACAACATGGCGCGGGAGCCCAAGCGGTTGCTGATCACAGACGGCGGCCACTTCGGGCTATATGCCGGCGAGGGCCTCCGCATTTCTTCTCACGCGGCTCGCGACCATTTCGTGGAGCACCTCATCGAGGCCGACGTTGCCGGCCCGGTGACGCCTGCTCGCCAATTGTCACATCACTGAAAGGAAAACAGACATGCCGATGTGGATTGTGCACGCACCTGAGGGTGTGTACAGCACTGAAGACAAGAAGAACCTCACCGAGGTCCTCACGCAGATGTACGTGGATTCCGTTGGACTGCCCCGATTCTATGTGGTGGTTCGGTTCGATGAGTATCCCCGCGATTCGATGTGGGTCGGCGGTAAGCCGGTGAACGATTTCGTGCGCTTCGTGGTCGACCACATCGCGCGCCAGTTGGACGACCCGGAGTTCAGGGAGCTCGCCATGAACATGGGGGCCGAGGGGCTCGCGCCCTTCACCACCGATCGAGGTTTGCACACGGAATTCCACATCGATGAAACGCCGATTGATCTGTGGCGGGTGGATGGGCTGAAGCCGCCGCCACCGTTCTCGGAAGCCGAGAAGAAATGGGCAAGGGATAACGCGCCCAGCCCCTACGAGCTGACCGACGCCGTCTAGATCGTAAATCTCAACGACACAACATCATCCCCGACGGTTCGGCCACCCTTACGGCGTCGCGATGCGCGGTCACGCTCTGGCCCAAGCTATTTCGCGCACTGGACTGGGGCCAGACGAAGTTTAGGACATTATGACTTTTGCGTATCTACCGTGGATGTCTGAGCGGGATCGGTCGATGCCTGCATTGCGCGATGACGCGGTCACGTTGACTTACGGGCAGCTTGACGCCTGGTCGGCGGCGGTCGCGGGCCAATTGGCGGCGCAGGGCTTCGGCGACGGGAGCGTTTTGGCGGTGATGTTGCCCAATCGTGTTGAGCTGGTGGTGGCGATACTGGCAGCGTGGCGGTTGGGTGGCGTCGCCACCCCGGTCAATCCCGCGTTCACCGCCGCTGAGGCCGATTTTCAGATCAACGATTGCAACGCTCACCTGGTGATCAACGAGTCGCCGGACGTGTCCAGCGGTGGCCGACCCGCCATTCACGTCGATGAACTCGTGGGGCCGGGGCCTGGCCCCGCGCCCGTCACTTTGACCAAAGACCATGTGGCATTGCTGATTTACACCAGCGGATCAACTGGGAAGCCCAAAGGTGTGATGCTCGATCACGCCAACATCGACGCGATGACAACCGCTTTTGTCGACCACATGGAACTTACTCCACAGGATCACAGTCTGTTGATCCTGCCGCTGTTCCACGTCAATGCGCTGATGCTCGGCACGCTCAGCCCGTTTCGCGTGGGCGCTCAAACCAGCATCGTGGGCAAGTTCTCGGTAAGCCGGTTCTTCGAGCAAGTGGAGAAACTGCGACCGACATACTTCTCGTCGGTGCCCTCCATTCTTTCGATGCTGGTGGCGTTGCCTGATGATGTCCAACCCGACACCACATCTCTGCGCTTTGCCGGTTGCGGCGCGGCGCCGCTGTCCGAGGAACTGATGACGCGCGCACAGGAACGCTTCGGGATCGTCATTGTCGAGGGCTATGGCCTGACCGAAGCCACCTGCGCCTCGGCGGTGAATCCGCTACGCGGTCCGAGAAAGCTCGGCACCGTGGGGCCGGCCATGGCCGGCCAACGCGTCGAAATCATGTCTCCCACAGGGGAAATCTTGGCCAGAGGTGAGCGCGGCGAGGTAGTGATCTCGGGCCCTGTCGTGATGCGCGGCTATCTCAACCTGCCCGAGGTCACCGCGCAGACTGTCGTGGACGGGTGGCTGCACACCGGCGATGTGGGGATCTTGGATGATGACGGGTTCCTGCGCATCGTCGGGCGCATCAAGGACATGATCATCCGCGGCGGCGAGAACATCTACCCCAAGGAAATCGAATCCGTCTTGACCGCCATCGACGGCGTCTTGGATGCCGCGGTCGTCGGACGCCCCCACGAGGTCCTCGGCGAGGTCCCGGTTGCCTACGTGCAGCCATACCCCGGCGTGGTGCTCGACGTCGACAGTCTCGCCGCTCACTGCCGACGCAACCTGGCGAAAGTCAAAGTGCCTGAGGCGATCACATTCGTCGAGGAACTCCCGAAGAACCCGGTGGGAAAGCCCGACAAGCCCGCCCTGCGCCGTGTCGCCGCGAACGCAGTCGCGACGACCTGACGGCAGTACCGATCGAGGGAGGCGGCGACGATCGCCGCCTCCCTCACACGGTGTCCTGAGGATCGCGCCGTGGTCGGGCTCAGGTCGCGGCGGCGAGGTCGTAAGGCGCGGGGGCGTTGTCTTTGGCCCACTGCTTTTCGGCTTCGGAGTACGGCGGCGGCGGCTTGAGCCCATCGACCCGCCACAGATCGACGGCCGTCTCGTCGATGTGGATCTCTGTGTGCAATCCGCGCTCGGTGGTGAACGGCGCAATCCGTTCGCACAGGATGGACATGCACAGTTCCCTGATCGCCTGTTCGTCCATCTGGCGCGCGATGTGATCGACCACAAATCGCACGAAATCGTTCACTGGTTTCCCACCGACCCACATCGAATCGCGCGGATACTCGTCAAATCGCACCACCACATAGAACTTCGGCAACGCAACGCCTTCTACGTAGAACTGCGTAAGCATCTCGGTGATGTCCTTCTTGTCCTCATCGCTGTACACGCCCTCAGGCGCGTGAACGATCCACATCGGCATACGCTTTTCCTTTCCAGTGGTGCGTCGATTGGCGAGCTCGTGTTTCTCCAGATCGAACGCCGGATGTCAGTCCTGCATGTGACTGCGACCACATCGACGCTAGTTCGGCCCGGGGCCGCCACACTAGGACGGGACTGTCGCGCGATGGGATTGCGCTGCCAGCCGTTCGCACCGGCTCAGAACCGTGGCTGCCTTGTCGACATTCTGTACATCTCCGGCGGTGACTGTGCCGGGCAGGTTTCAGCGATGGTGCGCCGCGAAGAACTGCCAGATGGTGTCGGTCGCGTTCAGTGCGGTCGACGGCGGCGGTAGGTCACCCAACCGTTGCGCCAGCGGGCTCGGGACCCCACCTGGCCACTGATGGCCGGCACCGGCGACGCTGACGAGTTCGACGGTGCGCCCGCCGGGGCAGTCTGCCGTCTGGGTGGTCACCGCACCGGCAGTGGACGTCGCCGGCGTCCCGCACCCATCGATGCCGCGCCAAGTCGCATTCACCGCAGGTACCGACGGTCCGTCGACATTCGGTGCACCGGACAGTGTCTTGGCCTTGCCCGGTCCGCCGTCGAAGGGGACGCGATCGTCCGCGGTGCCGTGGATCTGCAGCACCGATGTCGGAGTGGCGTGCGAACAATCGGTCAACAGCGTCCCGGCGACCGGGGCGACAGCGGCGAACAGATCCGTCTGGCAGCCGAGGCGCAGCGCCATCATGGCGCCGTTGGACATCCCGGTGACGTAGACGCGGGCCGGGTCGACAGACATCTGCGCTTCGATCGCGGCGACCATCGCGGTGATGAAACCGACGTCGTCGATGTTGCGGTTCTTCGGTATGCCACAACAGGTTCCGGCGTTCCAAGCGCGATCCAGGCCGTCGGGATAGGCGACGACGAAGCGACCACCGTCGGCCTGGCCGTCCCAGTTGTAGGCACGTTCGGCCTGCGCACCGTCGCCGTAGCCGCCGTGCAGCATGATCACCAACGGCGCTGGGCCACTGAGTCCGTCGGGCCGGTAGAGGTGGAAGGTGCGGTTCAGTCCGCCGGCCTGCACCGACTGGTCGGAC
Organism: Mycolicibacterium sp. P4_G11; assembly: GCF_056555145.1. Lineage (NCBI taxonomy): Bacteria > Bacillati > Actinomycetota > Actinomycetes > Mycobacteriales > Mycobacteriaceae > Mycobacterium > Mycolicibacterium sp. P4_G11. Next base: position 415,872 of record NZ_JBFUJW010000002.1, read on the forward strand.
CGCCCCACCGGGACGCCGTTCGTCGGCGCACCGGCCGCCCGATGCCCGCCGCAACCTGCCAGCGCCAGCAGCGCGGCGACCACCAGCACAGCCATCGATACCCGCAGTGACGAACGGATCATGCTCCCATGGTGCACCCCTGCCAGAATTGAGCGGTGAACCAAGCGACAGCCACGCCCGTCCGCGTCATCCGTGCTGCTGAACGCTGGCACTGGCGGAACGAGTGGCTGGAATCGTGGCAGTCGTTTCCGGCGACCGGCAACTTCGATCTGGCGGCCAATGCCCACGGCCTGCTGATGATCAACAATGAGGACACCGTCAACGGCGGTGAAGGCTTCGACGCGCACGACCACCGGGATATGGAGATCATCACCTGGGTGCTGGAAGGCTCACTGGTGCACAAGGATTCGCTGGGCAATGAGAGCGTCATCTACCCGGGGCTGGCGCAGCGGATGAGCGCCGGTACCGGCATTCGGCATTCTGAGCGCAACGGCGCGGGGCGCCAGGAACGTCAGCCGTTGCGGGTTGTCCAGATGTGGATTCCGCCCGATGAACTCGGTGGCGCACCGAGTTATCAGGAATCCGATATCGGCACCGAGCTCACCGGCAATGCCCTCATCCCGATGGCGTCGGGCATGCGCAAGTACCGCGACGATGCGGCGATCATGTTCGGCAACAGCTACGCCACCCTGCATGTCGCCCGGCTGGATGCCGGCAGCGCGATCGAGGTACCCGACGCGCCGTTTGGCCACGTCTTCGTCACCCGCGGGCAAGCCGAGTTCGAAGACCACGGTCCGCTCCATACCGGTGATGCCGTGCGGCTCACCGCAACTGGTGGACAACGCGTCACCGCGGCCGACGCGGGCGCCGAGCTGCTGGTCTGGGAGATGCACACCATTGCGGTGAACGTGTAGCTACCGCCCCAATCGGGCCAGTGCGACGGCGGCGGCGTTGGCGCCGCACATGCCGTGCCCACCCGGTCCCGGCGGGGTGGCCGCCGAGCAGATGTACATTCCCGGTACGCCGATGGTGTACGGCGACAACGTGGTTCGCGGACCGAAGGCCAGCTGGCGGATGTCCTTGGCGCCGGTATTGATGTCGCCGCCGACGTAATTGGTGTTGTAGACCGACATCTCGGTGGTGGACCGCACGGCCTGCCCGACGATGCGCTCACGGAACCCGGGAGCGAAGCGCTCGATCTGCGCGGTGATCGCCTCGGTGGCGTCGCCGCTGTAGCCGTTCGGCACATGCGCGTACGCGGAGACGGGGTTGACCGTGCCGACGGAACGTCCCGGATCGGCCAGATACTGCTGGAACGCCAGCACGAACGGACGCTGCGGCATCCGGCCCGCATGAATGTCCCGCTCGGTCGCGGCGATCTCGGCGAAATCACCACCCAGGTGGACGGTACCGGCCTGCCGGGCTGCCGCGTTGGTCCACGGCACATCACCCTCGACGGCGAAGTCGACCTTGAAAGCGCCTGGGCCGTATCGGAATCGGTCGAAGGCGCGGCGCACCCGCGTGGGCAACCGGTCTCCGAGGATCCCGGTGATGGCGGTGGGCGACAGATCGAAGACGGTGATGTCCGCGGGCGGCAACTGCGACGCCGAGGTGACCCGCACGCCAGTCTCGATCTTGCCGCCGAGTTCGGTCAGCACGGCCTCGAACGCGTTGGTGATCGCCTGCGATCCCCCGGCCGCCACCGGCCAGCCGTTGGCGTGCCCGGCGGTGATGATGCCCAGCCCGATCGCCGAGGTGAGCGGGTGGTGCAACGGCTGAAAGGTATGGGCGGCAACGCCTCCGAAGAGGGCGCGGGCCTGCGGCGTGCGGAAGACCCGGGCCAGCGCTGCCGCGGGCAGCACCGTCGGCGCCCCGAATCTGGCCAGTTCCAACGGGTGCCGCGGCACCCGGAGCAGCGGGCCCATGATGTCCTCGGACAGTTTGTCGAACCGGCGCGACGGTCCACCGAACAGCAGCTGCCACCGCGAGCCGTCGACCCCGAGCCCGTCGGCCGTGGTCTCGACCGAGCGGTAGAGCGCCCCGGCGGTGCCGTCATCGAGCGGGTGGACGCAATCGATCTCGGTCCACTTCCACTGCAGGCCATAGCGATCCAGCTCAAGGCCCTTGATGAACCGGGAACCGGCAGGCATCACATGGATGGCGGCGCAATCGTCGAACACCAGGCCCGGGAGGACGTACTCGCTGGACCGGACGCCGCCGCCGATCCGATCGGTGGCCTCCAGCACCGTGACGTCGATCCCCTTGGCGGCCAAGGTGATGGCGGCGGCGAGCCCGTTGGGCCCGGCGCCGACCACAACCGCGGTACTCATTACTGGAGGACTCCGGCACGCTGCCAGGTGACGTTGAGCGGGATCGGCCCGTTGGGCAGCCACGGCTGCTCGTCGACCAGGTCCTTCACGTTCCAGGTACCACGCTCGATCACACCGAGGGCCGCGTCGATCACCTTGTACTCCTGAGTCATCTTGTGGATCGGCTGCGATTCCACCCAGGCGATGACGAACTCGCCCGGCTCGAACTGCGCCTCGGACTGGATAGCCCGGATCAGGTCTTCATTGTGCAGGTGCCCGTCGCCGAAGTTGAAGCCGATGATGGTGTTGCACGACATCTCGCCCTCGCGGACAACGCGAGTGTCGATGTCGGGCAGACACGTCAGCAGCACCGAATACAAGCCGCGGCCCTGGCTGTGCATGGCCCGCCATGCCGTCACCTGCTGGGTGAACACCTCGGCGGTGATCGGGTCCCACCCGAAGTCGACGTACTGATCAGCAGAGTTGGGCGATGACCGGGTGACCCGGTTCAGCTTCTGTTCGGCGCCGGGCGTGAAGGTCCACACCGCAGAGGCCCAGTTGCCGGCGTACTGGCGCATCGCCGGCAGGAACGACACCAGGTCGGGGCGCAGGTTGCCCAGGATCGGGAAGAACGACAGGGCCGCGGCCAGCACGATGGCCAGCCACCCCGGGTTCATGTCCCACACCGCGTAGCCGTCCCCGTTCGGGAAGCCCAGGAACAGGAAGATGGTGGCGTAGGCGAACAGCACGTTCCATTCCACCGGCACCGCCAGCGGGAACGTCGAGATGATGAACAGGTGGAAGCTCACCATGATGGCGGCGGCAACGATCGACAGCCATGGCCACGGCGAGAACAGCAGGGCCAGCGGCGCGGCGATCTCCACGATGCTGCCCGGGCCGTGCGCCATGAAGGTCGCCAGATGTGACGGACGCAGGTCCTCGGGGAAGTTGCGGTAGTGCGCCCGCTTCAGCCACCTGAACGGGATGGCGGGGCTGTTGCTCACCATCGGCGGAATGACATTGGTGAAGTGCAGGCCGAACTTCGAGACACCCGCCCAGAACCACACCGTGCCGATCAGCAGCTTGCCGGCGATGATCATGTTGACGAACGGCAGCGTGCTGAAGAAGATCAGCGCGGGCAGGTACTGCTCACCGCGGCCGGCCAGGAAGATCGTCTTGTCCCGCAGTCCGATGAGAATGAACAGGATGATCGGCGCGATCAGCAGCGCCGGGTTGACCAAGCCGGAGGTGTTGTCCGGCAACGCTTTCGACAGTGAATCACTGGGCACGCCGGGCAGCACCATCGCGACGAGCACGGTGGCCATCAGCGCCAGGTACACGATGATGTCGAACCAGGTGCGCCGGTCACCGTTCGTGAACGGCACTGCCTTCCATGGCCGCAGCCGAATGGTGTTGGGCTTGGCCCAGAACCGGAACCCGCCCGTCATCGGCTTGGTCTTGCCGGCCAGCGGACCCCAGGAACCCGCGAACCCGACGAGTTCCAGCAGGACGGTCCACAGGATCACCTTCTGGTACACGATGGGCTGGTTCCACCATTCCGACACGTGCCAGAAGGCCGGCAGGTGCGATGTCGCGGTGGCGATCACGACGCCGCCGAGGGCGTAGAAGAACACGAGTTTGACGATGTACAGGACGTGGATCATGCGCGGCGCGCCGTATCCGTCGTCCACCCATTTCAGACACATGATCCGCAGCCGCTCCTGCAGCGGCATCCGGAGAAACTCTTCCAGGTCGACCTTCGGCAAGGTCGGTTCGATGAATCCCATGAGATGAGCTCCTTTGCTGGTATCAGGCTAGATTCGCGGATCGGTGGTGGTGAGGGTTTTGCGGAGCGACGGCTTGTCGATCTTGCCGACGGGGTTCTTCGGTAGCGCCGCCAGAACGGTGATGTCCACGGGCAGTTTGTATTTCGACAACGACGCCTTCAGGTGCGCGGCGATGTTGTCGACGTCGAGTTCGGCGCCAGGATGTGCGGAGACGAACAGCACCGGCTCTTCGCCGTAGAGTCCGCTGGCCCGTCCGACCACCGCGGCCTCGGCGACCCCGGCCAGCTGGTGCACGACGGTCTCGATCTCCTTGGGGTAGATGTTCTCGCCGCCGCGGATGATCATGTCCTTGGCCCGGTCGACCAGCACCAGGTAGCCGTCCTCGTCGAACCGGCCGACATCGCCGGTGTGCAGCCAGCCGTCCTTCAAGGTCTTCTCGGTCTCCTCGGGGCGGTTCAGGTACCCGCGCATCACGTTGGGACCCTTGATGACCACCTCGCCGAGTTCGCCCTGCGGGACTTCGGCACCGGCGACGTCGACGATGCGAATCTCCTGACCTGGCAACGGGATTCCGACGGTGCCGACCTTGCGCGGCCCGCCCAGCGGGTTGCCCGTACTGGCGCACGATCCCTCAGACAGTCCGTAGCCCTCGACCAGGCCTATGCCGTAACGCTTTTCGAATCCGTCGAGCAGCTCGACGCTGGCCGGCGCCGCCCCGCACACGGCGAACCGCACCGCGGACGTATCGGGCCGCACCTCCGGCGGCAGGCCCAGCAGCATGGTGTAAATGGTTGGCACCGCGGAGAAGTAAGTGGCGCGGCTGGATTCCAGGCGCTCGAAGAAGGTCGCGGGATTGAACCGGCCGGCAATGGTGGTCCGGCCGCCGGCGAGCAGCGGCGACAGCACGCTGACCACGATGCCGTTCACGTGGAACAGCGGCAGGATGAGCAGGCTGTGATCGGCGTCGGTCAACTCGAAACCTTCGATCACCATGGCGCACATGGCGTTCAGGTTCGAGTTGTCGAGCATGACGCCCTTGGGCCGGCCGGTCGTACCGCTGGTGTAGATCAGCAGGGCCAGGTCGTCGTCGTTGCCGACCACCGGCGCGTCGGTCCGGGGCTCGCCACCCAGGTCATCGACGTGCAGCACAGTGATGTCGGAATCGACGTCGTGGTCGACGACGAGCACGACCGCCCCGGCGTCAGCCACCTGGTAGGCGACCTCGGCAGGCACCAGGGTCGGGCTGATGGGAGTCGCGACGGCGCCGAGCCGCCAGGTGGCGAACAGCGCCACCACGAAGGCCACGCGGTTCGGGAGCATGATGCCGACGACGTCGCCGGCGCGGACACCGCGCTGGTGCAGCGCCCCGGCGGCGCGCTGGACGGCGTCGAGGAATGCGGCATTGTCGAAGTCGGTGTGGTCGTCGGCGACGGCGGGAGCGTGGGGCGCAGCGGCCGCGCGGCGGTCGGGCAGGGTGGCGAGGTTCATGTCATAAAGGTAGGAGTTTGTGGTGTGCACCACTCCGTCGTGCGCCGATCAACTTTCTCGGATGATTTGTACGCTCGACACAAATTTTCGCTCTACAGTCGGCGCATGGATCCGGCGGTCAGCGAGGCCAACACCACCGTCATGACGCGTCTGATCGCCCGCCAGGATGAGGTTTCCCGCGCCGTCGGGAACCGCCTGGCCAGCGATATCACCGAACTCCGTGGCGATCCCGAGATCATCGAGCTGCTCGGCGCCAGCGTTGCGGGCAATATCAACACCATCTTCCACGCCCTCCGCCACGACATATCTCTGGACAACATCGAAGCGCCGACGGCCGCCCTGGAGTACGCCCGCCGGCTAGCGCAGCGCGGGGTGCCGATGAACGCATTGGTTCGGGCCTACCGGATCGGCCACGCGATGGCGCTCGACGTCTGCGCCGAGGAGATCAACAATGCAGACTTCGCGCCGCAGACCAGGCTGGACATCTTCGAGCGGATAACGTCGGTGACGTTCCGCTACATCGACTGGATCTCGCAGGAGGTCGTCGGGGTTTACGAGGACGAGCGCGACCGCTGGCTCGCCAACCGCAACAGCACCCAAGCACTCCGGGTGCGGGAAGTCTTGTCCGGCAACGACTCCGACCCCGAGGCCGTGACCGCCGCGATCCGCTATCCGATGCGCCGCCAGCATCTGGCCGTGGTGCTGTGGTGGCCCACCGGTAGCGGACACGTCACCGGGCACGACGATGCCCTGGCCAAGCTCGAACAGTTCCTCCGGGCGGCCGCCGATCACGTTGGTACGCAAGGCAGTCCGCTGTTCCTGGCCGCTGACCAGCGGACCGGCTGGGGCTGGCTGCCACTGTCCAGTGCCACCGCACCCGTCGCGTCCGCACAATTGAAGCAGTTCGCCGAGTCCTATCCGGGCGCCCCCGCCGTCGCCGTGGGCACGCCGCTACCCAGCGTCGAGGGCTTCCGGCAGTCGCACCGGCAGGCCCTTCGCGCACACGGCGTCGCGGTGACCGCCAACCTGACGGGTGTCACCGCGGCCGACGCGGCAGGCTTCGCCGCGGCGGCGTTGATGGGCGAGAACCAGGACAACGCCCGCGAGTTCGTCCATGCGGTCCTCGGGCCGCTGGCCGGGTCCGGCGCCAACGATGCCCGTCTGCGGGAGACCCTGCGCGTGTTTCTAGGGCATGGCGGTAGCTACACTGCTGCAGCCGACGAGCTGGTGGTGCATTTCAACACCGTCAAGTACCGCGTCGGGCGGGCACTGGAACGCCGCGGGCGGCCGCTCGGCGACGATCGGCTGGACGTCGAGATGGCGCTGCTGCTGTGCCACTGGTACGAGGCAGCAGTCCTGAATTGTGAGTAGCGGATCGCCTGGCAGCGAATACGAACCCAACCGACTATGTCCAGCATATTCACAGGTTAAGTGACCGTATCGAGACCATTAGCAAATGGCTATGTGTTAACCAGCTGGTTCACTGCTGTAACGGATACGCCGAGGCCGGCGATATCAGGGTAGTGGTCGGATGAACCGAGTACGACCTAGTAGGGTCCACCGGCCATACGCGAGAGAACCACGATTGGAGTTTCACTAATGCGCAACACAGGACGTTTGGTCGGATTTGCTGCGGCATCGGCCCTCGCGCTGATCCCGCTTGCCGTCGCCGCCCCGGCATGGGCCGACGACGAGGTTTCCGGCGAGACCGGCGCCGCGGTCGCTACCCCGGTCGGCAGTGGCAACGCAGATGGCGGAGCGGGCTTCAACGTGGAGAACCCGTTCTGGCACCCCTTCGACGCCTCCAGTAATGCCGGCGGTGGCGCAGGCATGAACACCCCGCTCGGCGGCGGCGAGTTCAACACCGCCACGGGCACCGAAGCCGGTTTCGGCGGCGCGGGCTTCGACACGAACACCGGAGCCGCGGTCAATACCCCGATCGGCGGCAGCAGCTTCAACACCGGTGCGGCCACCGACTTCAACCTGCCCAACCCGGTTGACTTCTTCCCGACCTTCGACGGCGGCGTCAACGCCGGTGGCGGCGCGGGCGTGAACACCCCGGTCGGCGGCAGCGGCTTCAACGCCGGCGCCTCCAACGAGTTCGCGATGCCCACCCCGGCCAACTTCATCCCCACCGTCGGTGGCGGTGCCGGTGGCGGCGCAGCCGTCAACACCCCGGTCGGCGGCAGCGGCTTCAACACCGGTGGCTCGAGCGAGATCGGCCCCGACGGCGCGAGCACCAGCACCAACTCCGGTGCCGGCGTTGCGACCCCGGTCGGCGGCTCCAACTTCAACAGCGGATCGGCCTTCACCTTCGGCCGCTAGTCCGTGATCACAACGGCCAGGCACCCCGCTGGGGTGCCTGGCCTTTGTGTTTCGGCGATCAGCGGGCGGGCTCCTGCTGCGTGGTGCAGTGGATGCCACCCCCGCCGGCGGCGATGGCGGAAATCCGTCGCGTCAATCACCAAGCGCGCGAAGTTACCGTGACTGAAGACGCGGGCCGCAAAAAAGCCCCTCACCTGCGGTGACAGGTGAGGGGCTCATGGCGGTGGCGGAGGGATTTGAACCCTCGGTGGGGGGTTACCCCACACACGCTTTCGAGGCGTGCTCCTTAGGCCGCTCGGACACGCCACCGTGTGGCAGCTTACCGGCCGCAGGCTGCCTTGCCCTAATCGGGCTCTGACCAGCAGTCCTACCGCTGGCGGGCGAAGAACTGCTCCATCAGCGCCGCGCACTCGGTCTCGAGGACCCCGCCGCGGACCTCCGGCCGGTGCGTCAGCCGACGGTCGCGGACGACATCCCACAACGATCCGACGGCGCCGGTCTTGGGTTCCCAGGCCCCGAACACCACCCGCGCCACCCGGGACATCACCAGCGCGCCGGCGCACATGGTGCACGGCTCGACGGTGACCGCCAGGGTCGCGCCTTCCAACCGCCAGCCGTCGCCGTGCACCGCGGCGGCCGCCCGCAGCGCGAGGATTTCGGCGTGCGCGGTCGGGTCCCCCAGTGATTCGCGGGCATTGGCCGCCCGGGCCAGCTCTACCCCGTCTGCCGAGAACACCACGGCACCGATCGGTACGTCGTCGGCTCCGGCCAGTTCGGCGGCCTCCAGCGCCAGCCGGATCAGCCGTTCATCAGCGGAGCTGACAATCGGGTTGCAGTCGGCTGCGCTCACCGCCCCAGCTTGTCCAATACCGCCGTGAGTTCGTCGTTGAAGCCCATCTCCTGGGCGATGCGGCTGAGTTGTTCGTCGGCGTATTCGTCGTCGGCGAGGATCACGCCGAGGACCGCCTCGGGCAGGCCCAGGTCGGCCAGCAGCCCCAGGTCGCCTTCCTCGAACGGGTCGTCCTCTTCGAGCTCTTCCAGGCTCAGGTCGGCGTCGAGTTTCTCCAGCACGTCGGCCGCGATGTCGTAGTCCAGCGCCGCGGTGGCATCCGAGAGCAGCAGCCGGGCGCCGGAGGGGGCCGGGCGGACGATCACGAAGAACTCGTCGTCGACATTCAGCAGGCCGAAAACCGCACCGGCAGAACGGAGTTCACGAAGTTCGGTCTCGGCGGCAGTCAGGTCCACCAGCGCCGCGCGCTTCAGGGGCGCGCAACGCCATGCGCCGTCCTCCCGGACGACTGCGACACCGAAGCCGTCGGGGAGATCGGCCACCTGCTGCTGTGCCTGCGCGCGCTGTACTCCCATGCAGACAACGCTAGTCCGCGCTCTGCAACTTGACCAGCGGTCCCATATGTACCCGCCCTCGGCCGTATGCAAACCTTGGAAGGTGACAACTCCGGTGTGTGTGCTGGGTCTGGGCCTCATCGGCGGTTCGCTGATGCGGGCCGGGCAGGCCGCGGGCCGCGAGGTCTTCGGATACAACCGCTCGATCGACGCGGTCAAATCGGCGACGGCAGACGGCTTCGACGCGACCGAGGACCTCACCGCCGCCCTCAAACGCGCCGCGCTGAGCGAGGCACTGATCGTCCTGGCGGTGCCGGTGCCCGCGCTGCCGATCATGCTCGAGCACATTCGCGACACCGCCCCGGACTGCCCGCTCACCGATGTGGTGAGCGTCAAAGGCAATGTGCTGCAACAGGTTCAGGAGCACGGCCTGCAGAGGCGATTCGTCGGCGGGCACCCGATGGCCGGCACCGCGCATTCCGGCTGGACGGCCGGTGCCGCCGATCTGTTCGTCGGGGCGCCGTGGGTGGTGAGCGTGGACGACCACGTCGACCCCGACGTGTGGGCCCAGGTGATGCATCTGGCGCTGGACTGCCGCGCCGTGATCGTGCCGGCCCGCTCTGACGAACACGACGCCGCGGCCGCCGCGATCTCGCACCTGCCGCATCTGCTGGCCGAGGCACTGGCCACGACCGCCGGCGAGGTTCCGCTGGCATTCGCGCTGGCCGCGGGCTCGTTCCGGGACGGCACCCGGGTCGCGGCCACCGCACCCGACCTGGTTCGGGCCATGTGTGAGGCCAACGCCGCCGAGCTGACGGTCATGCTGGACCGGGCCATGGAGCTGCTGAGCCAGGCCCGGTCGTCGCTCGTCGAGGCCCAATCGGTCGCTGAGCTGGTGGACGGTGGCCATGCCGCCCGGGTCCGCTACGACAACTTCCCCCGGCCGCAGATCATGACGACGACCATCGGGGCCGACGGCTGGCGCGAAGAGCTCGCCGCGCAGGGCCGGGCCGGTGGGGTGATCAGATCCGCTCTGCCAGTCCGGGGTACTCGAGGATGAAGCCGTCTGCGTCGACGATGATCGAGGTATCGGCGACGGGCGAGTCCAGCTTGATCGGGTTGCCGGGACCGGCGCTGGTGTAGCCGATGGTCACGGCTTCGACCGTCAGATCCGGCACCCGGACGTAGACGACAGGCAGGGACACCGACGCGGTGCGGTTGTGCAGCCCGGTACGCCGGATGGGCAGCGCGTTGAAGAACGGGCTGAACACCACGTCGACGTCCAGCGCTCCGTTGTAGGCGGCGCGGCGGGTCTGGTTCTGGTGGTCCTGCACCAGCCACATGTTCTCTTCGTCGCGGGCGATGGACAGCTGCCGCTCGCGCTGCGCGAGGGTGACGGTCAGTGACAGCCGTTTGGTCGCGCCGCTTTCGTCGGTCACCAGGTCATAGGACGCGCTGAACGCGGGATGTATATCGGTGGCAGCGGCGACGATCCGGCCATAGGCCTTGATCCGGTTGCCGGACAACTGGACCCGGACCGACTCCATGCGCGACACATCCTGCGCGCGCCAGGTCAGAATCGCCGGCCAGGCGGGTTCTGCAGCTTCGGGGCTGGCATCGGACTGGGCTGCGCTCACCCGTCTACCGTAGGCGACGAAGGCCCGGCTTTGCAGCCGCGATGGCAAGTCCGGACGGTCCCGGCCGCGATGCCCGCACCGCCAACGCCAACGCGGCGTCGAGAGCCAGGGCGAGCACCGCCACGAGCAGGGCGCCGACCAGCGCGAGATAGAACTGCCGAACCTTGATGCCGTCGATCAGGAACCGCCCGAGCCCACCCAGACTGGCGTAGGCCGCGACAGTCGCAGTGGCCACCACCTGCAGCGTCGCGGTCCGCAGCCCGCCGACGATCAGCGGCATGGCGTTCGGCACCTCGGTGCGCAGCAGGACCTGGCGCTCGGTCATGCCCATGGCGCGGGCGGCGTCGACCACCACCGGATCGACGTTGGCGATCCCGGCGTACGTCCCGGCCAGCAGGGGCGGAATGCCCAGCAGCATCAGGGCCACGGTCGGCGGCAGCAGGCCCAGTCCCCACAGCAGGACGCCGAGCAGCAGGACACCGAGGGTCGGCAGGGCGCGCAGGGCGTTGACACCGCCTACCACCAGGGCCGTGCCGCGGCCGGTGTGCCCGACGTACATGCCCACGGGAATGGCCACGAGGGCACTGCAGAGCACCGCGATGCCGGTGTATTCCAGGTGTTCCAGCATCCGCATGCCGAGGCCCGCCGGGCCGGTCCAGTTGGCCGCGGTGAAGATGTAGGCGAGGGCCTGGTGCAGGAAGTTCATGCCGGTGCCTTCGCCCGGGTCCATGGCGTGGCCAGGCGGCCGGCGGCCAGGATGAGCAGGTCGACGACCACTGCCAGCACGAAGATCGCGATGATGCCGGCGATGATCTGGTCGCTCTTGTCGGCCTGATAGCCCTCGGTGAACCAGGTGCCGAGCCCGCCGATGCCGATCACCGAACCCACCGACACCATCGAGATGTTGGTGACGGCGACCACGCGCATCCCGGCAGTGAGGACCGGAATCGCCAGGGGCAGTTCGATTCTCAAGAAGCGGGTGCGTGGCCGGTAGCCGATGGCGGTGGCCGCCTCCCGGGTCTCCGCCGGGACGGCATCGAGCGCTTCGGGCACCGTCCGCATCAGCAGCGCCACGGTGTACAGCGTCAGGGCGACCAGGACGTTGGCTTCGTCGAGAATCCGCGTCGGGATGATCAACGGCAGCACCACGAACAGCGCCAGCGACGGGATGGTGAAGATGATGCTGGCGGTGATGGTGCTGACTCGCCGCAGCCGTGGCCGCTGCCGCACATAGGCACCCAGCGGTACCGCGATGAGCACCCCGATCAGCAACGGCAGCAGTGCCAGCCGCAGGTGAATCTGCGTCAGCACCCAAGCGGTCTCGAGGTGGGTCAGCAGGTATCGCATTGGGGGCCTTTGCGGCTCTTGATGAGAGCCATCACATCATCGAGGCCCACGCCACCGATCACGCGACCCTGCTCATCGACTGCCACCCCCAGCCCGGACGGGGACGACAACGCCGAGTCCAGCGCCAGTCGCAGGGTGCCATCAGGTCGGAACAACGAGCCACCGGCGATGGTGCTGTCGTACAAGGACTTTCCGATGCGATGCAGGCGCACCCCGTCGGCGTTGATCCACGCGTACGGGGTGCCGTCGGCGTTGACCACCAGCGCCCATTGGCCGTCGCCGAGTTCCAGAGCATCGACCGCCGGTTCGGCGACGGTACGAATGTCGCGCAGCTGAAGTCCTGTCGTGTCGCGGAACTGCAGGCCCCGGTAGCCGCGGTCGGCACCGACGAAGCCGGCGACAAATGCGTTGGCCGGGTTGGACAACAGCCGCTGCGGTGCGTCGTACTGCTGCAGCGCGCCGCCAGGTCCGAACACCGCGACACGGTCGCCGAGTTTGACGGCCTCATCGATGTCGTGCGTGACGAACACGATGGTCTTGCGTAGATCGCTTTGCAGCCGCAGGATTTCGGCCTGCAGGTCTTCGCGAACCACGGGGTCCACCGCACTGAACGGCTCGTCCATCAGCAGAATGGGCGGGTCGGCGGCCAGCGCCCGGGCCACCCCGACCCGCTGTTGCTGCCCGCCCGACAACTGGGCCGGGTAGCGGTCGGCGAGCTTGACGTCGAGTCCGACGCGCTCCAACACGCCCAGCGCCTTTTTCCTGGCGCTGCGGCGTGATTCGCCTTTCAGCACCGGCACGGTGGCGACGTTGTCCACCACTTTCAGGTGCGGCATGAGCCCGGCGCTCTGCAGCACGTACCCGATGCCGAGGCGCAGCCGCACCGGGTCGACGGTGGCGACGTTGGCACCGTCGACGGTCAAGGTGCCGGATGTCGGGTCGATCATCCGGTTGATCATCCGCATGGAGGTGGTCTTGCCGCAGCCGGACGGCCCGACGAACACCGACAGTGTGCCCTCGGCGATCTCGAGGCTCAGCTCGTCGACTGCGATGGCGCTGCCGTAGCTCTTGGTGACCGTGTCGAACGTGATCATCGGCTCACCGGCTTGTCGACCCCGTTGTCCTGCACCCATTTTCTCGCGGCCTGGTCCGCGTCGACACCGCTGTTACCGGATACCGCGGTGTTCATCTCGATGAGCGCTTTCGTGGTGAGTTTCGCGCTGACGCCGTCGAGCACCGTCTTGAGCAGATCGGACTTCTTCTGCGATGCCACCAGTGGCACCACGTTGGCGGCCAGGAAGTTGTGCTTCGGATCGTCGAGCACCACCAGGTTGTTCTGGACGATGGCGGGCGAGGTACTGAAAATATCTGCCGCGGTGACGGTTCCGTCGACCAGCGCCCGGACCGTGGCCGGTCCCCCGCCGTCGCTGATGGCGATGAAGTTGACCGGCGCGATATCGAGGCCGTACTTGGCCTTCAGCCCCGGCAGCCCCTCGGTCCGCTGCAGAAATTCCGACGGCGCACCGAATTTCACCTGGGCCGAATGCTGCGCCAGGTCACCGATGGTTTTCAGGTTCCACTTCTTGGCGGTCTCCGCCGAAACGGCCACGGTGTCGGTGTCCGCGGCCGGGGAGGGGGTCAGGATCGACAGATCACCGGGAAGCGCTCGCGCCAGTGCCAATTCGACGTCATCGGCGGCCGTGGCCGTGGTCTTCGGATCGAAGTACTGCAGCAGATTGCCGGTGTATTCGGGGATCAGATCGATCGAATGATCTTTCACCGCAGGGACGTACGTCTCGCGGCTGCCGATTCCGAATTGCCGACCGACAGTAAAGCCGTTGGCGGCCAATGCCTGCGCATAGATCTCGGCGATGATCTTCGACTCGGGGAAGTCGGCGGACCCCACCACGATCGACTTGAGATCACCCGAGATACTGCCCCCGCCGAGGGGATTGGCGCTGCCGCATCCGGTCAGCAGGACAGCGAGCAGCAGGACCAGAGCGGCGAGAAGTCTGCGAGGTGCGGCAGTGCGCGCCCCGGCTCCCCCAAAGTCCATCCGAACGTCCTTTCGGCGTCGTGCACTCAGGCCGACCCTAGCGTTATTCGAAAATTGGTGCCGCAGTTCCCGGCATCCTGCCCGCAGAACAGTCAAGATGGTGCCTATGAGTAGCGATCACGCGTCGACCCCCGAGCCGACCGAGCCGACGCCCGAGGCCGCGCCCGCCCACGCCGAACCTGCGGCGCCCAAGTCGCCCAAATCGTCGAAGTCGCCCAAGACTCCGGAGTCGGCGGTGAAGTTCACCCGCACGGCGGCCCTGTGGTCAGCGCTGGTTCTCGGTTTCCTGATCCTGATCCTGCTGCTGGTGTTCGTCATCCAGAACGACACCCCGGTCGACATCGTCCTGCTCGGCTGGAAGCTGCACCAGGTGCAATTGGGCGTGACCATCCTGCTCGCGGCGATCGCCGGCGGCCTGCTGACCTTCGCGGTCGCCACCACCAGGATCCTGCAACTGCGGCTGGCCGCGAAGAAGAACCTGAAGGCCGGGCTCTAGAGGACAGCGAGGCCGGCGGCGATCAGCGGCGCGACGGCCTCACCGACGGGGTCGTCGTGGCCCGCCCCGCCGGCGGCCATGCGGGCCCGGAAGTCGATACCGGCCGCGATGATCGCCAGCTTGAAGTACGCCAGCGCCAGATAGAACTCCCAATGATCCAAAGGCTGCCCAGCCGCAACCGAGTACTTCTGGGCCAGCTGGTCCATCGGCGGGATCTTGTCCGAGGACCAGGCCGCATCCGAATGCACCATCGAGAACATCGGGTGCCGGTAGACACACATCAGCGCAGCGTCCGACAGCGGGTCACCCAGGGTCGACATCTCCCAGTCCAGCACCGCCCGCACCTTCGTGGCATCGTCCGCGTCGAGCATCGTGTTGTCGATGCGGTAGTCCCCGTGCACGATCGCCGCCCGGCTCTGCGGCGGCAGCTTCTCAGCCAGCAGGCCATGCAGCCGGCGCACGTCGGCGTCGCGCGGATCGTCGGGCAGCCGCACCAGATCCCACTGCGAACCCCAACGCCGCACCTGCCGCTCCAGATACCCGTTGGCCTTACCGAAGTCCCCCAGCCCGACAGCTTCCGGGTCCAGGGCATGCAGATCGGCCAGCACCGTGATCAGCGCATCCACGCAGGCGTCGATGGCCTGCTGGTCCCCCAGCGCGTCGAGCTCCGCCGAATACCGCACCACCCGGCCAGGCACGAAATCAACCATCTGGAACGGCGCACCCAACACCGAATCGTCGTTGCGCATCGTCACCGCATGCGCCACCGGCACCGTCGTACCCTCAAGCGCCGCAACGACTTTGTACTCACGAGCCATGTCATGCGCCGACGGCGTCAGACCGTGCAGCGGCGGCCGGCGCAGCACCCACTTGGCGGCGTCATCGAACACCAGGAACGTCAGATTCGACCGGCCCCCGGCAATCAGCTCAGCACGCAACTCACCACTGCGGGCCACCCCGATCTCACGTAGGTGCGCGTCGAGGGCAGTCAGGTCAAGGCCATCGAGACTGGTCACCCGATCTGTCTACCATCGCTGATTTCGCGGCAGCAGGTCCCACACGTGTTCGACGCTGTTGACGCCGGCGACCGCGAGCCGGCCACTGCGTGAGGACAGCAGCCGGGTGATGCCGGTGTAGTCGACCTGGAAAGACAGGATGCGTTCGGTCGGCAGGATGTCGTGCAGCAGCCCGTTGATGACGCCGCCGTGGCTGAAGATCGCGACGGTGTCGTCGGCCTCGGCTTCGCTCGCGATGTCGGCGATGGCCTCGGCGATGCGGGCCAGGAACGCGTCTTCGTCGACACTGCTGGGCAGGTGGCCGGACATCAGCCGGGCCATCTCCTCAGGGTGCTCGGCCGCGATCTGCTCGATCGGGATGTACTGCTCCATGTCGCGGTCGTACTCGGCGAGCCGGTCGTCGATCTCGATGGGCAGCCCGAGCGCGTCCGCCACCGGCTGGCCGGTCTGGAAGGCGCGCTTCTGCGGGCTGCTGATCAGCCGCGTGATCGGGTACCGCTTGAGCGCGTCGGGCAGCCGGCCGGCCTGGGCGATGCCTTCCTCGGACAGGTCGGGGTCGGCACCTTCGCCGGGCTCATTGCGCAGCGGCAGGGCGTGACGGATGAGAAGCAATTGCACCGTGTCACCATAAAGCCATGGGGTATGCCGACGAACTCTTCGACCTCGCTGACCGGGTGGTCCTGATCACCGGGGGCAGTCGCGGACTCGGCCGGGAGATGGCGTTCGCGGCGGCGCACTGCGGGGCCGACGTCATCATCGCCAGCCGGAACCTCGAGTCGTGTCAGACCACCGCCGACGAGATCGTCGAGGCGACGGGTCGCGCCGCGCTTGCCCACCAGGTGCACGTCGGACGCTGGTACGAGCTCGACGGGCTGGTCGATGCCGCGTATGCCCGGTTCGGCAAGGTCGACGTGCTGGTCAACAACGCCGGGATGTCGCCGCTGTACGAGTCGTTGGGCTCGGTGCCGGAGAAGCTGTTCGACGCGGTGGTGAACCTGAACTTCAAGGGGCCGTTCCGATTGTCGGCATTGGTCGGCGAGCGCATGGTGGCCGACGGCGGCGGGTCGATCATCAACATCAGCTCGTCGGGCTCGCTGCGTCCGGACGCCTACATGCTGCCGTACGCCGCCGCCAAGGCCGGATTGAACACGCTCACAGAGGGTTTCGCGAAGGCATTCGGCCCGACCGTGCGGGTCAATACCCTGATGGCCGGGCCGTTCCTCACCGACATCAGCAAGGCCTGGGGCGAGGATACGTCGAACGCCTTCCGCTCACTGCCCCTGCAGCGCGCCGGCAACCCGCGCGAAATCGTCGGCGCGGCACTGTTTTTGATGTCCGATGCGTCGAGCTTCACCACCGGTTCGATCTTGCGGGCCGACGGCGGTTTCGCCTAGCTCACAGGTGGCCCCTTGCCAGGAGAACCGCCGCCGCGGTGGCCAGCGATGCATTGGTGCGGTCCCGTTCGTCACCCATTCCGACCAGAAGATCGACGGTCAGCGGGCTGAGAATTTCCCGCAGGCCATGGCCCTCAGTACCGAAGAACCCCGCCATCTCGAGGGTCACCGCGCCGTGGCAGATGCTCCAGATCCGGCCTGCGACAGCGGCTTCGTCGCACTTGCGGATGCGCCCAGCTTCGGTCATCCGACGCACCGATTCGCAGAGCGTCTGGAACGACGCATCGTACGAGGAGGCATGGCCGGTCACCGTCAAATCCTCACGACCACTCGACAACGACGCGGGCACCGAAGTGCCGAACATCAATTGGTAGTGCTGCGGATTCGTCAGCGCGAAACGCCGGTACCGGGCGCCCATCGAGAAGAAATCGGCGACCGGATCATCGGTGTGCGGCACAGCTGCCAGGGCCGCACCGAAACGGGCGAAGATCTCGGCCGAGATGGCTTCGAGCACACCAGCCATCGAACCGAAGTGCGTGTACACCACCATGGTTGACGTACCGACCTCGGCGGCGAGCTTGCGCACGCTCAGCGCCTGGATGCCGTCGCGCTCCAGAATCGCGATACCGGCTTCGATCAATTGCCGACGAATTTCATCGCTCACTCTTGCGCACCTCTCATAACAGTGTTATACCAGTACCCACAGCCAATAACACTGTTATGGAGGTTCTGGGATGACCAACCGCTACCTGGAAGGCGCTTTCGCGCCACTGCACGACGAATTCACCCTGACCGACCTGACCGTCACCGGCACGATCCCGGACTACCTGGACGGTCGCTATCTGCGCAACGGCCCGAACCCGATCGGCGAGATCGATCCGGAGCTCTACCACTGGTTCATCGGCGACGGCATGGTCCACGGCGTCCGCATCCGCGACGGCAAGGCCGAGTGGTACCGCAACCGGTGGGTCCGCGGCCCGATGACCGCCCACACGTTGGGCGAGCCGGCCCCCGTAGGACATTTCGGCCCGTCCGGCATCGGCGCGAACACCAACGTGCTCGGCCATGCCGGCAAGACGCTGGCGCTGGTCGAAGGCGGCCTGGCCAACTATGAACTGAGCGAGGAGCTGGACACCGTCGGTGTCTGCGATTTCGACGGCACCCTCAGCGGCGGCTACACCGCACACCCGAAACGCGACCCGGAAACCGGTGAGCTGCATGCTGTTTCGTACAGCTTCGCGCGCGGCAACACCGTGCAGTACTCGGTGATCGGCACCGACGGCCGCGCCAAGCGCACCGTCGACATCGAGGTGCACGGCAGCCCGATGATGCACGACTTCTCGCTGACCGAGCGGCACGTGATCTTCTACGACCTGCCCGTGACGTTCGACGCCCGGATCGTCGCAGAGATGGCAGTGCCGAAGGCCCTGCGGGTGCCCGCGCGACTTCTGTTGTCCTCGTTGATCGGTCGGGTCAAGATCCCCGATCCCGTCACCGCCCGGCAGCCGAACCTCAACCAGCGGGACCGCCGGATGCCGTACTCGTGGAACCCGAAATATCCGGCACGTGTCGGCGTCATGCCGCGCGATGGCGGCAGCGCCGACGTCCGCTGGTTCGACGTCGAGCCGTGCTACGTCTTCCACCCGCTGAACGCGTACGACTCCCCCGACGACAACACGATCATCCTGGACGTCGTCCGGCACCCGAAGATGTTCGACACCGACCAGCTGGGGCCGAACGAGGGGTCGCCCACCCTCGAGCGCTGGACCGTCGACCTGGGCGACGGCAAGGTCCGCGAGGAACGCTTCGACGATCATCCGCAGGAGTTCCCCCGCCTCGATGAGCGCCTGGTCGGCAAGCGCCACCGCTACGGCTACGCACCCACCGTCAGCGAAGGCGCGGGCGGCAGCGACACCCTGCTCAAGCACGACCTGATCGCCGGCAGCACCGCGACGCGCTTCTTCGGCGCCGGGAAGATGCTGGGCGAGTTCGTCTTCCACCCGTCGTCGCCGACCGCGGCCGAAGACGACGGGGTGCTGATGGGCTATGTCTACGACGAGGCGACCGACCGCAGCGAGCTGGCGATCCTCGACGCACAGACCTTGGAGGACGTCGCGAGCATCAAGATTCCGCACCGGGTACCGGCCGGATTCCACGGCAACTGGGTGCCGACCACCTGATCGCCGAAAGGCGTCAGGGGGTGATGATGTTGAACGCCGGGTCGGGCCGGTCGACGACGCTCAGCAGTGTCGGGAGCGCGGTGGCGTCACCGGTCACCTCCACGCCTGGCGAGCTGGTGTCTCCGGCGGCAAATGCCAAGAGCCGCAACTTGTTCGCCAGGGTGACTGTGGCCTGCGCGGTGCCCGGGTCAGCCGTGACCTTGCGGTGCACCAGAACTCCATTGCGCAGGCTCAACCGGTAGTTGGTGGCGACGTCCTGGAACGTCACGTCGATGGCGAGGTTCAGGTCCCACGCGCGCGGGCCGTTGACGTTGATCGCGAAAGTGTCGAACATCTGCTCCGGCGTCAACTGCGCCAGCATCGTCGGTGACGCCGACTGCGTCGGGGTGCCGAAGTTGCCGACGCGCAGTTCGGTGGCGCCGGACAGGAAGAAGTTGCGCCACACGGCGTTCTCGGCGCCGTAGGCCAGCTGCTCCAGGGTGTCCGCGTACAGTTCCCGGGCGGCGACGTGGTGCTCATCGGTGAAGATGGCGTGATCCAACAGGGTTACCGCCCAACGGAAGTCACCCTCGTCGAACGCGGCCTGCGCCAGCTCGACGACCCGGTCGATGCCGCCCATGGCCGCCACGTAGCGGGGCGCCGCCGCAGCCGGCGGATGCTGCCAAAGCCGGCCCGGGTTGCCGTCGAACCAGCCCATGTAGCGCTGGTAGACCGCTTTCACGTTGTGGCTGACCGACCCGTAGTAGCCGTGGGTGTGCCAGGCCTGCTCCAAAGCTGGTGGCATCTGGAAGGTTTCGGCGATCTCGATGCCGGTGTAGCCCTGATTGAGCTGCCGCAGCGTCTGGTCGTGCAGGTAGGCGTACAGATCCCGTTGCACCGAAAGGTATTCGACGATGTTGTCCTGGCCCCAGGTCGGCCAGTGGTGGGATGCGAAGACGACGTCGGCCCGGCCGGCGAAGGTGTCGATGGCCTCGGTCAGGTAACCGGCCCAGCCGTGCGGATCGCGCACCAGTGCGCCACGCAGCGTCAGTAGGTTGTGCAGGTTGTGGGTCGCGTTCTCGGCCATGCACAGCGCCCGGAATTGCGGGAAATAGAAATGCATTTCGGCGGGCGCCTCAGTGCCCGGCGCCATCTGGAACTCGATCTCGACGCCGTCGATGGTGTGCGTCTCGCCCGTCGCCTTGATATCGAGGGTCGGCACGATCAGTGCCACCTCACCCGTCGACCCGACCTGCCCCAGGCCGCAGCCGACCTGCCCCTGCGGACCGCGATCGAGTGCCGCGCCGTACATGTAGCCCGCGCGGCGGGCCATCGCCGTTCCGGCGTAGACGTTTTCCTGCACAGCATGTTCGGTGAAGCCCTCGGGAGCGATGATCGCGACGGCGCCGGCGTCGACCTCGGCCTGTGAGGTCACGCCGAGCACGCCGCCGAAATGGTCGACGTGGCTGTGCGTGTAGATGACCGCCCGGACTTCACGATCACCGCGCTGGGCGCGATACAGCGCGAGCGCCGCGGCGGCGGTCTCGGTGGAGATCAGCGGGTCGATGACGATGACACCGGTATCGCCCTCGATGAAGCTGATGTTCGACAGGTCCAGACCGCGCACCTGGTAGATGCCCGGCACCACTTCGTACAGGCCCTGTTTGGCGCACAGCTGGGACTGCCGCCACAGGCTCGGGTGCACGCTGTCCGGCGCGTCGCCGTTCAGAAAGTTGTAGGAGTCGTTGTCCCACACCACTCTTCCGTCAGCGGCGGTGACGACGCACGGTTCCAGCGCGGCGATGAATCCGCGGTCTGCGTCGTCGAAGTCGCGGGTGTCCGCGAACGGGAGCGACGCGGTGTGTGCGCGGTTGGCGGCGGCGATGGCATCGGTTGGCGGCTTCTGCTCCATACCGACCACCTTTCCATCTCACAGCTCGTGCAACACCACTTCCGCGAGAACACCCTGGTCGATCGTCGCTGTCATGTACGTGCAGTGCGGCTGGCGCCGGCGGTCGGTGGGTGAGCCGGGGTTGAGCAGCCGCAGGCCGGTGGCCGCGGTGCTGTCCCAGGGAATGTGACTGTGCCCGAACACCAACA
This sequence comes from Mycolicibacterium sp. P4_G11, assembly GCF_056555145.1. Lineage (NCBI taxonomy): Bacteria > Bacillati > Actinomycetota > Actinomycetes > Mycobacteriales > Mycobacteriaceae > Mycobacterium > Mycolicibacterium sp. P4_G11. The sequence goes on from NZ_JBFUJW010000002.1 coordinate 437,330, forward strand.
CGTCGGTGTCGGGGTACAGCCGGGCCATCCGGGCATCGCGTCCGGCGGACGCGCCGGTCTCATGGGTGATGGTGAACCGCACGCCGTCGAGCGTGACGTCGGCCCGCTCGGGCAGCCGGGCGCGCAGATCGTCGCCGTCGTTGTTGCCCCAGCACGCGACCAGACGCGCTGCCCGCTGCTCGAGTTCGTCGAACAACGCCACGTCCACCCAGTCGCCGGCGTGCAGCACCACGTCGGCGCGGGCCACTTCGTCCCAGACCTGCGCGGGCATGTCCCGGGCCCGCTTGGGCACGTGGGTGTCGGAGATCAGCAGTAGACGCATCCCGCTGCCGCTCAGGCGATCTCGCCGCTGAAATACCGGCGCGGGTTGACCACCAGCATGGCGGTGATCTGTTCGTCGGTGACGCCACGCTCCCGCAGTGCGGGCAGCACGTCGTCGCTGATGTGGGTCAGCTTCCAGTTGGGCACCGCAGCCAGTTTGCCCTCATGCGAGAACCAGTCGATGAAGCACGAGGTGTCATGCGCCAGCACCATCTTCTCGGCATAGCCGCGTTTGGCCAGCGCCGCCACGGTGTCGACCCGCTGCTCGAACGGCAGCAGGATGTCGAGCCCGAAGCGGTCCATACCGAGATACGACCCGGCGTCGGCGAGCGCGCACAGGTAGTCGAGATCCGTACTGTCGCCGGAGTGCCCGATGACGACCTTGGTCAGGTCGACACCTTCCTCGGCGAACACCTGCTGCGCGACGAGGCCGGAGCGGCTGTGCGCGTCGGTGTGCACGGTGATGGGGGCACCGGTCTGCACGTGTGCCTGGCCGACGGCGCGCATCACCCGCTCGACGCCCGGCGTCAGCCCCTGGTGCTCGATGGCGCATTTCAGGAACGCCGCCTTGACCCCGGTGCCGGCGATGCCCTCGCGGATATCTCGGACGAACAGTTCGACCATCGGCTCCGGAGTGTCGAACAGCCGGCCAGGGCCGGTGTGCAGAAACTGGAACGGCACGTCGTTGTAGGTGTAGATGCCTGTCGCCACCACGATGTTGATGTCGACCTGCTCGTTGACCCGCTGGATACGGGGCAGGTAGCGGCCAAGACCGATCACCGTGGGATCGACGATCGTGTCGATGCCTCGTGATTTGCATTGGCGCAGTTGGTCTATCGCGTCGGCGACGCGGGTCTCCTCGTCCCACGGCGACGGATAGTCGGGGAAGTTCTGCCGAATCTCGTCGCCCAGGATGAACACGTGCTCATGCATGAGCGTCGCCCCGAGTCGGTCGACAGGAACCGGGCCCCTGACGGTCTGCACGTTCGTCATCACCGCCAGTCTGTGCCATCGATCCTCGGGCATCAAGACCCCATGTCAATCGAGTTGACACCACCTACACGTTCCCAGTTAGCTGAGGTAACGTCCCACACATCCAGAACCGCAAAGGAGTGTCCGCATGGATTGGAACTTCCTCGGCACCGACTGGCACCTGTTCGGCAAGCTGGCCGACGTCGCCCTCCTGACGCTGCTGTTCGGTGCCACAGTGATGTTCTTCTACATCCAGCGCCTCCGAAAACAGCCCCAGTTACCGATGGCCGAGGGCGTACGGGCCAAGCAGACGGTGCTCACCAAGGTCCGCAAGCGCCAGCCGATGACCCCTGAAGAACTGGAATATGCGACCCAGGTCGTCAACAATCAGCGGACCCTGATGACTTTCGCAATTCCCCTCACCATCTTTTCGCTGGGCTGTTTCTACGTGCTCGGCAGCCTGGAACAACTGCACGGCGCAACCCCTTCGGAGCGCACCTTTCTCGGGATCATCGCCATGATCTCGTCCATCAATGTGACGACGCAGATCTTCCGGGTGATCAAACTGAAAAAGCGCCTCGCGACCGTCACCTTGGTGAATTCTGGGAATTAGCTGGACGCTCTCACCTCGCCTTTCTATGGCGCGGAATATGTGGGACTACTCCGGCGTCGATTGACTGATAGTCTTTACGCCGACTCATCTCAATCTAGTTGATATAGAACTCTGATGTCGAAAGGTGATCGAGTGAGCCAGCGCTCTACCGGCAGACGATTCCTCGCACGCGCCTGGATGCCGTTGGTCGCCCTCATCGCGATCGCCGTCGGCGTGCTGTGCATGGTCAAGGTCCACGAATTCTCCGAGCCGGGACCGGTGCTGGCGGTCAACCCGCCGCAGGCTCCTCCGGAGTTCACCCCCAAGACCCTCACTTATGAGGTCTTCGGCACCCTCGGCTCCGGCGGCCTGCTGTCGTACGTCGACATCAGCGGCCACCCCCACAAGGTCGACCTCACCGAACTGCCGTGGTCACACACCGAGACCACCACCCTCACCGTGGTCTCCGGCAGCATCTCGATCCAGGTGCACGGCGGCACCGTCGGCTGCCGGATGAAGGTGAATGACGTTGTCCGCGATGAACAATCCGACGACCACGGCAACGCCGACGTCGCCTGCCGGGTGAAGTCCGCGTGACCGAAACCGACACCGCCCCGATCGCCCGCCCCGCACACAGCGCGGCGAAGCGCCCCTTCGTCGCCAGAACCGTTCGGTTCCTGGCCATCCCAATCATCGTCTTCTGGGCGCTGCTCGCGGTGATCACGAATACCTTTGTGCCGCAGATCGAACGCGTCGCCGAGGAACTCGCCGGCCCGATGGTGCCGACCTACGCGCCATCCCAGGTCGCGATGCTGACCATCGGCAAGGAATTCCACGAGTCCACCTCGACCAGCTTGACCATGCTGGTGCTGGAGGCCGACCGCGGCCTCACCGAGCAGGATCGTGACTACTACGCCGGCCTGGTCAACACGCTCAAGGCCGACAGCACGCACGTGCAGTACGTCATGGACACCTGGGGCAAGCCGATCACCGCCGCCGGCGCGCAGAGCCTCGACGGCAAAGCCGCCTACGTCCTGCTCCGCCTGGCCGGCGACATCGGGCAGATGGAGGCCAACAACTCGGTCAATGCCGTCAGGACAATCGTCGACACCTCCAATCCGCCTGCCGGACTGAAGGTTTACGTCAGTGGCGCGGCGCCACTGGCCGCCGACACCGTCCTCATCGCGAACTCGAGCCTGAACAACATCACCATCGCGACGATGTTCCTGATCATCTTCATGCTGTTGCTGGTCTACCGCTCCGTCGTCACGATGCTGGTGCCGTTCTTCGGGGTGATCCTGCTGATGCTGTCGGTCAAGGGCGTGATCTCCGCGTTCGGGCACTACGGCTTCATCCCGTTGTCGTCTTTTGCCACCAACATGGTCATCTCACTGACCCTCGGTGCGGGTACCGACTACGGCATCTTCCTCATCGGCCGATATCACGAAGCCCGCCTCGCCGGCGAGAGTCGTGAAGACGCGTATTACACCGCCTACAAGGGTGTTTCGCACGTCATCGTCGGCTCCGGCCTGACCATCGCGGGCGCCTGCGCCTGCCTGACGTTCGCCCGGCTGAATTACTTCCACACCATGGGCCCCGCCGTGGCGGTCAGCATGCTGATCACCATCGCCGGTGCCCTGACCATCGGGCCCGCACTGCTCAGCGTCGGCAGCCTCTTCGGGCTCTTCGACCCGAAGCAAGCGGTCAAGGCCAAGCTGTACCGGCGCATCGGCACCGCCGTGGTGCGCTGGCCCAAGCCGATTCTCGTGGCCAGTGTCGCGGTCGTGTCCGCGGGCGCGGTGTTCGTCCCGACGTACCGGGTCAGTTTCGACGATCGCACCTACCAACCGTCAGATGCCCCGGCCAATCAGGGATTTCAGGCCGCCGACCGGCATTTCCCGAAGAGCAAGCTGTTCAGCGAGATGCTGATGGTCCAGGCTGACCATGACATGCGCAATTCGGCGGACTTCATCTCGCTGGACCGGGTGGCCAAAGCCCTGATCCGCCTGCCCGGCGTGGCGATGGTGCAGAGCATCACCCGCCCCATGGGCCGGGCTCTCGAACACGCCTCCATCCCTTACCTTTTCACCACACAGGGCAGCGGCAACGGCCAGCAGTTGCCGTTCACCCAGCACAACAACGAGAACACCGCGAAGCAGGCCAAGATCACCGCGCACAGCATCGAGGTGCTGCAGAAGACGGCGGACCTGACCCAGCGACTCGCCGACGAACTGCACAACACGGTGTTGACCCTGGAGGACATGGAGCAGGTCACCAACGACATGCGTGACGCGGTATCCAACCTCGACGACTTCATGCGCCCGCTTCGTGCGTATTTCTATTGGGAGCCACACTGTTTCGACATTCCGGTGTGCTGGTCGTTCCGGTCGCTGTTCGACGTGATCGACAAGGTCGACAACCTGGCCGCCGACATCGGCAAGGCGGTCGGCTCATTTCAGGTGATTGACAGCCTGATGCCGCAGATGGTCTCACTGCTGCGGCAGACGGTGTCCGACAATCAGGCGCTACTGGCGTTGATCGTCAACAACTACGGCCCCACCGACATTCAGAACAAGAACACCGACCAGACCTTCGACGACATGATCAACGTCGGCAACGACTTCGACGCGTCGCGCAGTGACGATTTCTTCTACATCCCGCGCGAAGCGTTCGACAACGACGACATCAAAACCGGTATGGCACTGATGATGTCGCCCGACGGACATGCCGCGCGCTTCATCGTCACCCACGAGGGCAACGCGATGGGCCCCGAGGGCATCGAGCACGTCGAGCAGTTCCCCGACGCCATCAAGATCGCGCTGAAGGAAACGTCGCTGGCCGGGTCGAAGATCTACATCGGTGGTTCCGGGTCCAACAACAAGGACATCGAGCTGTACTCGAAGAACGACCTGATGATCGCGGCCATCGCGGCCTTCGTGCTGATCTTCCTGATCATGATGATCATCACCCGATCCCTGGTGGCTGCCTTGGTCATTCCCGGCACCGTGGCCTTCTCCTACGCGGGTGCGTTCGGGTTGTCGGTGCTCATCTGGCAGCACCTGATCGGCCTGCATCTGCACTGGCTGATCCTGCCGCTGACTTTCATCGTGCTGGTGGCCGTCGGCTCGGATTACAACCTGCTGCTGGTGGCCCGGCTCAAAGAAGAAATCCACGCCGGCCTGAACACCGGCCTCATCCGTGCGCTGGGCAGCACCGGTGGCGTCGTGACGTCCGCCGGTCTGGTGTTCGCATTCACCATGCTGGCGATGCTCTCCAGTGATCTGCGGACCATCGGGCAGATGGGGTCGACCGTCTGCATCGGCCTGCTGCTCGACACCCTGGTGGTGCGGTCATTTATCGTGCCGTGTCTGGTGCGGCTGCTGGGCCCGTGGTTCTGGTGGCCGACGTTCGTGCGGCAACGGCCGCTACAGCCGTACCAGGCTAAGTGGCCGCGCGCCGAAGCAGCTGCGGGTCATGAGCGTTGACCAGCAGTAGATTCGGTTGGCCCGCGGCCCAAAGTTCGCTCAGCCGTTGGTGATTGGCCTGCACCTTCTTCCAGTCGAACGCGACTGAACGCTCCATCAGGCGCAGGGCCTGCGGTGCGCTACCGCTGCCGTCGAGCTGACCGTGATGGTAGAAGCTGTCGCCCACGTGCAGAATCCAGCGGTTCCCGGCGTCGACCGCCACCGCGGCGTGCCCACACGTGTGCCCTGGCAGGTTGATCAAAACGATGCCGTCTGCGATCTCGGTCAGTTCTTTGGCGCCGGCGAAACCGCGCCAAGACTCGGTGTCCGCGGGTGAGTGCTCGACCAGGAGCGGGCCGTGGGCGTGTCCGGCGGGCAAGTACCGTTGCTTCTCCACGAGGGTTTTCGGGTGCAGCGCCGCAAATGCTTCGGCGTTGGTGAGATGCACCTGGGCCCAAGGGAAGTCGGCAAGACCGCCCACGTGGTCCGCATCGAAATGGGTCAGGACGATGTGCCGGACATCGGTGGGCTGAAATCCGAGCCCGCGGATTTGGTTGACGGCGGCTTCGGCCGGGTCGAAGACCGGCCGGACGTAGAAGCGGGCCGGGCCGAAGCGGCTGGCTGGCGACTCGGCGTCCCGTAGCCCCAGTCCTGAGTCGACGAGCACGAGACCACCCGGCGTTTCCACCAGCAGCACGTGACACACCAACCCGTCGGGGACGAAACGCGGGTGCATGGTGCCGCAGTTCAGGTGGTGGACCTTCATGGCGACGCGGTCAGATCAGCGGGCGGGGTATCGATGAGCCGGGCGTCAGGCTGGCTGGACATGGCCAGCAGCCCGCGCAGCCCGCGGATGACCACGGGCCAGTTTCGTGGGTCGCGCAGATTGAGGCCTCCCACAAGCTGTTTCAGCATTGTCAGCGTGTCGAAGTAGATGCGTTCGGCGATCAGGTTCTCGTTCTCGTCGAAGACGAAATACGCCGTCATCCGCGTCCGGTGCCGTGAGCCCGTGGCCGGGATTCCGCCCAGCGGCCCCAGATGCGTTCCCAGCAGCCAAAATTCGACGATCACCGCATCGGCACTGTGCCGCAGCGCGATGATCTCGTGGTCCTGGTCGGGAAACGCGACCCGGGTGTCGTGGTAGTAGCCACGCACGTCGGCGTCGCCGTCGTGGACGGTGAGCGTCGGGATGATCTCGTAGTGCGGATGCGGGAAGGTGGCCAGCACGTCGTCCCAGTCCTGGCGGACCTCGTCGTGAAAGTGGTCGAGGACAAGCTTTTCGCGAGCCTGCAACACCTCGATGGACGGAATGGCGAAGCGGAGCGTCATGCGCCCTCCTGTTCGGGCCGTGAAGTATTTCCACACCGTGGGATTAATCGAGGATAATCCCACGGTGTGGAAATTTGCAAGGGTCTGCGCAAGAATGACGCCATGAACGCGGCCACCCCAGCTCCGCGCCGCGGACGGCCACCAAAGGCACTGGCACAGTTGACGCGATCGACTATTCGCGAAGCGGCGCTGCAGGTCATCGACAACGACGGCATCGCCGCGGTGAGCATGCGATCGGTCAGCCGGTTGCTCGGCGTCGACGCGAAAAGCCTGTACCACCACGTCGCCGACAAGGACGATCTGCTCGACGCCGTCGCCGAACATCTGCTCGGACAGCTGCGGCCACCGGCGCCCACGGGCGACCTGCGGACCGACCTTCGCGCCCTGGCCTACGAATTCCGGCGGGTGACCCTCGCCCACCCCGAGGCCGCGACGCTCGTACTGACCCGGCAGATGTCTACGCTCGCCGGGCTCACCCCCGTCGACGCGCTGCTGTCGATGCTGCGTCAGGGCGGCGCGAACCCCGAGCAGGCCGTGCGCCTCACCCGCGTCCTGGTGGCCGCTGTCGTCGGGATGCTGCTTCGTGAGGTGTCCGCCGGCCCCACGTTCGGTAGCGGCGATCCCGCCGACATCACAGCCAGACAAGCCGAACTCGACGAATCCGCATTACCGGAAGTGGTTGCGTGCGCGCCCTTTCTCGCGCGCTTCGACCGGGACGAGGAATTCGCGTCCGGCGTGGATTTCGTGGTCGATTTCGTCGTGTTCCAGCTGGCGCGCCTGACATAGTGCTGCCATGCGGTTGTTGAGCGCTGTCGACACGATGTTCTACCGGATGGAGTCCGACCGGACGCCCATGCACATCGGTGCCCTGCTGACGTTCCGGCTGCCCGACGGCGCCGGCCCGGACTACGTCCGCAAGCTGTACGAGGCGTTCTCCACACTCTCGTTCCTGCCGTTCCCGTTCGACAGTCAGATCGTCGACGGCATCTTCCCCGAGTGGCACACCGTCCAGCCCGATCCGGACTATCACGTCCGACTCTCGGCGCTGCCGTACCCGGGGAGCGAAACCGATTTGGGCAAGCTCGTTGCGCGGTTGCACGCCCACCCCCTGGACATGCGCCGGCCCCTCTGGGAGGCGCACTTCATCGAGGGCCTGTCCGACGGGCGCTTCGCCATGTACTTCAAGGCCCACCACTGTGCGGTGGACGGCATGGGCGCGATCAACACCATCAAGAAGTGGTTGAGCACCGAACCCGACCGCTACGTGCCGCTGTCCGAGGCCGGGCCGAAGGCGGAGGTGCCCGACCGCAATCGGCTCGCGTCGGTCGCGTACGAGCTCTGGAACCGGACGGCCGACGGTGTCACCGGCTCGGCCGAGTTGGTGAAGAGCCTGGTCGGCATGATCGGCGGCGACAACAGCCACGTGGGGGCCACGCTGGGCACGCCGCGGGCGCCGTTCAACGCGACTCTCACCCCGCAGCGTCGACTCGCGGTCGAGATTCTCGAACTCTCCCGCCTGAAGGCGATCGCCAAAGCCACCGAGACGACCGTCAACGACGTCACGCTGGCAGTCTGCGGCGCGGCGCTGCGCCGCTACCTTGAGGAGCAGGGCGAGCTGCCCGACCAAACCCTGACGGCCTCGGTGCCGGTCGGCTGGGAGCGGGACGAGGACACCTTGAATGCTGCCGCCGGTTTCGTCTGTCCTTTGGCGACAACGGAATCCGACCCGTTGGAGCGGTTGGCGGTGATCAACGCCTCGACTACCCGCGGCAAGAAGGAACTGCTCGCGATGTCACCGAACGCACTGAACCACTACACGCTGATGGGGCTGCTGCCGCTGACCATCGGCCAGAAAACCGGTGCGCTGACCAAGATTCCGCCGCTGTTCAACCTCACGGTGTCCAACGTGGTCCTGACCAAGGATCCGCTGTACCTCGGCGGCGCGCAGCTGGAGTTGATCGCCCCCGTCTCGTTCCTGTGCGACGGCTACGGGCTGAACATCACCCTGGTGGGTTACACCGACAAGGTCATCCTCGGGTTCGTCGGCTGCCGCGACACCATGCCGCACCTGCAGCGCCTGGCCGTGTATGCCCGCGAAGCACTCGACGAACTGGAGCAGGCCGCCGCCTAGTCCCGGCGGCTGACCAGGTACCAGGTGTGCATCACACCCTTGCCTTTGACTTCGACTGCGCCCCGCTCCTCCAGCACGAATGAGTCCTTGAGTCGCTCATAGACGTTCTGCGGCACCTGGATTCGGCCTTCGACGTCGGTGGTCTCCATGCGTGCCGCAACGTTGACCGCGTCGCCCCACACGTCGTAGAAGAACTTCCGGGCGCCGACGATGCCGGCGACCACCGGGCCGGCCGCCAACCCGATGCGCAGCGGCACCGGTCGGCCGCCCGGGTCCTTCAGTTCCGCCACGGCGTCGACCATGTCCAGCGCCAACGACGCCAGCGCCTCGAGGTGGTCGGGGCGCGGCTCCGGCACCCCGCTGACGACCATGTAGGAGTCGCCACTGCTCTTGATCTTCTCCAGGCCATGCCGATCCACCAGGGTGTCCAGGTCGGTGTACAGGCCATCGAGGAAACGGACCAGTTCGGTGGGCGTGGTATCGGCTGCGCGCTGGGTGAATCCGGCGATATCGGCGAACAACACCGAAGCGTCGTCGTACCTGTCGGCGATGACATCCCGGTGCGGATCCTTCAATCGCTGCGCGATCTTCGCCGGCAGGATATTGGCCAACAGCGACTCGGAGCGTTCGTACTCACTCGCCAAAGCGGTTTCCGCACGGCCGATTTCGCGCATCGCATACCAGACGGTCGCGACCACCAGGATCCATGACGACACCACCGAGATGACGAACCCGAGGGTCGTCGCCCATGTCGGCTGGACCCCGGTGTCGATGGGCGCCAGGAACTGCAACGCAATGGTGAGCCCGGCCCCGACCGCCGCCACGACTGATGCCAGCACGATGTGTTCGATGCCGAGGATCAGCACGACGAGCGACGCGGCGACCAGAAAGTACAGCTGCTGCCCCGATCCGCGTCCTATATACGCCGTCACGAGAGTGGTCAGGGAGTACGCGATACCGATGAAGATCAGCGGGGCGTGGAGTTCACCGAAGCGGTACAGCCTGGGGAGCACGAGATAGACCGGGGCGCACACGACGGCAAGCGCCCCGATCCACAGGCCATGCTCGCCGGCGAGCATGGCCAACCCGCCGAGGAAGACAGCGACCACCGCGCCGATGCGGGCGGCCACAGTCAGCACCCGTCGACGGCGCGCGAGGCTCTCTGCGGACGCTGTCCCGGGCGACATGTCCGGCAGCGTATCGCTGAAGGCGCACGTCAGCTGTCGATTCCGCCCCGAAGCGGACCCGGTCAGTCCGTAGCGAGGGCTCGATAGTGCGCGGTGACCTGTTCACGCAGTTTCGACTCGGTGTACTTGATGCCGGGCTCGAGTATGGAATCGATGACCTTGGATAGCGCACGGCCGGCCAAGCCACCTCCGACCTGGTATCGGATCTCCGCGGAAGTCGAACACCGTTCGGCGTCGACCGGCGTCACACCCCACACCACAGTGCCGGTGATGAGGCCGTCGTCGAGTGACAGAGCGATGATCTGACCATCGGTGTACTCGGATACATGACCGTTGAGGGCGAACTTGATCGGACCGAGTTGCATGCGCAACAGAAACTTGGCGCCGAGCCGCGGCGCGGTGGGCACCAGATAGTCAAATGCCTTGGCGCCGAACACAAACTTGGGAACGTTATCGGCGCTGTCGATGTATGCGAAGCACACATCGGCGGGTACCGAAAACTCGGCGGAATGTTCAACTGTCGGCATTCATGCTCCTAGATACCTCGTCTCACCCGCGACCAACCCATCCGCGCTTCTTCGTGCCAACGCCATGGCCTGGGCACCAGCGGCCAGCTGTGTCGGATGGTTGCCCGGATGGCACGGTACGCCCGCTCATCGGTGCGGGTCCATCGAATCTCGAATCGTTCTCGCACAACCTCGGGCAGGCCACCAAAGATGGTCAATCGCATCGGCGGCGCGAGCACCGTTCGGGTCGAGCGCATCGGCAGCAAGCGGTCGGTCACCGCAGCCAAGCCGGGCAACGCAGGGAAGTACGGCGAGGCGCTCATATCGGGGATGGCTTGACGCTTGATGAAGGCAATCAGGTAATCCGACGCTGGATTCGGTTCCAGCACTTGGGTGCAGTAGCGCTCGAACTCTGCCTCGAACGCCTCGCGGTCGGCGGGCAATGGTGCGTCGCTGACACCGTATCGGTGATACCAGACGCAGCCCTCGTCGTAGAGCTGCTGTAGCTCGGTATCGGTCAACGGGTAGGTGTCCCAATAGGTCGCCACTCGGTCGACCATCCGCTGGAAGGTGGCGTGCGCCCACCAGTATGTTTTCGGGTTCAGCGCGTGATACGGCTGCCCGTCGGGCATCTCGCCTTTGATCTCTCGGTGGTAGTCACGGACCCCCAACCCCGTGGCAGCGCCGTCGGCGCGATAGACGGTGCCGAGAATCCCTGGCAGGGAACGGAATACCCGGTCCACCGGGTCATCGAAGAAGTTGGAGTGCTCGATCAGCGCATAGCCGATCGCCGGATGCATCGTCTGCAGCAGCCCTGCCGCACCGCCTTCGAATGCGATGCGCATGTCGCCGGCCCATCGCCACAGCAGCGAGTGCTGGCCCAGCGATGCCCTGCCGGAATCGCTCATATCCGACCTCAATCCTGATGCCCCAACACGATAGCGGCGGCAGGACAACGGTCAGCAGCCTGCCGAACGCGTTGTTCGTCAGCCGGTCCAACGGGTACTGGTCCGATGGGATTCTCCCCAAGCAGACTCACAACACCGCCATCGAAGCCGAACAAGGTGGGCACCGCCGCGATGCACTGGCCTGATTCCAAGCACAACTCGGGATCGACCTGCACCGTGATCACGACGACACCGACAGTGCTTCGCGGATAGTCGTTGTGCGGCGAGGCTCGAGCCGCACCGGCAGACCGCCGGAGATCGTGCACGAGAACGTCGAGGCATGGACCGGACGCCAACCGGGATCGATGGCCAGCTCGAATCGCTGGTGCAGCAAGGTCAGGATGAACATGGCGTTCATATAGCCCATCTGCGATCCGATGCACCGATGCGGGCCGGCGCCGAACGGGATGTACGCCAGCGACGGTCGCGCCGCAACCGTGTCCCGATCGGTGAACCGGCTGGGATCGAACTGATCTGGGTTGTCCCACCAACGTTGGTCGCGGTGCAGTGCGTACACCGAGACCCCGACGATCGTCCCTTTCGGAATGAAGTAGCCGTCGATCGTGTCGTCGCGCATCGCGATCCGTGGATGAAACGGATGTCCTTGCAGCCGTTGACCTTCGTCGAAGCATGCCTTGACCCAGGTGAGACGTTCAAGATCGGCGTAGGTAGGCGGCTGGCCATTCAACTGATCGACTTCGGCCTGCAGCTGGGCACGAGCGGCGGGGTTGTCACGCAGCAGGGCCAGTGTCCACGCCGTCGACGCGACGACGGTTTCATAGCCGCCCGCGATGAGGATCAACAATTCGGCAATGAGGTCCTTGCGGCTCAACGGATTCCCGTCCTCATCGCGCGCGTCGAGCAGCACCTGTAGCAGATCTGTTCCTTCGATCGGCTGCGCCAGCCGGTGCTCGATCTGTTTGTTGATCCAGCGACGGGTACGCCGATACGCAGCCCAAAGGTTGTTGCGCCCGAATGGCAACAGGTTCGGGGGGCGGTTCACCAAGACCGCCGCGCTCATCATTTTCAGGATCGTACGAAGGTCCTGATCGAGCTGATCGATTTCTCCGTCGGTGAGGGGGATGCCGAACATGGCCCGCATGAATGCCGGCATGGTCAGCCAGGCGATCTTATGTTGCAAATCAACGGTTTTGCCGGTTCCCACCCACGGAGCCCATGCGTCCATGCGGCTGTTGAACTCATCGACCACCGCCGGCGATAGTTCGGCGAGCGAGCTGTTGCGGAACATCGGCGTGATCAAGCGCCGGCGCTGCTTGAATGCAGCACCTTCCATGTAAGGAATTGATGCGCCCAAGATGTTGTGCGCCAGCGATTCAAACGGGCCGACCATGCTGTAGGTACCGGTGTTGTCGGCCATGATCTGCGCGACGTGATCGGGGTGATTGACGCACACGATGTCGAGCACCGGCAGCGGAACCGAAAAGACGTCGCCATAGTCGGCCGCACAGTTCCGCAGGTAGGTGAACGGGTCACGTTGATACTGAGGCAAGACACCGATGAACGGCTTGCCCTTGGGTCCCGGCGGGCGAACGGCAGCCCGCTCCGATCGAGCCAGGCGTGCCGTGCGCACCGGGTTGCGGAAGTAGTTGAGTAACTCGGTGGCCATCGCCACTCCAATCTCGTTCAAACAGCTAAGGATTAGTGCCGGTTAGACGGCAGTCGGCGCCGGTGCGTTCGAGCGGTGCACGGACGCGCGTAAGCGGTAGTCCACGCAGACCGGCATGTGTAGCGCCACCCACGCCGCGCCGCCGTTCAATGCCGTGGACGCAATCGCAAGCACCCAGAACAACGGTGGGCTCGCCTGACCATGGATGGCCAGGAAGTTCGGAAAGGTGCAACCGAGGACGTAGCCGATGTAGAGCACCGGCGGTGCGACCAGTGCTGCCAGCCAACGCCAGCCTCGGAGGTGTGGCACCAACATCGCCAGCGCGACGCCGATGATCGGAAACATGCCGGCGTTCTGCATCAAGCTGGGAAGCGGCACGCCCAGGATCGTGGCGTGGTTGCCGTAGTAACGCATGACGTCGAAATACGACAGCGCCATCTCACCAGCACCCTCGATCAGCGAGAGTCCGCCGAACACCACGATCATCCGATTGACCGACGCGCCGGCAACGATCATCCGGTAGGCGAGGTAGGAGACGTAGGCGACGGACGATGCGTACATCAGGGGAACCATTGCCGACATCGGCCGCCCGGCAATGGTGGCCAACTGCAGGGGCAACTCCGCCGGATACCAGGTCGCCATCGCAATGTCGTAGGTCGGTTCGATGGCGAACGCGAAAATCGTTGCGCCGCTGACTATCAGGAGCGCCAGTAGCGGATCTCGCCGACGCAGCCAGTCCCGTAGCGCCATAACACCGACCGCCACTGTGCTGACTGCGAGCCCAGCCATCACCAGCCAATACACGGTGAGATTGGGCGTCATGTCCACCGGGTGTGTCAGCATCTCGCCGCTCCGTTCAGAATTGTTGGCACGATCTCGTACCAGCATTGCCAGCAGACTATTTTGGGTACGATGCCGTGTCAAGATTGACGGGAAGACCGAGAGGAGCCCCGACGGTGGCCGACTCCGCCCTACATCGCCCGCATCGCGGCGTGAGCGCTGCCGAGCGGAAGAGCATCCGGCGCGCGACCTTGATCGATTCTGGTCTGGAGCTGTTCGGCACCCAGGGCATCGCCGCGGTCAGCATCGACCAGATATGCGTCCATGCCCGGCTCAACAAGCGCTACTTCTACGAAAGCTTCAGTTCCCTAGACGATCTCGTGGACGCGGTCGTCAAGCGAATCCTCGCCGACATTGCCGAAGGATTGGTCCCCCGCGTCGCCAAGGGAGGCTTCCGTAACCCGCAGCCGGCCGTGGCCTACTTCGTCGACACGGTGCTGTCCGACCACCGGATAGCGCGGCTGCTGTTCGTGGAGGCCGACTCGGGCGCGCTCACCAACCACAGCCAGCGCTTCATCGACGGCGCCGTCGAGCTGTGGCTGGCAAGCGATCCCAACAGCCCGGACGATCCGATCCAGCGAGGAATGCTGCGCATGGGCGCGTACGCCTTTGGTGGCGCGTGCCGTGAGGTACTGCTGGCATCCATCACGGGGAAGCTCGACCACAGCGCCGAGCAGATCACTGCGTACCTCGTGGCGTTGCTCGCCGCGATGTCCGCCGGCTACGACACAGCCTGACACCCGCCGGCGGCGGAATCACGCCGTCAGCCGAGTGAGCGCTCGGACGATCGGAGACATTGCCGAAGCCGTCCGGATGCCGATTTTCTGCAGGCGCTCGTTGTGCACCAACGAGCCGATACCGGCGAGTTGTGCTGCGCCATAAAGCATGTCCCAGTCGGTATCTATGTGGCTGATCTTGAAGTCGTCGGTCAGCGTGTAGCGGTCGATGCCGATGAAATTGAGGCAGCGGCCCGTGCCGCGCAGCTTCACGTCCAGACCGGGCACGACGGTTTCGCCCGTCATCCGGCCGACTCCACGCCACGGGATCGTGATGCGCCACTGCCCTTCGAAGTAGTCGGCGTACGGCAGCGATCGGATGGTGCCGTCCTGCGGGTAGAACGCGAAGTCCGGGAAGATGTCAAAACTGGCCTGGCAGTTGTCGATTGTGAACTGCCGACCTTCCTTGTTCACCTGGAATGTCGAGCTGTCGATGTAGCTGCACTCGTCGGCGAGGCAGTAGTCGATCTTCTTGATGTCCTGTTCGGCCCACGCGGAGAACCAGACCTGCGCGAAGTCGAACATCCCCTCGGCGGGCAGACCACGCTCGATGGCAAGCTTCTCCTGTTGCGCGACGCGTTCCCAGAATTTGGGCATCAGGGCCTGGTACTTGGCGTGCTCCGGCGAGGGTCCGAGTTCACTGATCTTGGTCATGAAGATGCTGCCTTTCAAGGGTTTTGAGTGTCTACGAAATCAGCGCGCAGCGAGGCGCACAGGCAGGCCGCCGGCGAGGCCGGTCGAGACCCGCACCAGATGGCGTGGCGTCCAGCCGTCACGCACCTGGAAGGTGAAGCGCTGCAAGATGGTTCCCAGCACCAACGTGCCTTCGATGTAGGCCATCCGCGTGCCCATGCACTTGCGTGGCCCGATGCTGAACGGCAAGAAGGCATTCCTGTTGATCTTCTCGGTGCGGAAACGGTCCGGCCAGAAGTCGTCCGGCCTCGTCCAGAATCGCGGATCACGGTGCAGCGCATAGGGTGTGATCAGTACCTGCGACCCCTTGGGTATGTGATACCCGCCGATCTCGTCGTCCACCACAGCCGTGCGGATATTCGCCGGCGCGGCCTGGAACCGCTGCGCTTCGTCGAAACAGGCACGTAGATACGTGAGGTGCTGCAAATCGTCGTATACCAACGGTTTTCCGCCCAGCGCGTCAACCTCGGCATACGCCTTGCCCAACGCGCCAGGGTTGCGGCACAACAGTGCGATGGTCCAGGCCAGTGCGGCTGCGGTGGTTTCGAATCCGGCGAACACCAGGCCCGCGGCTTCTGACCGCCGGCGCCTGTCTTGTTGCTCCGGGCATCCCTCGAATTCCATGCCGATCAGGGTGTCGACCAAGTCGGGTGCACCTGACATCGGGCAGCCTCGTCGTTCATCGACGAAGCGGTCCAGCATGCCGAACAGTTCACTTTTCGCCGCCTCCCCCTTGCGCTGCAACGGGTTCGGCACCCAGTTCGGCAGATAGTGGAAGCCGACGCGGCTGATCACGTAGACGCCGTACTCTCGCGCGCCATCGACCGCGACGTCGATTTCCGCCGGGGTGAGCTCGATCTTGAACATCGAGCGCATGAGGCCGTCCATGACGACGGCACCGAGCTCATGTTCAAGGTTGACTTCCCGTGCCGACGCGGCGTATTCGGACCACGCGTCAACCCGGTCGGTGATCCCTTCCATCATCAGCGGGGTCGCGGCAGCCAGCGCCTTCTCCCCGAAGAACGGATTGAAGGTGGTGCGAACCCGCTTCCACTCCGCACCATCGAGCAGCGGCAGAGCTGCCGGTTCTCCCGATACCAACTCGTTCGCGGCCTCGTGCTTGACGTAGCGGTCGTGGTGCCGCGTGAAGACGTGGTCGATGTGGTCCGGGTGATTGATCAGCGTCACCGTGAACTCCGGCCGGCGCGAGTTGTTCAGCCGCACCACGTCCCCGTACTTGGCCGCGATCTTGGGCAACAGCGTGTAGGGCAGGCGCATCGGATCACCCGCGCACGACGCGGCGAGCCTGATCGCGTCCCGCCTGTGCAACGTCGGCGGGTCCGGTGGCCGTGGCGGGTTCCCGGACTCAACGGACCTGTCTATCGCTTCTGGCGCAACCATGTGAATCAGTGAATCAAAGATCGTTCTCTGATTCAAGGATCAATAATGCTCTAACATCTGGGGCATGGTCGACCTGCCGTCACTCGCGGCCGCAGTAATGGCCGGCGGCCAGGGAGATGCCAACGACGCCCGTGACCGCATGCTCGACGCAGCGCGCACGGAGTTCATCAACCACGGCATCGCGCGCACCTCGGTCGCCACCATCGCCACCCGAGCCGGCGTTTCCCGGCCGACGCTCTACCGCCAATGCGGCGACAAAGACCAGATCGTGGCGTCCGTCGTGCAGCGGGAAGTAATCGACTTCTTCACCCGCGGCGCTGCCGCCATAGCGACCCAGCAGACCATCGAAGACAAGATGGTCGAGATCTTCGTCATGGGCATGCGGGAATGCCGCGAGCACCCTCTCGTGCAGGCCCTCAAAGACTTCGAGAACGAGGCGTTCACCCGGCGCCTGTTCACCCTCGATACGCCGGGTTACCGCAGCATGATCAGCGTGCTCGCGATGTTCCTGGCCGACAACGACTATCCATCGGCCGCCGCCGAACGGGCGCTCGACTTCTCGCTGCGCGTCACCGCGACATTGCTGATCGCGCCATCGGAATTCCTGCCCACCGACGATGACGAGAACACCCGCGAATTCGCCCGCCGCTACCTGATTCCGGTGCTACAGGCCTCGCGCTGAGGACTGTGTTCAGAAACGACAACAGGCCAGAAGCTTCAGCTTCTGGCCTGTTGTTTGTTGTGCGCCCGAAGGGACTCGAACCCCTAACCTCCTGATCCGTAGTCAGGTGCTCTATCCATTGAGCTACGGGCGCATGGTTACAACTATTCAGTTATGTGGCGGAGGCGAGAGGATTTGAACCTCCGGTCCCCTGTAAGGGGGACAACTCATTAGCAGTGAGTCCCATTCGGCCGCTCTGGCACGCCTCCTGAACGCTCCGAGGTTACCGGGCTCTTGCACCCCGGAACCGCCGAGGGCATACGGTACACAGTCAACACTGCCAAAGGCAAAGCGCGACGCCAGAAGGCCATTTGCCGTCCACCTAGACTGTCCCGGGTGACCGCCCGCCTGCGCCCCGAGATGGACGCTCTGCCTGCCTACACCCCCGGCCGCACCGTGCCCGGCGCCATCAAGATCGCCAGCAATGAGACCGTCGACGGCCCGCTGCCCAGCGTCCGCGAAGCCATCGTCGCGGCGATGGACAACATCAACCGCTACCCGGACAACGGCTACGCGGCGCTGCGCGAGCGACTGGCCGCCTACGTCGGGTTCGCGCCGAACCAGATCTCGGTGGGCTGCGGGTCGGTGAGCCTGTGCCAGCAGCTCATCCAGATCACCGCCGCCGCCGGCGACGAGGTGCTGTTCGCGTGGCGCAGCTTCGAGATCTACCCGCTGCAGGTCCGCACTGCCGGCGCGACCCCCGTCCCGGTCCCGCTCACGGACCACAGGCACGACCTCGACGCCATGCTGGCCGCGATCACCGACCGCACCCGGCTGATCTTCGTCTGCAATCCCAACAACCCCACCTCGACGGTCGTCGACCCGGTCAAGCTGGCCGAGTTCGTCGCCAAGGTCCCGCCGCACATCCTGGTGGTCCTGGACGAGGCCTACGTCGAGTACATCCGCGACGGCCTGCTGCCGGACAGCTTCGCGCTGGTGCGCAAGCACCCGAACGTCGTCGTGCTCCGCACCTTCTCGAAGGCGTACGGGCTGGCCGGTCTGCGGATCGGCTATGCCGTCGCACATGAGGACATCGTCACGGCCCTGGGCAAGGTGTACGTGCCGTTCACGGCGACCAGCGTCAGCCAGGCCGCGGCCATCGCCTGCCTGGACGCCGCCGACGAGCTCCTGGCCCGCACCGACGCCGTGGTGGCCGAACGGGCCCGGGTCAGCGCCGCCCTGCGCGACGCCGGCTTCGAGCTGCCCGACTCGCAGGCCAACTTCGTCTGGCTGCCACTGAGCCCCGACGACACCGTCGACTTCGTCGACGCGGCCGCCGACAACAAACTCCTGGTGCGGCCCTACGGCCAGGAGGGCGTGCGCGTCACCGTCACGGTGCCGCGCGAGAACAACCTGTTCCTGGACTTCGCCGTCAGTTGGCGCGGCGGCCGGTGAAGCCGATCAACTGATCCAGCGGGCTCGCGTCCGCCGGGACCTCGACGGGATCGTCGAACCCGACGACAGCCCGCGCCGCGGGGCTGACCGCGGCCTTGGTCATACCGAGGACGTACTCGGCCAGATCGTCGGGGGCGTCCACCGTGCCGCCAACGGCGGTGGCGTAGTCCCAGGCGTGGACGAGGAATTCCAGCGACAGGATGCCCGCGATCTGCACGGCCGGCATCTCACCGGGCCCTGCCGGCACCGTGCCATCCAGGCCGCGGGTACGCCAGGCCGCCAATGCGGGCCGCGCCGCGGCAGTCACCTGATCGGCGATCGGCGCTGCGTCATCGCGATCCGGTAGCTGGGCACCGGCGATGCCGCCGATGACCGTGATCGAGTTCATCAGGTGATCCGTGAGCGCTGCCACATCAAACTGCGTGCAGGGCGTCTGCCGGGCCGCGTCGTCCGGTCCCAGACCGGCCAGCACCCGCTCGAGAACATCCAGACTGGCCTCGCCGGCCTCGATCACATCGGACGGAATCGTCATGCACGGGACGCTACGCCCAGGTTCACCGGCTAGCCTGCGGATCATGGGTGAAACCTCGGGAACCTTTGAATCGCTCTCCATTGAGACCAAGGACCACGTCGCACAGGTGACATTGCTCGGCCCCGGCAAGGGCAACGCCATGGGCCCGGCGTTCTGGGCCGAGCTGCCGGTGGCCTTCGCCGCCCTGGACGCCGATCCCGAGGTGCGCGCCATCGTGCTCACCGGCTCGGGCCGCAACTTCAGCTACGGGCTGGACCTACCCGCCATGGGCGGCATGCTCGCGCCGATGCTGGGCGGCGGCCTGGCCAAGGAACGCGCCGACTTCCACACCATGGTGCGCGGCATGCAGGACGCCATCACCGCGGTCGCCGACTGCCGCACTCCCACCATCGCCTCGGTTCAGGGCTGGTGCATCGGCGGCGGCGTCGACCTGATCTCCGCGGTCGACATCCGCTACGCCAGCGCCGACGCCAAGTTCTCGGTGCGTGAGGTCAAGCTGGCCATCGTCGCCGATGTGGGCTCGCTGGCCCGGTTGCCGCTGATCCTGAACGACGGTCATCTGCGCGAATTGGCATTGACCGGCAAGGACATTGACGCGGCACGTGCCGAGAAGATCGGCCTGGTGAACGACGTCTTCGCCGACGCCGACGCCGCGCTGGCCGCCGCGCATGAAACCGCCCGCGAGATCGCCGCCAACCCGCCGCTGACCGTCCGCGGCGTCAAGGACGTGCTGGACGAGCAACGCACAGAACGGGTTTCGGCCAGCCTGCGGTACGTCGCGGCCTGGAACTCGGCGTTCATCGCGTCGAAGGACCTGACCGAGGGCATCACCGCGATGTTCGAGAAGCGCTCACCGGAGTTCAAGGGCGAATAAGGGCCAATCACCTTGAGCCTCAACTACATCGAAGCGATCGTGGTCGGCGCGTTCCAGGGGGTCACCGAGCTGTTCCCGGTGTCCAGCCTGGGTCACTCGATCCTGGTGCCGGCCCTGGTCGGCGGTCAGTGGGCCCAGGATCTGAGCATGACGGCCGAGAAGTCGCCGTACCTGGCGTTCCTGGTGGCCGTGCACGTCGCAACGGCCGTGGCGCTGCTGGTGTTCTTCTGGCGGGACTGGGTCGCGGTCGCGCGCGGGTTGGTGACGTCGATCAAGAACCGGAAGATCACCACCTCCGCCGAGCGGCTGGCGTGGCTACTGATCCTGGCCACCATCCCGGTCGGTATCGCCGGACTGGCGCTGGACCATGCGCTGCGCACGTCATTGGGCAAGCCGATCCCGGCAGCGGCCTTCCTGGCGATCAACGGCGTCGTTCTCTTTGTGGGCGAACGACTTCGGCATCGCACGGCGTCGGCGGTACCCGCCGCCACGCATACGGAGGGACTGTCCGCGTCCGACGAACGACTGGCCCGGCTGCCCATCGCCGAAGGCATCGGTATCGGCGCGGCCCAGATTCTGGCCCTCCTGCCCGGCATCAGCCGATCCGGCGCGACCATGGTCGCCGGCGTGCTGCGCGGGCTGTCCCACGAAGACGCCGCGCGGTTCTCGTTCCTGTTGGCGACCCCGGTGATCCTGGCCGCGGGGGCCCTCAAGATTCCGGAGCTGTTCGGCCCGGCCGGCGACGGTATCGGCGGCCAGGTGCTGGCCGGCAGTGCGGCGGCGTTCGTCGCGGCCTATCTGTCGGTGCGATTCCTGGTGAAGTACTTCGAAACCCGCACACTGACGCCGTTCGCGATCTACTGCGCGGTGGCCGGTCTCGGCAGTTTGGCCTGGCTGACGCTGCGCTGAAACGCAGCGAATGTGAGTGCTGTGCACGCGAATCAGCGAATCTGCGTGCATAGCTCTCACACTGGCGATCTCCATCTGTAACCCGGCCGCCTATCTCCAAGTGGCAGCACTGCAGCCGAAATCCGTTGCAGCACAGGCGCGCGTTCGCGCGATCGGAGTATTCGCATGTCCAGATTCAGCTTTGCGCTGGGTATCGTCACGGCGGGCGTCGTCGTCGGCGCGGTGCTGTGCCCAGCGGCAACCGGCGGCGCGGTAGGCGGCCCCGGCGGCTACGGCAACGCGCAGGACACCATCAATGCGCTTCAGGCGCAAGGGTTTAACGTCCTCATCAACGGCGCTGTCGTCTATCCGCTGTCCGGGTGCAGGGTCACCGGTATCGAGGGGCTGCGCAACGACAACGTCGATTCGTCCGGTGCCATCATCGACCGCACGAAGATGACCACGGTGTGGGTGGACATCTCGTGTAAGGGCGGCTAGTTCAGGGACCCGTGCAGGTTCTTCGCCGTCGGGCTGGTCTCGACGGTTGCCGGGTCGGGGTAGGTGCCGAGCACCCGGTCGGAAGTGCCTGAGGTGGTAACTGAGAACCAGTAGTGCTCGTTCTTGAAATGGTGCAGGCGGTGATTGCGCCACACTGCCTTGTAGAACCGGTGGCGCGGCTTGTAGTCGGTGTGGACCAGGTAGTGCGTCCACTCATAGCCCATGAGAATCAGCGACTCGACCACGATGAATGACAGCGTGGCCGATACCGGGGCACCCGCGACGGCGCCGATACCTAGAGGCAGCGCCACGATTGCCGCGATCAGCCATCGCAGTGTCGGCGTCGGGACGAACACCAAGTCGATGTCGCGAGGATTCGCGTGGTGGCGTCGATGGTCGCGGGCCACCAGGGTGTCCACGGTGATCGGGCCGAGTTCTCGCGGTCGCCAATGCAGGATGAAAACGTGAATCACCCACTCCACGAACGGATATAGCAGCGCCAGCACCAGCGGCGCCCACAGGTCGCGTAGTGCCAGCCCGCCGACGACGGTCCGCGCGCCCACTGCTCCGACCACCAACGCCAGGATCATCCATGGCGTCGGATGGCGCCAGAACTCGCGGCCCGCCTGGCCAAGCGTCACTCCTCGCGTGCCGGTGGTCGTCACTGCGCCTCCATCTGGTCGAGAAATTCGGTCAGCACCGTGGTGGCGCCACCGAGCACTGTCGATGCGGCTCGGCGGGCTTTCAGTGCGGCGCCCGACGTCACCGCATCCGCGAGCTTGCGATACGCGGATGCGGGTTCAGCGGCCGCGACGGCGTCGGCGACCGCCGCGAGCATCGGTTCGTACACCCGGCGCATCCCGTTGAAGATCAGCGTCATCGCGATCGAATCCGCGCCGGTGACAAGGCAATCCCAGAAATCGAGCGCGGCCAATTGTTGGGTTGGTCCGCTCTGCGCGCGCTCGATGTCGGCGAGCGCGCGTGCCAGCGGTTCGGCGAGCTTGCCCGCGGACCGCGCCGCTGCCCGTTCGGCGATCCATGGCCCGAGGTACTCGCGCACTTCCAGCACGCTGCGCACCACCGACGGGTTCACCATCGCCCCGTCGGGTGCGTCGACCAGCAGATGCGGCAGTAGATCGAGCCCACCCGTGCGGGTGATGTCGTTGACGACGGCGCCGTCGCCCTGCCGCACGTCGAGATGACCGGACGCGACCAGACGCTGGATCGCCTCACGCACCACGGGCCGCGATACACCCAGCACTTCGGCCAGCTTGCGCTCACTCGGCAGGCGTGAACCCGGCGGCTGGGCGCCGGCGACGAGCTGCTTGAGCAGCTGGTCATGCACCTCGTCGGCCGCCGAGCGCCGCTTGATCGACGTCAACTCCATGCCGACGACACTAACCCGCCAAAGGTAAGAGGTCTAGTGGTAATACCAATATTGATAGATCAGGACGCACCCGCCGGCGCAGGCGTGATCTCGATGTAGCCCATCGGGATGTCGAAAGCGGAACTGCTCTTCTCGAGGGTCCGCTCGAACGCCTTCATGGCCGGCGACCAGTTCGCGGCGATCGCGGCGTCGGCATGAGCGTGCTCGGCCTCAGGCAGGATGCGGGCGATGCCGGCAGCCGGCGGTCCCATCGGCTTGCCCCGAAGGTTGCACGGCACCACGACCACCCGCGGATTGTTGCGAATCCGCTTCACCTTGCCCGTCGACGCATCGGTGCGGACATACAGCTTGCCGGCGGCGAGACCGTGATTGATCGGGCTGGGCATGGCCTCGCCGGACCGCTTGAACGTGACCAGGACGATCTGCCGCGCGCGGTCGAAGCCGGTGAAATCCGTTGCGGTCGGCTCCCCGATATCGAAGGCCTCGCGGTGGCGCAGCATGTCCATGCCGCGAAACATCAACTTGCTCATGGCCGAAACCGCATTACTGGGCATCTGCTCGTCCAATCGTTGTTGGCCAGCAGGCACCGCGCAGCTACTGAGCCGTCATATCCGAAGCGTAATCCGCAAGTTGAATTCATCGTGGGCACAACGGTCGAACCCCGACGTCGACGCAAATAACGTGGCCGGCGTGACTGCTCCTGTGACTTCCCTCAACGCGATCACCGACGCCACTCGGGCTGCGGTTGCCGACAATCCCGCCGCAGCCGCCGTGGTGTTCAAGGCTTCCGCTGAGCCCGAAGGCACCGTCGGCAGTGAGATCACGCTCGGCAAGTACCAGGTGCGCGTCGACGAGCCGCCCGCCCTCGGCGGACAACACACGGCACCCAACCCCGTCGAGTACTACCTCGCGTCACTGCTGTCCTGCCAGGTGGTGACCTACCGCTTCTGGGCGGAGCGGCTCGGCATCCAGGTCGACTCGCTCAGCGCCAGCGCTGAAGGCGATCTCGATGTGCGCGGTTTCTTCGGACTGGACGAGAGCGTGCGCCCCGGCTTTCAGCAGATCCGGGTCACCGTCACAGTCGCCGGCCCCGAGCCCGCCGAGCGGTACCGCGAACTGCAAGCGGCGGTCGACGCGCACTGCCCCGTTCTGGATCTCACCGTTGCGGCAACTCCGGTGCACACGACGCTGATCACAAGTTGATCCCGCGACTTCGGCTGTTGCGATAGTCAGTGGGCGTCATGCCGAACCAGCGTTTGCATGCTCGCGTCAGCACGCTCTGCTCGGCGTAACCGAGCTGGCGGCACAGCTGCACGAGCGGCAGATCGGTGTCGACCAGCAATCTGTTGGCGAGTTCGCGGCGGGTTTCATCGATCATCGTGCCGAAGGTGACTCCTTCGGCGACGAGACGACGTTGCAGTGCCTTGGGGTGGAGGCCGAACTGGCGGGCCACGAGTTCGGCAGTCAGCTCCCCAGAGGGCAGGAGTTGACGGATGACGCTGCGCACCGTGTCGGCGAAGCCCCTCGCGTGCTCGGTGCGCGTGCTGGACAGGAAGTGCAAAGCGAGCTGATGGGCCAGCGGGTCGTGGTTGAGCGGGCGCTCCAAGTCGGCGGCGAGCAGGGTGAACCCGGCGATCGGTTCATTGAAGTGCGGCGGGCAGCCGAAGTAGCGGCGATAGTCGGTTTTCGTACCCAGTGCGGGGTGTGGCAGATGCACGGACACCGGCCGATAGGTGGTGCCGAGAAACAGGTGCAGCACCCGGAGGGTGACGCCGAGGGCCAGTTCGATGGCCTGGGCCTGCGGCGGCGGCGGGTGCAACAGGAAGTCGTATTCAAAGCGGCACAGCGTCGCGTCGGTGTGCGGGTTGATGTGCGCGGTGATGCCGGGACTGTAGGCGCTCATGTAGGTGTCGAGGATGGTGAACGCCTCGGCCACGGTGGCGGCGGTGCGGGCCGCGACACCGACCGGGCCGAGGATGTCGATGCTCTGGCGCATTGCCAGCTGACGACCGAAGTCATCCACACCTAGCACCGCGGCCGCGCTTTCGACCGCTGTGATGGCGTTGCGCAACGGGATGTACCGGTCCCGGTGACCGACATCGGCAGGATCGACGTTGACGAGTTCCAGCAACGCGATCGCGTCGCCCCCATGAGCGGCGGCCAACCCGCTGAACCCCACGAGACACGAGCCGCGGACCAAGTGCATGTCCATGACAATCAAGAAGATGTCCAAGAAAGTCAAGACAGCGTGTTCCGGTTCAGGCAAGGATGGTCGGGTTCGGGAGACAAGAGGGGACAGCAGTGGAAAGCAATATGTCGTGGCACCGGCGGTGGTTGGGTGTGGTGGCAGCTACCGCGGCCGTGATGGCCATGTCGGGATGTGGTGGCGGTGACAAGGGTTCAGACAAGACTTCGAGCGCCGCGACCGGAGAAGTGAGCGCGGAGCAAATCCGCGAGATCGCCAAGCAGGCCTACATCTACGGATTCCCGATGGTGGACAACTACCGGATCCAATACGCCTACTTCCAGGACAAGCAGAATCCGCAGTACAAGGCCCCCTGGAACACGCTTCAATCCAACGCGCAGGTATACACGCCGGCGGATACCGCCATTCAGACCCCCAACTCGGACACCCCCTACTCGTTCGTCGGTGCCGACCTGCGCACGGAACCCCTGGTGCTGACGGTTCCGGTCATCGAGGCGAAGCGCTACTACTCGCTCCAGTTCATGGACCAGTACATGTACAACTTCGACTACGTGGGCAGTCGGACAACGGGCAACAATGGCGGGAAGTACCTGCTCGCCGGTCCGAATTGGAAGGGCGAGAAGCCCGCCGACATCGACAAGGTGATTCGGTCGGACACCCAATTCGCGTTCGTCGCGTACCGGACCCAGCTGTTCGGGGCCGACGACCTCAACAATGTCAAGGCAATCCAGGCCGAGTACAAGGCCGAGCCGCTGTCGAAGTTCGAGGGTAAGCCGGCGCCGGCCGCCGCACCTGCGATCGACTTCGTCGTTCCGCAGACGCCGGACGAAGAGCGCAAGTCTCCGCAGTTCTTCGAGACCCTCAACTTCGTCCTGCAGTTCGCGCCGGCCCTCGATACCGAGAAGGAACTGCGCGCGAAGTTCGCCTCGATCGGCATCGGCACCGACACGAAGCTCGACATCAAATCGCTGAGCAAGGACAAGCAAGACGCTTTCCAAGCCGCGATCACCGATGCCTGGAAGGAATACGATCCGATCCAGGCGAAGGTGGAGAGCGGGACGATCCCACCCGGTGACCTGTTCGGCAGCCGCCAGACGCTCGGCACCAACTACCTGTATCGAATGGCCGGTGCCATCAACGGCATCTTCGGCAACGACAAGGCCGAGGCGATGTACCCGAGCTTTTCGAAGGACTCGACCGGAGCTCCCCTCGACGGAGCGAACAAGTACACCTACCGCTACGCACCGGGCCAGCTGCCGCCGGTGAACGCGTTCTGGTCGCTGACGATGTACCGGATGCCGCAGAGCCTGCTGGTCGCGAACCCGATCAACCGCTACCTGATCAACTCGCCGATGCTGCCCATGCTGAAACAGGATTCGGATGGTGGCTACACCATCTACGTTCAGCGGGAAACCCCTGGCCCGGAGAAGGAATCGAACTGGTTGCCGGCGCCCGAGGGGCCGTTCCGGTTGACGCAGCGGCTGTATTGGCCCAAGGAAGCCGCCCTGAACGGCACCTGGCAGGCGCCAGAACCACAGAAGGTTGGATAAGCACATGACCAAACGAAATCGAACGTGGCGCCGCTGGTCGGCCGTCATGGCAGCGGCGACACTGGCGGTCACGCTGTCCGGCTGCGGCAAAGACACTGGCAAAGATTCAGCGAAGGACTCGAAAGAGCCTGCCGCGGTGACCACCGCTCAGATCCGGGACATCGCCAAGCAGGCCTACATCTACGGGTATCCGATGGTGGACAACTACCGGATTCAGTACGCGTACTTCCAGGACAAGCAGAGCTCGCAGTTCCGCGCCCCGTGGAACACCCTGCACTCCGATGCTCACGTAGCCACCCCCGCGGACACCGCCGTGCAGACCCCGAACTCGGACACCCCGTACACCACCCTGGGTGCGGATCTCCGGGCGGAGCCACTCGTGCTGACCGTGCCCGAGGTGCAGAGCAACCGGTACTACTCGGTCCAGTTCATCGACGGCTACACCTACAACATGGGGTACCTGGGCAGCCGTACCACCGGAAACAAGGCCGGGAAGTACCTGCTCGCAGGCCCGAACTGGAAGGGGGAGAAGCCTGCCGGTATCGAGGAGGTGCTGCACGCCGACACCGACTTCGTGCTTGCGCTGTACCGGACCCAGCTGTTCGGCCCCAACGACATCGACAACGTGAAGGCGATCCAGGCCGGCTACCAAGTGGAACCGCTGTCGAAGTTCCTCGGCACAGCGGCGCCCGCGGCGCCTGCCGCGCCCGATTTTGTGGTTCCGCAGGCCCCGGCCGAGCAAAAGAAGTCGACCAAGTTCTTCGAGACGCTCAACTTCGTGCTGAAGTACGTGCCGGTGCTGGACTCAGAGAAGGGGCTCCGGGCGAAGTTCGCGTCGATCGGAGTCGGTACCGACAAGAAGCTCGATATCGGTGCGTTGCCCGCGGACCAGCAGCAGGCCTTCCAGGACGGGCTCACCGACGCTTGGACGGAATACAACGCGCTGCAGGCGAGGATCGACAAGGGTGAAGTCACGACCGCGCAGATGTTCGGTGACCGCCAGACGATGGGCACCAACTACCTGTACCGCATGGCCGGAGCGATCAACGGCATCTACGGCAACGACACCGCCGAGGCGATGTATCCGATCTTCCGCCTGGATTCGGCGGGGGCCGCTCTGAACGGTTCGAACAAGTACACCTACCGATTCGCGCCCGGCCAGCTGCCGCCGGTGAAGGGTTTCTGGTCGCTCACCATGTACCGACTGCCGGAGAGCCTGCTCGTGGCCAACCCGATCAACCGCTACTTGATCAACTCGCCGATGCTGCCTTCCCTGAAGAAGGATGCCGACGGTGGCTACACCTTCTACGTCCAGAAGGAATCCCCGGGCGCGGACAAGGAATCGAACTGGCTGCCGGCACCGGACGGTCCGTTCGTGTTGATCGAGCGGCTGTACTGGCCCGAGCAGGCGGCAATCGACGGCACCTGGAAGGCTCCATTGCCGCAGAAAACGCCGTGACACTGCTCTGAATCCTCGCCACCGGGGCGAACGTAGATCCTGCCGGCTCTCAACGAGATTCGTTGAGAGCCGGCAGGATAACGTCGTCCAGGCCGTTCAACACCAGCAGCCGCCGAACACCGAGGTGTGCTCGTCGGTTTCGATCCACTCCTCGCGCACCACGGCGCTCCCGCCCTGCGGATCAAGGTGCAGCACCGAGCTCACGGGGTCGTGTCTGATCCACACGGCCACCGACAGCGGACGCCGCTGCCCGATCAGGTAGGAGACCAACTGAATCTCACCCGGCTTCCCGAGATTGCGGACATCGGACACCGCCGCGCGGATCCGCTGCCCGGACAGATCCGCCGCGGTGAACCCCGCCTCGCCCGCGTGCAGGTCTGGCATCGAATCCTCGTCCTCCAGCTGACCGTCACGCACCCAGTAAAGGTGGAGTCGACCATCGTGGGCGACGGCCTCGACCGAGATCAAGTTGGAAGTGACATCGACTCGACGCAGCACCTGGTCGCCGAGCCGTGCGCGTACCACGTCCAGTTCCGCGTCCAGCCGCTGCGCGGAGAACAGGTCCTCGGGCGGTAGGCCGCTCAGCGCGCGGGTGATTCGGCCGGGTACATCACCGGCGATCACGACCACCGCAGCGATGGCCACGACGACCGAAAGGGCGATCGCTGCGACGTACTTCTTTCGGCGGTTCGGTCGTCGTGCGTCCAGTTCGGTGCGATCCGGCATCCCAGGTCCCTCCTCTTTCCGGTGCAGAGTACCGATGGCGCTGTCTGTAGCCGGCCTCGTCGGGTTCAGTCCGTCAAAACGACTGTGCCCCTACCGTTTCCGGCAGGGGCACAGTCACCGATCACACGTGGCGGTCAGCTCTTCCGGCCGCACGCAAAGATGTGCCGGCGCTAGCAGGGGTCGCCCGGCGGGGTGAAGTAAGGGACGCCCTCGACGGTGTAACAGGGGATTTCGCCCGCGACGTAGGGGTCGGTCGCAGCCGCGATGGCTGCCCCCGCCGCAACACCGCGGGCGACGGGGGCGCCGCAGCCGCCGACTCCGACGAAGCGTCCGTGAACGCCTGCGCATATGTCGGCGTGGGCAGCTGGGGCAACGGCGAGGGGCGCGAGGGCCATCGTCGCGACGGACAGCAGGGCTACAGTGCGGTTTCTCATCTGATGCTCCTTCATTTGTTGGGGTTCCTAAATTGGTCGCGCACGGCAGTCGGTTACTGGCGGGCCAGCGCGATCCGCACGGCCTCGGCCGGGTCCACCAGGTGGCCGGCGGCGTCGGCGGCTTCAGCGATGGCGAGCTGCACGCCGCGGATCCGGCCGGTGAACCGGTTGTCAGCGGGACGGTAGTCGGGCGAGACAGCGGCTCCGGCGTCCGTTCCGACATCGAGGCCGTCGTCAGCGGAGAAGACGTTCGGCAACGTCGCCTCCACCTGGCCCGTTCCCACCGCCACACCGTCGACGAACAACGTCACCGTTCCGCCCTTGGCCAGGCCAGGGCCGTCGTAGGCGAACTCCATCCGCACCTGATGCGCACCGGCCGGGATCGGCTCAGCGGATTCGGCGAAGAAGAGCTTGACGCCACCGAGGTTGTAGCAGTACTTCAGTTTGCCTCCGTGGGCGTACAGCGCCCAACCGCCGATGTTGGCGCCTTGAGCGATGATCACGCCTTCGGCGCCGCCCTCGGGCACGTCGATCTCCGCGGTGACCGAATGTGACTTGTTCTTGAGGTTGAGCACGCAGTTCTCCGAGAGCCGTCCCATCCCGGGGAAGAGCAGTTGCGTGTCACCCTTGATCAGCACCGGCCGGCCCGCCAGGTCGGAATTCAGCCGCTTGGTGAGATCGTCGTCGATGGGCAGCACGTTGTAGCGGGTCGCTTCGATCAGCCACAGCCGCTGCAGCTCGTGCAGCCGCTCGGGCTGTTCCCTCGACAGATCCTTCGCTTGAGTCCAATCGGCGGTGGTGTCGTAGAGCTCCCACACGTCGTCATCGAAGGCGACCGTCTGCTCACCCATGAGCAGCCACGGCGTCTTGTGCTTGGTCACCGCGGTCCAGCCCTTGTGGTAGATCCCGCGGTTGCCGAACATCTCGAAGTACTGCGTCTCGTGCCGGTCGGCGGCATCCGCCCCGTCGAACGAGTACAGCATGCTGGTGCCCTCGATCGGTGCCTGCTGCACCCCGTTGACGAACAGCGGCTCCGGGATCCCGGCTGCCTCCAACAGCGTCGGCGCCACGTCGATCACGTGGTGGAACTGATCCCGCCGCTCACCTTTGGCTCCGAATCCGTTGGGCCAGTGCACAATTGTCCCGTTGCGGGTGCCGCCCCAATGCGAGGCGACCTGCTTGGTCCACTGATACGGAGTACACATGGCGTGCGCCCAACCCACCGCGTAGTGGTTGTAGGAGTCCGGACCGCCGAATTCGTCCAAGCGCTCCATCATGAACTCCGGCGTCTCCAGGGCCGCCATGCCGTTGAAGTTCAGCATCTCGTTGAACGTGCCGTTGAGCGTGCCCTCCGCGGAGGCGCCGTTGTCGCCGATGATGTAGTAGATCAGGGTGTTGTCGAGCGCCCCCAGCTTGTCCACGGCATCGATGAGCCGGCCGACATGGTGGTCGGTGTACTCCAGGAACCCGGCGTAGACCTCCATCTGCCGCCGCAGCACCGGTTTGAGGTCCTCGGGCATGTCGTCCCAGGCGGGGATCTGCTCCGGCCGCGGCGTCAACTGCGCGTCCGGCGGGATCACCCCGAGCTCTTTCTGCCGGGCGAAGGTCTGCTCCCGCGCCACGTCCCAGCCGGCGTCGAACTTCCCCCGGTACTTGTCGATCCACTCCTTGGGCGCGTGGTGCGGCGCGTGGGTGGCGCCGGGTGCGAAGTAGGTGAAGAACGGCTTGTCCGGCGCCAGCGCCTTCTGCTGGCCGATCCAGCCGATCGCCTTGTCGGTCATGTCCTCCATCAGGTGGTAGCCCTGCTCCGGAGTGCGGTCCACCTCAACCGGATTGGTCCCCTCGTACAGCGACGGGTACCACTGATTCGCCTCGCCGCCGATGAAACCGTAGAAGTACTCGAATCCGCCGCCGGCGCTGGGCCAGGCGTCGAACGGCCCGACCGGGCTGGTCTGCCAGACCGGGACCTCGTGGCACTTGCCGAACTGAGCGGTGTTGTACCCGTTGAGCTTCAGGGTCCGCGCGATCGGCGACATCGTGTTGGGCAGCACCGAGTTGTAGCCGGGCAGCCCGGTGGCGATCTCGGTGATGCCGCCCATCCCCGCCGAGTGGTGATTGCGCCCGGTCAACAGGGCCTGTCGGGTGGGTGAGCACAGCGCGGTGGTGTGGAACCGGTTGTACTTCAGCCCGCCGGTCGCGAGGCGCTCGGCGGTCGGGGTCGCGCACGGCCCGCCGAACGCGCTGGCCGCGCCGAAACCCACGTCGTCGAGCAGGATCAGGAGGATGTTGGGAGCGCCCTGCGGCGGCCGGATGTCCGCGATCGTCGGATGCGGAGTGTCGGGATCCTTTGCGTCATAGGTGATCAGCCCCGTTCGCGGGGCGCTCGGAATCGGCAGATGTGTGCGGTTCGCCGTGTCGTTTTCGCGCATATGTCGCGCCTTTCTTCAGATGTGTACTGCCGTTTCAATCACGTTGGGTGGCAATCACGTTGGGCGCTATTGGGATTCAAACGAGCCGAGCACCCAGCACGCTCCGGTGAGTGCGCCCCGAGCTCCGACCATCCTTGCCTGAGCTATCCGCTGTTGTCTTGACTTCCGTGGACAGGTTCTTGATTGGAATGGACACGTGGTAAATCCACAGCTCATCGCAGCTGTGGTTCGACGGGATTGCCACCTGCCCGGCCCGCCCCCAACCCCCACACCCGCGGGGCAATGCGCCGACGGTCTGCCGGTGGGAGTGCCGCTCATCGGTCCGATCTTTGCGGACGAATCCCGCTGCGGCCGCCGAACTGCTCGAACAGGAGGTCGGCGGCTTCCAAGCACCGAAGTAGGGTGCCCTGCGGGAGCTGCGGACACAGTGAGCGGCTCGCGGGATAGCCGGGCGGCCGGTCACCGCCGCGTCGATGTCCGCGAGCCGGTGTGCAGCGTGATCATCATCATCAGCAGCCACCGCCGCAGCCGCCCCCACCGCAACTGCTTCCACCACCGCAGCCGCTGTGGCCACCACCGCAACCCGAGTGGCCCCCATGGCCTCCGTCGCCGCAACCGGAGTCGGCGCCGGCCGCCCAGATGGCAGCTCCGCCGGCGCCGGCCGCAGACCCGAACCTCCCGCGACGGGCCGTCCCACGAAGCCGCCGCCGCTTGACGGTTGCGAAGATCGCGATGAGTGCCACGTCGAACGCGATGACCACCACCGGAATCATCCACCACATGATCTCGTCCCCCTTGTCGTCCACGTCGCTATGGGACGAAGGGGACCACACGCCGCGGGGCTACCGATCCCAACCCTCGGCCGGCGCGTGGGCCAGCGCGGCGCGCTCAGGTCGCGGCATCGCTCAAGTTCGCACTCATCGCCGTGGGGCTCGGGTACGTCGCGTGGAGGCCGTGCGGGCGTCGATAGGGTTCCCGGCATGACCAACGAATTCGAAGCCGTCCGCCGACAGCGCGTCCGCGTAGCCGGCATCATCCTGCTGGTCGTGGTACCGATCGGATTCTTCCTCGCCATGCTGTCCTTCGGCATGACGTGGATCTCGGCGGCAAGCATCTCGGCTCTGGCGTTGGCGATTGCGTTCGGCCGCTGGCGTCTCAAGGAAGGGAAGTGGCCGTGGCAACCGCCGCGGTAGGAGTTGCCCGGCGCCCGGCTTGACGTCTGAAACATGCCCTGAGATGCGGTGGCGGAGGGATTTGAACCCCCGGTTGGGATTAACCAACTCTCGCTTTCAAGGCGAGTGCATTAGGCCGCTCTGCCACGCCACCGCCGCCCAGCCTAAGGGGTCCGGACCGTCCCACACCCGTCGGGTCCGTGGGCGCTCCGACAGACTCACCCGCCGCGGGTGGCGAGGAATTTGTTGAGTTCCTCGACAGCGTGGTTGATGGTGAAGGATGCCGGTTCCTGCCGCGGCGGAAACTCCTTGAACGTCTCCAAGAACTGGGTCACGATCGCCGACCCGTAGAGCACCAGGAAGATCCGGTCAATCAGCCAGTCCCAGTAGGTGTTCGACGTGATGTCGGCGCGCTCGTAGGGATCGGTGCGCAGGTTGAACAGTTTCGGTGCGCGCAGCCGGGTGAACGGTTCGAACCAGATCTGCAGCGTGCCCTCGCAACGCTGCTCCATGAAGACAACCTTCCAGTTCTCCGCGCGGATGCCGAGCACGTCGCAATCGTCGGAAAAGTAGATCATCCCCCGCCGCGGGCTCTTGTCCACCTCACCAGTCAGATAGGGCACCAGGTTGTAGCCGTCGATGTGCACCTTGTAGGTCATATCCCCGATGGTGTGACCGGCCTTGAGCTTGTCGACGATGTCCGGGTCCCCGGCCGCAGCCAGGAAGGTGGGCAGCCAATCATGATGCTGGACAATCTCATTGGACACCGAACGCGGCTTGATCTTGCCGGGCCAGCGGATGAGCTCGGGAATCCGGAAGGCGCCCTCCCAGTTGGTGGCCTTCTCGCTGCGGAACGGCGTGGTAGCGCCGTCGGGCCAGCTGTTGGCGTGCGGCCCATTGTCAGTCGAGTAGATGACGATGGTGTCCTCGGCGATGCCGAGCTCATCGAGCAGATCCAACAGAGTGCCGACGTTGCGATCATGGTCGATCATCGTGTCGTGGTACGGCGACTGCCACCGGCCCGCCTGACCGCGGCTCTCCGGCTTGGTGTGGGTCCGGAAGTGCATGTGGGTCATGTTCATCCACACGAAGAACGGGGTGTCCGCCTCATGCTGGCGAGTGATGAAATCCACACACGCCCCAGTGGTTTCGTCGTCGATCGTCTCCATCCGCAGCTTGGTCAGCGGACCGGTGTCCTCGATGCGCTGCCTGCCCACAGGCCCGTACCGCGGGTCGACCTGGTCGGACTCCTCCTCGGTGGCCCAGGAGTGGATCACCCCGCGCGGGAGCAGTGCCTGCCGCATCAGCGGGGCCTCCTCGGCCGTGGGATAGTCGTCGTTCTCCGGCTCCTCCTCGGCGTTGAGGTGATACAGGTTGCCGAAGAACTCGTCGAACCCGTGCGCAG
Source organism: Mycolicibacterium sp. P4_G11 (assembly GCF_056555145.1). Lineage (NCBI taxonomy): Bacteria > Bacillati > Actinomycetota > Actinomycetes > Mycobacteriales > Mycobacteriaceae > Mycobacterium > Mycolicibacterium sp. P4_G11. Next base: position 471,792 of record NZ_JBFUJW010000002.1, read on the forward strand.
TCGGTAGGAACTTGTTCAGGTCGCCGAGGTGGTTCTTGCCGAATTGTCCGGTGGCGTAACCCAGCGGCTTGAGCAGTTCAGCGATCGTCGGGTCCTCCTTCTGAAGTCCGACGTCGACGCCCGGCATACCGACCTTGCTCATGCCGGTGCGGTACACGCTCTGCCCCGTGATGAACGACGAGCGGCCCGCCGTGCAGCTCTGCTCGCCGTACGAATCGGTAAACAGCATTCCCTCGTCGGCGATGCGGTCGATGTTCGGAGTGGAATAGCCCATCAACCCGCGGCTGTAACAACTCAAGTTCGAGATGCCGATGTCATCGCCCCAGATGACCAGGATGTTCGGCTGCGACCCAGACATGGGCGATCCCCTTTTCGAAGAACGTTCTCCGCCAACGCGGCGGTCCAAACCCTAGTTCATCGCCGAGCGACAGGTAGGCATCTTCTCGACCCCGCTCGCAGACCCCTGCAAGGCTTGCCCAAGCCCGCCGGGGACGTGTGTAGCGTTGCGGCCATGCGCGCGATCGTCGTCGAATCCCCAGGTCAACTGACATGGTCCGAGGTACCGGACGTGACGGCCGCGGTCGGCGAGGTCGTCATCGACGTCACGACCGCCGGAGTGAATCGGGCTGATCTGCTGCAAGCCGCCGGCCTCTATCCGCCGCCGCCGGGGGCCAGCGACATCCTGGGACTGGAGGTTTCGGGCGTCGTCTCCGAGGTTGGCGCCGGCGTCGAGAACTGGGCGGTCGGCGACCAGGTGTGCGCGCTGCTGGCCGGCGGCGGTTACGCCGAGAAGGTGGCCGTGCCCGCGGCCCAGGTCATGCCGATCCCCGCGGGTGTGAACCTGCATCATGCGGCCGGTCTGCCGGAGGTCGCGGCCACGGTGTGGTCCAACCTGGCCATGACCGCCCACCTGCGGTCCGGACAGCTGGTTCTGCTGCACGGCGGCGCCAGCGGCATCGGCACGCACGCCATCCAGGTCGCCCACGCGCTGGGCGCCCGCGTCGCGGTCACCGCGTCACTCGAAAAACTGGAGCTCTGCCGCGAACTGGGTGCCGATATCTTGATCGACTACCGCGACGAGGACTTCGTCGAGCGGATGACGGAAGCGGGCGGCGCCGACGTCATCTTCGACATCATGGGTGCCTCGTACTTGGACCGGAACATCGATGCGCTCGCCCCCGACGGCCGCGTGGTGATCATCGGCATGCAGGGCGGCGTGAAGGGCGAACTGAACATCGCCAAGCTCCTGGGCAAGCGGGCCGGTGTCATCGCCACCGCGCTGCGCTCCCGCCCCGTCGACGGGCTGTCCGGCAAGGCCGCCGTGATTTCCGAAGTGGTGCAGCATGTTTGGCCCATGATCTCCGACGGGCGGGTGCGCCCGATCATTGGCGCCGAGCTGCCCATCGAGCAGGCTGCCGCCGCCCATCAGCTGCTGCAAGCAGGGGCGGTGTCAGGGAAAGTGCTTCTGCGGGTTCGGGATTAGCGGTGCGTGTTGCGTTGACACTGAACTGACGCACACAAAGAGCGAGTAATAAAGGCCCTCAACACAAGGTCAACGCGAGGCCGGCGCTGACCCTGCGGCTACGGCGCAAAAGCCCGAGAGTCCGACGCCCTGGCATCAGGATCAACGAGCCAGATAGGTTGGCGCCGTGACGTTCACCTACACCGCGCCCGTCCGCTATCTGGAGGTCGACCAGCAGGGCGTGGTCTTCAACATGTGGTACCTGGCCTACATGGACGAGGCCTTCGGCGCGTTCGTCGCCCAGACGACTTCCTGGCACGACGTCTTCGACGCGGGCGTCGACGCTCAGGTCGTCCACACCGAACTGGACTGGTCGGGTTCCCTGAAGTGGGGTGACCAGATCCACGTCGACGTCACGGTCCCCACCCGGGGCCGTACCTCGTTCACCGTCGAATTCCTCATCCACGCGGGCGATGCCACACAGCCCATCGTCACCGCACGCACCGTCTACGTCTGCATAGCCACCGACGGTTCCGGCAAGATCGAGCCACCGCAATTGCTGCTCGATGCGCTGGACTACAAATAACTAACCCAGCGACGCCAGCGCGCGGACGAGCTGATCGACTTCGGCGGTCGTCGTGTAGTGCCCGAGGCCGACCGTCACGGCGCCGCCGATGTCGTTGACGCCGATGGCCTCCAGCACCCGAGAGTTGCTGTCCGACACGGCCAGTACGCCGTTGTCGGCGAGCCGGCTGATCACGCGGTCGGCAGGCACGCCCTGGACCGCGAAGCTCAGCACCGGAATGCCGGCCTCGGGCGCGCCGAGGACCATCACCAGCGGCAGCGACCGCAGCGAGTTGCGCAGGTACCCGAACACCCGGCTCAGGTAGGCCTCGGCCGATTGCATTGAGCGCGCGAGCCTTTCGCGGCGGGTGCCGGTTGCGTCGTCGTCGAGTTTGGCCAGGTATTCGATGCTGGCGACGACCCCACCGAGCAGTCCGAACTGGTGCGCACCGACTTCCAGCCGCGCGGCCCCCGTGGCGTTCGGATCGAGCGAGACGGTCGTCAAGGTGTCGATCATCGCGGGGTCGCGGAACACCAGCGCACCGATCGGCGGGCCACCCCACGCAATGGCATTCAGCGCCACCACATCGGCGTCGACGTCATTGATGTCCAGCAGGCGGTAGGGCGCGGCCACGGAGTGGTCGACCACGACCATGCCGCCGTTCTCCCGCGCCATCTTGGTCACGGGCCGAAGATCGGTGACGGTGCCGAGCTTCGACGATGCCGACGTGATCGCGATCAACCGGGTCGGCCGGGTGATGAGCGTCTCCCACTGCCAGCTGGGCAGTTCGCCGGTCTCGATGTCGACCTCGGCCCACTTCACCTTGGCGCCATAACGATTCGCTGCCCGCAACCACGGTGCGATGTTGGCCTCGTCGTCCAGACGTGTGACGACCACTTCGTAGCCCAGGCCAGACCGCGACGCCGACGCCTCGGCCAGCGAGTTCAGCAGGACGGCACGGTCGGCGCCGAAGACCACGCCGCGCGGGTCGCCACCGACGAGATCGGCGACCGCCTGTCGTGCGGCGGTCAGGACCGCGGCGCTGCGCTGCGCGGCCGGGTGCGGTCCGGCGGCCGACGACATGGAACCGCGGAAAGCGGTCGAAACGGTGGTCGCTACCGAGTCCGGCAGCAGCATTCCGGTCGGCGCATCGAAGTGCACCCAGCCGCCGCCCAGTGACGGGTGCAGACCGCGCACCCGGGCGACGTCGTATGCCATGCCATGCCAACCTTCGAGCGATTCAGGCCTGCCAGCCAAATTTTTCCGGCGGGCGCGCCCCGCTGCACACGCCGGCGAAAGCCGGGCCACCCGAACAGCCATACTAGTGCAGTGAGCTTGGCGTCCGGCGTCCTTGTCGCCCTGTTGATCATGGTGATCCCTGGAGCAATCACCGCACGTGCAGCACAGCTAACCTGGCCCGTTGCCATCGCAGTCGGCCCCGCAGTGACCTACGGCATCGTAGCTTTGGCCGTCATCCCACTCGGTGCCGTCGGCGTTCCGTGGAACGGCTGGACAGCGTTGCTGGCGTTCGTCATCGTGGTGGCGGTGGTTGCTGGGCTTCGTCGTGCCCTGAGTCGATTCGGCGACACCGCGGCGGAGGCACTCGCGATCACCCGCGGCCCGGCCCTGTTCGTGGCTGCCGGCATCAGCGTCGGCGTGGCGGCGATCGCAATTTCAGCAATCGTCGGCATGCCGCATTGGCAATCCATTCCGAGCACCTGGGACTCGGTCTGGCACGGCAACACCATCCGCTGGATTCTCGACGTCGGTCAGGCCTCGCCGATGCACATGGGCGAGCTTCGCAATGTGGAGACCCACGCGTTGCTGTACTACCCGTCGACATTCCACGCTCTCGCCGCGGTCTTGTGCCAACTCACCGGCGCCGCCCCCGCGACGGCCTACACCGTGTCCTCACTGGCGGCCTCGGCCTGGCTGTTCCCGGTCAGCGCCGCGAGTCTGACCTGGGCCATGGTTCGGCCCCACGCCTGCCAGCGCTGGAGCGCCGGGGCAGCCGCCGCGGCAGCTGCGCTGGCGGCGTCGTTCACCGCTCTCCCCTACGTCGAGTTCGACGTCGCCGCCGTCCCCAACCTGGTGGCCTACGGTCTGGCCGGGCCGACGGCGGTACTGATCATGTCGTGCCTGCGGCACCGGGACCGGATTCCGCTGGCGGTCATCGCCCTGATCGGAGTGTTCTCCACCCACATCACCGGCGGCGTCGTCGTCGTCACCTTCGTCGGCGCGTGGTGGCTGTGCGACACCCTCCGGCATCCGGTGCGCGGCCGGCTCACCGACTTCGTGAGCCTGCTGGCCGTCGCGGTGCCGTCACTGCTGTTGTTGATTCCCCAGTTCATCGCGGTGCTGGCGCAAGCGGACATCATCGTCGGGCATGCGTTCGTCACCCATCAGAGCCGGCTTCGGGTGCTGTTCAACGCCGTCGTGCAGCACACGCGGCACCTCAACGACTACCCGATTCAGAACATGCTGATCGCGCTCGGCGCCATCGGCGGGCTGATCCTGCTGCTCAAACGCGTCTGGTGGCCGGCGGTGGTCTGGGTGGGGCTGATGGTCGCGATCGTGCATTCCGGTGCGCCGTTCGGCGGGCCGATCGGTGCGCTGATCGGGGCATACGCCGACCTCTACTACAGCGACCCGCGCCGCCTGTCGGCCGTGGTGACCCTGCTGATCACCCCATTCGCCGGGATCGCGTTGTTCGCCATCGTCAAGTTCGTCGTCGACTGGCTGCAGAAACGGGCACCCCGCACCGAACGGTTCTGGGCCGTCACCGCCGCGGCGCTGCTCCTCGTCTCCAGCGTCGGACTGGCCTGGCACTACTTCCCGCGGCACCGCTATCTGATCGGCCAGAAGTACGACCGAATCATGGTCAACGACAAGAACCTCGAGGCCTTCGCCTACCTGGCGACGCTGCCCGGCGCCAAGGACACCTTGATCGGCAACGCGAACACCGACGGCACGTCCTGGATGTATGCGGTCGCCGGCCTGCACCCGCTGTGGACCCACTACGACTATCCGCAGCAGCAGGGCCCGGGCTACAACCGCTTCATCTTCTGGGCCTACGCCGACGACGCCGATACCGATCCGCGGATCGCGCAGGCCGTGCGTGCCCTGAACATCCGATACGTGATCACCAGCTCAACCGTGGTCAAAGGGTTCGTCATGCCCGACGGACTAGTGTCGCTGGATAAGTCGAAGTCGTGGGCGAAGATCTACGACAATGGGCGGTCCCGCATCTACGAGTGGCGCGGCGACACCGCCGCACCGGCGAACAGATAGGAACAGTGCAGGCATGACGCTGAAACCAGAAGACGACGACGACAACATCGAGGTCATCGGCGGGGACCTGGCATTGGGCGGGGACCTTGAGCAGGACCCCGACCAGGGCGACGAAGGCAAATCGCTGACCGACCTGGTCGAGCAGCCGGCCAAGGTGATGCGGATCGGCACCATGATCAAGCAGCTGCTGGAGGAAGTACGCTCCGCGCCGCTGGACGAGGCCAGCCGAAACCGCTTGCGCGACATCCACCGGTCGAGCATCCAGGAGCTCGAAGACGGCCTGGCTCCCGAGCTGACCGAAGAGTTGGAGCGGCTGTCGCTGCCGTTCTCCGAGGACAAGGTGCCGTCGGCCGCCGAGCTGCGCATCGCGCAGGCCCAGCTGGTCGGCTGGCTCGAAGGTCTGTTCCACGGTATTCAGACGGCCCTGTTCGCCCAGCAGATGGCGGCCCGCGCACAGCTCGAGCAGATGCGCCAGGGCGCACTGCCGCCCGGGGCCGACGGCGGTCGTGGCCCGTTCCAGTCCGGCACCGGCCAGTACCTGTAGACCGTGTCCGAACCGCATATCTCCACACAGAACGCGTGGGTCGAATTCCCGATCTTCGACGCGAAGTCCCGATCGCTGAAGAAGGCATTCCTCGGCAAGGCCGGTGGCGGGATCAACCGCAATGAGTCGAATGTCGTTGTGATCGAAGCACTTCGAGACATCACCATGTCGCTCAACATGGGCGACCGGGTGGGACTGGTCGGGCACAATGGCGCCGGCAAGTCGACGCTGCTGCGCCTGCTGTCGGGCATCTACGAACCGACACGCGGTTCGGCGACGGTGCGCGGCCGGGTGGCCCCGGTGTTCGACCTGGGTGTCGGCATGGACCCCGAGATCTCCGGGTTCGAGAACATCATCATCCGCGGACTGTTCCTCGGCCAGACCCGCAAGCAGATGGAAGCCAAGGTCGACGAGATCGCCGAGTTCACCGAACTCGGCGACTACCTGTCGATGCCGCTGCGCACCTACTCAACGGGTATGCGCGTGCGCTTGGCGATGGGCGTGGTCACCAGCATCGATCCCGAGATCCTGCTGCTCGACGAGGGCATCGGCGCCGTCGACGCGGAGTTCTTGAAGAAGGCCCGCACCCGGCTGCAAGCCCTGGTGGAACGCTCCGGAATCCTGGTGTTCGCAAGCCATTCCAATGAATTCCTGGCCCGGCTGTGCCAAACCGCGATGTGGGTCGACCACGGCACCATCCGGATGACGGGCGGCATCGAGGACGTCGTCCGCGCCTACGAGGGCGACGACGCGGCACGGCACGTGCGCGAGGTACTCGAAGAGAACGAGCGCGAGCGTCAGACGTGACCGACATGTTGTGCGCGGTCATCGTGACCCACCGGCGACCGGAGTTGTTGGCGAAATCCCTTGCCGTGGTGTGCTCCCAGACTCGGCTGCCCGATCACGTGATCGTCGTCGACAACGACAACGACCCCGCGGTGCGGACCTTGGTGGAATCCCAACCGGTCGCGACCACGTACCTCGGTTCGGCCCGAAACCTCGGCGGCGCAGGCGGTTTCGCGCTGGGCATCCTGCACGCGCTAGCACTGGGCGCCGAGTGGGTGTGGCTGGCCGACGACGACGGGCGTCCCGCCGATTCGTCGGTCCTCGCGACACTGTTGAACTGCGCGGCGAAGCACGACCTGGCCGAGGTGTCGCCCATGGTGTGCGACCTGAACGAGCCTGCACGGCTGGCCTTTCCGTTGCGCCGCGGGCTGGTGTGGCGGCGGTACGTCTCCGAGTTGCAGGTCGATAAGGACGCCGGGGTCGACTTGCTCCCCGGCATCGCGTCACTGTTCAACGGCGCACTGTTCCGGGCCGCGACACTGGAAGCCGTTGGCGTACCGGATATCCGGCTGTTCGTCCGCGGCGACGAGGTTGAGGTCCACCGCCGGCTGGTCCGCTCCGGCCTGCCGTTCGGCACCTGTCTGGACGCGGTGTACCTGCACCCGCAGGGCTCCGACGAGTTCAAGCCGATCCTCGGCGGCCGCATGCACACGCAGTACCCCGACGACGCCACCAAGCGCTATTTCACCTACCGCAACCGCGGATATCTGCAGTCCCAGCCGGGTATGCGCAAGCTGGTCCCCCAGGAGTGGGTGCGGTTCGGTTGGTACTTCCTGATCACCCGTCGGGATCCGGCGGGGCTGCGCGACTGGATGCGATTGCGCCGCTTGGGACGAGACGAGAAGTTCAGCCGGCCCGGTTCGGGCGGACCCATTTCAGGAGGACAGCGATGACGTTCACCGACGCGGCCGCGCAGTCCAAAACGCTGCGCCGCGCTTGGGGCGACCTGGTGAGCGGCTTCGGCAAGCGCGAACTCTGGCTGCACCTGGGCTGGCAGGACATCAAGCAGCGCTACCGGCGCTCGGTGCTCGGTCCCATCTGGATCACCATCGCCACCGGCACCATGGCCGTGGCGCTGGGCGGCCTGTACTCCCAGCTGTTCCACCTCCCGCTGGCCGAGCACCTGCCCTATGTGACGCTGGGCCTGATCATCTGGAACCTGATCAACGCGTCGATCCTCGAAGGCGCCGATGTGTTCATCGCCAATGAGGGCCTCATCAAACAACTTCCGACACCACTGTCGGTGCATGTCTACCGCTTGGTGTGGCGCCAGGTGCTGCTCTTCGCGCACAACATCATCATCTTCGTGATCATCGCGATCATCTTCCCGAAGCCGTGGTCCTGGGCCGACCTGTCGGTGATCCCGGCCCTGGCCCTGATCGTCGCCAACTGTGTCTGGGTCGCCTTGTGTTTCGGCATCCTGGCGACCCGCTACCGGGATATCAGCCCGCTGCTGGCGAGCCTGGTGCAGCTGCTGTTCTACATCACCCCGATCATCTGGAACGACCAGACGCTGCGCCTCCAGGGCGCGGGCACGTGGGCGAAAATCATTGAGCTGAACCCCCTTCTGCACTACGTGGACATCGTCCGCGCGCCGCTGTTGGGTGAACCTCAGGAACTGCGGCACTGGGTCGTGGTGATCACGTTGACCATCCTGGGCTGGATCGTCGCCGCGATCGCGATGCGGCAGTACCGGGCCCGCGTGCCGTACTGGGTGTAGTTCAGCACCGGGTAGGACGTCATGCCGCCGGTGACTGCCGGCCACTTGACCGTCACCTTGGGTTCGGTGGCGCGGAGTTCAATTGCGGCTACCGGCTTTCCGCGTCCCCCAGGAGCAATCATGACCATCACCGAAACCCCCACCACCAACGACACCGCGAACGGGCAGGTCATCGAGGCCGAGCTCGTCGAGGCCGCTGACGCCGCCGAAGAGGAGACCAACACCGGTCTCGCCATCCGCGAGGTGCTGAGCGGTGTGCTGGAGCGTCAGCTCGACGCCGGCCACAGCCTCACCCGTCAGCTCGTCAGCGCCACCTCCGCGGCCGCCGAGGCCGTCGTCGAATCTCCGGCCAAGGTGCTCTCGTCGGTGCGCGACGGCGCTACCCTGCCGGATGCGGTGACCGAGACCGGCTCGGCCGTTCAGGACGTGCTGGCCGAGTCGGGTCGCGACATCCGCAGCGCCGTAGGTGAATACGTCGGCCGCAACGCCGTCGGCCCGAACGCGATCATCGCCGGCGCCTCGCACGTGGCCGGCTCGCTGGTTCGCGCCCAGGGCGCTTTGACCGCGACCGCCGTGGACGGACTGTTCACCGTGGCCGGCACCGCCGCCCAGGGCGCCGACGACGTGCGCGAGGTCGCCGGCCGCGAATGGGGCGAGCTGCGCACCACCGCCACGTCGGCCCGCGAAGCGGTCGAAGCCCAGATCACCGTCACCCGCGAGAGCATCCGGGACGCTTTCGACATCACTGCTTGATTCACCGCGACGCTCGGGGTCGGCCGCATCGCGCGGCCGACTCCGATGCATCCCGGATTCGACGAGCGCCGTGGCGACCTGAGGCTTGAGCGGGCGTCAGGGCAACTGAGCACGTTATCCACAGGCTCGAATTCTGTTGTGGCACGTGTCAGATCCTTCCGATAGACTCGAACACATGTTCGATCATTGTGGTATCGGTGGCACGGGAGTCCTCGTGCGCGATGCCTCGACGGTCGATGCGATGGCGCATTATGCGCGGGTGGAAGCGGTGGCCGCGTCCGGCCGGTTCGTGGCGATCGCGGATCTGGTGGAGCTGCGGGTCGACAATCAGGGTGATCGGCAGTGGTGGGCCTGCGATGGCTGGGATGCGGCCTGCGCGGAGGTCGGTGCCGCGCTGGGGATTGGTCCGAAGGAAGCGTCGGGGCAGTTGTCGGTGGCGATCGCGTTGCGGTACCGGCTACCGCGGGTAGCGGCGGTATTCGCCGACGGCGGGGTATCCGCGCGGACGGTGGGCCTGATCTGTTGGCGTACCCGCTTGGTCGAGGACCCGAACCTGATGGCGGTGATCGATGCCGCGCTGGCCGGGGCGCTGTCAGAGTGGGCGGGCCTGTCCCGCAAGAAGATCGAGAAGAAGATCGACGGCTGGGTGCAGAAATTCGATCCGGCTGCGGTCCTCAAAGTGCGATCCGCGGCCCGGCGCCGTGGGGTCGGGGTCGGCAAACCCGACGACGACACCGGGGTGGCCTCCATCTGGGGTGCCCTGCTGGCCACCGACGCCGAACTACTGGATCGAGTACTGACCGAACTCGCCCGGCAAGTATGCGACAACGATCCCCGCACGTTCGGGCAGCGCCGTGCCGACGCTCTGGGTGTGCTGGCCGCGCGTGGGGATCGGTTGGCGTGCCAATGCGGCAACCCCGAGTGCCCAGCCGCCGGGCCCGATGCCCGCGCCACGGCAGTGGTGATCCACGTACTCACCGATGCGCTCCCCGCGCCGGTGGCCGATCCGCTGCTCAGCGGTGACCCGGCCGCGCCCCTGGCTCCCATGCCTCCTGCACCCCAGCCTGAGCCCGAAGCCGTGCCGACGCCGGCGTCCGAGCCCGCACCGGTGAGCGATCCGCAGCCGGCCACCACGCCGTACAAAACCCCGGCCCCAGCACCGGCACCGGAGTCGGAGCACGAGACCGCGCCCGAAGCGGCACCGGTCCCGGCGCCCGTTCCCGCGCCAGCAGCCGCCACGGTCCCGGCTCCGGTGCGCACACCCGTCGGCTACATGGTCGGCGGCCCGGTGATACCTCCAGCGCAGTTGGCTGACCTGGTGGCCCGCGGCGCCAAAGTCCGCACCGTCGCCAGGGGTACTGATCTGGCCGGGGTGACCCGGTACCGGCCCTCGACCGCCATGGATGAGTTCGTCCGGATGCGCGCCATGACGTGCATGTTCCCTGGCTGCGATCAGCCCGCGACCGCCTGCGATGTCGACCACACGATTCCCTGGCCCGCCGGGCCCACCCATCCGGGCAACCTCAGCCCGAAATGCCGAAAACACCACCTACTCAAAACCTTCTACAGCGGGCCTGACGGATGGCG